>JAJAYQ010000056.1 GCA_026786145.1 Spirochaetaceae bacterium | reverse complement strand
TGCCGGATGCCGGCGCGCCGATGCCACCTCGACCACACCCGCCCGTTCCCGGACGGGCCGACGGCGGAGAGCAACCTCGGGCCGTTGTGCGAGTTCGACCACATCGGCAAGCACGAGACCGACTGGCGCTGCGAGCAACGAGCTGACGGTGCCTACGTGTGGGCCAGCCCGACGGGTCATGTCTACGTCGACCGGCTGGAGCCGGTGCTCGACGCACCCGACCGTGCCCCGCCGGACGACGTGCCGCCGGAGGACGACATCCCGTCGTTCTGAGCTGCGGCATGGGGTCATGGGCTAGCGCGAGGTCTGCGCGAGCATGATGCCGGCGAGGACGACACCAGCACCGACCAGCTGCACCGCGCTGAGCGCCTCGCTCAGCCACAGCCAGGCGACGACTCCGGCCAGCACCGGCTCGAGCATCCCGACCATGCCCACCCGCGTCGCCGGCAGGTGATGGAGACCGGACAGCACCAGCACGAAGGGCACGATCGTCCCCAGCACCACCATCCAGGACATGAGCGTCCACAGCGGCAGCGACAGGTCGTCGAGATTGCCGAGCAACGACGCACTCCCCGTCACCGCGGAATACGGGAACGACCACCACGGCTGCACCACCGACCAGAAAAGTGTTGCGAACACGAACGCCCAGAACGTCGTGGAGAGCGGGTCCCGTTTGCTCGCGCTGTGCTCACCAAGGAGGTAGTACGTCGCCAGCGCCACCGCCGCGACCAGGGCGGCGGCGACCCCCAGCCCGTCGAGGCTGCTGTCGCTCCACACGTCCGCCACCAGGGCGAGACCGGCCAGGGCCAGACCCAGGGCGCCCCACACGCGGTTGCGCACCGGCTGGTGCATCACGAACCGCGCCCACAGCGCGACCATCAGCGGCGCGGTGTACTCGAAGAGCAGCGCGATGCTCACCGGCATCCGGGTGATCGCGATGAAGTAGAAGAACTGCGTGAGGGCAACGCCCGCCACGCCGTACGCCGCCAGCAGTGGCACCTCGCTCCACGAGACGAGCAACCGGCGGGGCGAGACGACCAGCACGACGAGGCCGAGGCCGAGCACCGCTCCGGCGCAGCGCAGCTCGGTCAGTCGAGGGGCCGACATCCCCGCCTCGAGGATGACCTTGGAGACCGTCCCGTTGACAGCGAACAACACCGCTGCCACGACCAGGTAGGCGTATCCCCGACCCGGACGGTAGACCCGGCCGGGGTCGTTGGCCGCGACCGGCAGCGCTGTCTCGACCACCCGCGGACCCTAGCCGGACGCCGGGTCCGGGACGCCCGGCGTTCAGTGGCCGAGCCGGCGGTGCAGGCGGAGGAATGTCGGGCGGAAGCCGAGCCGTGGCCAAGTGCGCGAGGACAGCAGGTTCGTCGCGCGCCAGTCGGTGGCCGCGCTGGTGAAGCCCTCGTCGCGGGTCCAGTCGAGCACCGCCTCGCCGAGCGCCCGGCCGGCCCCCAGCCCGCGGGCCCCGGGAAGGACCGCCGCGAAGCCGAGGAAGCCGGCCTTGTCCGGCCGGGTGAGCGGGGTGTGCGAGCTCGACTTCTCCAGCACACAGCCGACGGCCGCCCCCACCACCCGGCCCTCGTGCTCGGCGACGAGGTAGGCGAAGCCTTCGTCATCGAAGCTCTCCTCCCAGTCCTCCGTCGCCTCCTGCAGGGTCGGGATACCGCCGGAGGAGAAGACGGGCGACAGGCCTTGGTGCCGGGGCAGCACCAGGTCGAGCTCGGCGAGCACCGGGATGTCCTCGCGACGAGCAGTGCGGACACTCACCCCGTCGGCCTTCGCGGGAGCGGGGCTTGAGCTCGATTCGGGGACCTCGCGGACCGCGTGGACGTGCTGCTGTCCGAAGCCGAGCCGGAACCAGGCGTCGACCAGCGCGGTGTCGTACGCCGGCACCAGGACGTAGTGGGCGTCGCGCCCGTCTGCGGCCCAGCGCGTGGCGGCTGCGGCGTAGAGGTCGCGAACCGTCTCAGCGTCGGTGACTGCCTGCCCGGCGCCCTCGACCCAGATGTTCTCGCCCCACGTACCCGAGGCCTTGGAGCCGCCGAGCAGGAAACCTGTGAGCCCGTCGTCGCCGACCGCGACCGCGCCGGTGGCGCCGTCCTGCACGAGGACCGCGACAGCCGCCCGGCGTCGTCGATGTCGGTGGTGGCGAACTCGCGGATCTGGATCCTGGTCACGGCGGAGAACGTAGGCGACGGCCGCGACGCGCGCGACAGGTTGAGGCGACCACTCTGTCCGACATCCGGCTGTACGACCAGGACGGCGACCCGTTGCCGCTCGAGATGGGCGACCCCACGTCCGGGCTGCCGTCCGTGCAGCCGTTGCCCGGTGTGCCGACTCCAGGTCCGACGGCCACCCCGACACCGACGCCAAGCCCGACGGGCACGAAGCGGTGACCCCCCTGGTGTAGCGGCGGGCACGCGTGCAAGGGTCGGTGGGCACCGACGCACCCTGCGCGTCCTGCCGCACTCCGAGGAGGCCCACCCGTGGGTGAGATGGTCAGTTTTGCCAGCAACGGCGACTCGAGCGAGGGCTACCTCGCCCTGCCCGAGTCCGGCAGCGGACCCGGCGTGATCGTCGTGCAGGAGTGGTGGGGGCTGGTCGGGCACGTCAAGGACGTCGCCGACCGCTTCGCCGCGGAGGGTTTCCTCGCCCTGGCACCCGACTTCTTCCACGGCGCCAAGACCGACGAGCCCGACGAGGCGCAGCGGCTGCTGATGGGCCTGGCCATGGACCGGGCCGCGAAGGACATCCAGGGCGCGGCGCAGTACCTCGCCACCCTCCCCGAGACGACCGGCAACGGCGTCGGCACGGTCGGCTTCTGCATGGGCGGGTCGCTGGCCCTGTGGAGCGGCGCCCTGGCCGACGAGGTCAAGGTCGCCGTCGGCTTCTACCCCGCGATCCCGTGGGAGAAGATGTCGCCGTCGTGGGGCAACTACGCCAACAAGTCGGCCATGATCCACGCGTCCGAGGAGGACGGCACCTCCCAGGCCGAGGGCGTCCAGGCCGCGGTCAAGGGCATCCAGGAGGCCGGCGGCGACGTCGAGGTCTACGACTATCCGGGCTCCCGACACGCCTTCTTCAACGACCAGCGCCTCGAGGTGCACGACAAGGAGCACAGCGAGAAGGCATGGCGGCGCACGATCGACCTGCTCAAGAGCCGCCTGTAGGTGGACGTGCCCGTCGCGCACGACGCCGACGACGTACGCCGCCTCGCCGGTGCCCACGCAGGACTCGATGACCTTGACGCCAGGATCTCGGTGTGCCGGGCCTGCCCCAGGCTGGTGACGTGGCGGGAGCTGGTGGCCACCGAGAAGCGCAAGGCGTTCGCCGACGAGCCCTACTGGGGCCGGCCGATCCCGGGGTGGGGCGACGAGCACCCGTCGGTCCTGGTCGTCGGTCTCGCCCCGGCGGCGCACGGCGGCAACCGCACCGGCCGCATCTTCACCGGTGACCGCAGCGGCGACTGGCTCTTCGCGTCGCTGCACCGCGTCGGGCTGGCCCGCCTGCCGACCAGCGTGCGGGCCGGTGACGGCCAGGCGCTCATCGGCACCCGGATGCTCGCGGCAGTCCGCTGCGCCCCGCCCGACAACAAGCCGACCGTGGAGGAGCGCGACCGCTGCGCCCCGTGGATGGATGCCGAGGTGGCGCATGTCCTGCCCGACCTGCGGGTGGCCGTCGCCCTCGGCGGCTTCGCGTGGCAGGCGCTGTTCGCCACGTTGGCGCGCCTGGGCGAGCCGGTGCCCCGGCCGCGCCCGCGCTTCACCCACGGCGCCGAGGCCCAGGTCGGCGGGCTGCTCGTGCTCGCCTCGTTCCACCCGAGCCAGCAGAACACGTTCACCGGCCGCCTGACCGAGCCGATGCTCGACCGGGTCCTGGGAAGAGCCGCCGCGACCGCTGGGCTGGGTCCTATTCTCCATACATGACCACCACCGCCGGCGCGACGGCGCGCACGCGGATCCTGGTGGTCGGCGGCGGGTACGTCGGCCTCTACACCGCGCTGAGGCTGCAGAAGCGGCTTCGTTCGGAGCTACGGTCGCGGCGCGTCGAGATCATCGTCGTCGACCCGAGGTCGTACATGACCTACCAGCCGTTCCTCCCCGAGGCCGCGGCCGGCAGCGTCGAGCCGCGCCATGTCGTCGTGCCGTTGCGCCGGGTGCTGGACAAGTGCGAGATCCTCACCGGCCGCGTCCAGTCGGTCGACCACGCCCGCCGGGTGGCGCGCATCGAGCCGGCCCGCGGTGAGGCCTACGACCTGTCCTACGAGGTCATCGTCCTGGCACCCGGCTCGGTGGCGCGCACCCTGCCCATCCCGGGTCTGGCCGAGCAGGGCATCGGCTTCAAGCAGGTCGAGGAAGCGATCGCGCTGCGCAACCAGATCCTCGAGAAGCTCGACATCGCGACCTCCGTCACCGACCACGCAGCCAGGCGGGCGCTGCTCACGTTTGTGTTCGTCGGGGGCGGTTACGCCGGCATCGAGGCACTGGCCGAGCTCGAGGACATGGCGACCTATGCCACTCGCTATTACCCCGAGATGTCCAAGGGCGACATCAGGTTCGTCCTGGTCGAGGCAAGCGACCGGATCCTGCCCGAGGTGGGGGAGGACCTGGGCCGCTACACCCTCGAGCAGCTGCGCCAGCGCCGCATCGACATCCGGCTGGGCACCCGCCTCGAGTCCTGCGTGGGCGGGCACATCGTGCTCTCCGACGGCGAAGAGTTCGACGCCGAGACGCTGGTCTGGACCGCCGGCGTGAAGGCCAACCCGATGCTCGCGCGCACCGACCTGCCTCTGGACGACAAGGGACGTCTGCGGTGCCGCACGGACCTGCGCGTCGAGGGTGTGGACGGGGCCTGGTCGGCCGGCGACTGCGCCAGCATCCCCGACCTGACGGCGGGGCCGGGTGTGACGACCAGTCCCAGCGCCCAGCACGCCGTCCGCCAGGCGAAGGTGCTCGCCGACAACATCAACCTGGTCCTGCAGGGTCGCAGCCCGAACGCGTACGCCCACAAGCACGCGGGCTCGGTCGCGTCGCTGGGCCTGCACAAGGGCGTCGCCCAGGTCTACGGCATCAAGCTGCGCGGCTTCCCGGCCTGGTTCATGCACCGCACCTACCACGTGAGCCGCATCCCCACCTTCAACCGCAAGATCCGCGTGATCCTCGACTGGACCCTCGCGCTGTTCTTCCGCCGCGAGATCGTCTCGTTGGGCTCGCTCCAGCGCGCGCGCGACGAGTTCAGCGAGGCGACCCGGTGAACACCGCGGAGCGGCTGTCCCGGGTGCCCTCGCTGGTCGTCGGTGAGCCCGCCCGCCTGCAGGTGCGGGCCTGGGACGAAACGGTGGCGGGACCGGCGGGCGCTCCGCTTTTCGACGCGCTGGTCGCCCGGGTCGGGTGCGGTGCCAGCGGGCTGCCGCCGACATGCGACGGCTGGTACGGATGGTTCAGCCCGCGATGAGAGGAGCCAGATGAGCCACGTGAGCGGCGGCCGACTCCTCGTCGTCACCGTCGTCGGGCACGACCGGCCCGGCATCATCGCCGAGGCGACAGGCCTGCTCGCCGAGCTGGGAGCCAACCTCGAGGACTCCTCGATGACGATCCTGCGGGGTCATTTCGCCATGGTGCTGGTGGCCAGTGCCGAGGTGACCGCCGAGGAGGCCCAGCGCGCGCTGGACACGCTCTCGGACGACACCCTGTCGATCTCTGTGCGCGAAGTGCCCCACGAGTCCGTGCAGGCCCCGGTCGGCCCGTCCTACCTGCTGTCGGTCCACGGCGCCGACCGGCCGGGCATCGTGTCCACCGTCACCGCGCGGATCTCGGCAGTGGGCGGCAACGTCACCGACCTGACCACCCGGCTGGCCGACGACCTGTATGTGCTGGTGGCCGAGGTGGACATCCCGGTCGCCGCGGACATCGGGGCGCTGCGCGAGGGGCTCGCCGACGTGGCTCGCGACCTGGGCGTGGAGGTCTCGCTGCGTGCGGTCGCAACCGACGACCTCTGAGCCCAGCTGATGAGCTGGCTGCCGGCTCTGCCCGCCGGGCGGGTCCGAGAGGTGCTGCGAGCGCCCGCGCCCGGGCTGGCCGTCCCCTCGGTCACTGTCGACCCCTTGGACCCCGACGTGGTGGCCCTGGCCGCTGACCTGCTCGCGACCCAGCTCGCCTCCCCGGGGTGCGTCGGGCTGGCGGCCACCCAGGTCGGTGAGACCGGACGGCTCTTCTCCCTCGACGTGACAGGCCATCCCCGCGCCCGCACCTGCCACGGACGGTTCGTGCTGGTGAACCCCGTCCTCGTGTCGGCCAGCCGGTGGGAGAAGGGTCGGGAGGGCTGCCTCTCGGTGCCAGACTTCACCGGCGACGTGAAGCGGGCCACCCGTCTCGTCGTGAGCGGCCAGGTGCCCGGGACAGGGGCAGCGGTGACCATCGAGACCGACGCGTTCGAGGCCCGCGCGGTGCAGCACGAGGTCGACCACCTCGATGGGCTGCTCTTCCTGGACCGGGTGGCCGGGGCGCACGCGTTGCACCCCCGGCGGGTCTACCTCTGAGCGCTACCCTCGACGCCGGGCCCCTGTAGCCCAACTGGCCGAGGCGCTCGCCTTAAAAGCGGGGTCATCTGTGGGTTCGAGTCCCACCGGGGGCACGAGCGTGCACCGTCGCGTCCTTCGGTCTTCCCCCCGTTTGCGGGAACGCCGACCGGGGCGGCGACCGTTACTATCGGTAGGAACAACGAGCGCGGACCCGCGCACATGGAGGGACGGTCATGCAGAGCCGAAATCCGGTCTTCAACCGCAGCGATGCGTTCGGCAAGCGCGGTTACGCGACGCTCAACGACGCACCACCTGCCACCGCCGGGCAGCTCGAAGACATGTACAACGCACCCACGGCGACGGCAGTGGACACCGGGCGTATGACGATGGACGACGTCGTCATCAAGACCGGGCTGATGTTCGCCGTCCTGCTGCCGGTGGCCGCGGTGTCCTACTTCCTGAACAACCCGCTGCTCACCATCGGCGGCGCCATCGTCGGCCTGGTGCTCGGTCTGGTCATCTCCTTCAAGCAATCCACCAATGCGGCGCTGATCCTGTCCTACGCCGGGCTCGAGGGCCTGTTCGTCGGGGGCATCAGTCGCCTCTACGAGGACGCGTTCAACGGGATCGTTCCTCAGGCGGTCCTCGGCACGCTGGCCGTCTTCTCGGTCGCGCTGTTCGCCTACAAGAGCGGCCGGGTGCGGGCGACGCCGAAGTTCCAGCGTGGCGTCATGATCGCCATGGGTGGCTACCTGATCTTCTCCCTGGTGAACATCGGCATCGTCATGTTCACCGACAGCAACCTGCGCGGTGGCTGGCTCGGCATCGGCATCGGTCTGTTCGCGATCACCCTGGCCGCGGCCATGCTGATCCTCGACTTCGACTTCGCCGAGCAGGGCGTCAAGAACGGCATCCCCGAGCGCTACTCCTGGCTCGCGGCGTTCGGCCTGGTCGTCACGCTGGTCTGGCTCTACATCGAGTTCCTGCGGCTGATCTCGATCTTGCGGGGCAGCGACTAGGGCTGCGTCGGCAGCGAGACCAGTGGCAGCTCAGCTGCCGCTGGCTCGCTCGATCGCGAAGCGCACCAGCACGCGGCGGTCCTCGACCATCGCGCGCCGGTAGTCCTCCCAGTCGGGGTGCTCGCCGGAGATCCGGCGGTAGTAGTCGACGAGCAGCTCGACAGCCGCGGGCCGCTCGACGAGCTCGGCGATGCCTTCTACCTGCGCCCAAGGGCCGTAGAAGCCGTCGCTGAACGCGCAGAGAGACACGCGGGGGTCGCGCATCAAGTTGCGTGCCTTGGCGGTCGTCTCAGGCGTCGACACGATCACCCGACCCTCGTCGTCGACCGCCGCCGCCACGGGGGACAGCTGCGGTCGCCCGTCGCGGCGCAGCGTCGAGAGCACCGCACGGTGGCTGACCCGCAGGAAGTCGCGCGCCTGCTCGGGCGTCATGGCGGTCGGGAGGTTCAGCTGGTGCGGCGGGCGCCGCGTCGCAGGTCGTGCTCGTGGACGATCGCCGACGCGTGACCGTGGGAGATGCTGTGCTCGTCGCGCAGCCAGTTGACGCGCTCGTCGAAGCGGAGCAGACCGGGACCGGCCTCGAGTGCCTCGAACCACTGGGGCAGGTCGCGACCGGTGGCCTGGGGCACCCGGTCGAGCAGCTGCTGGTGAGTTTCCTCGGAGTGGTTCAGGGACATCGAGCGCCTCCAGGTGCCGGCCAGTGGTCCACCCCCGAGCCTGCCTCACCGGGCAGCGCCTTCACAACCCCCGTCCCGCCGGTAGCGTGCCGCCCGTGACCGGGACGCCATCACGGGAGTGGGGTTCGCTGCGCGAGGACCTCGATGCCGACGTACGCCGGGTGACCGACCGGGCGCGCAACCTCTCGCAGGCCCGTCTCGCTGCCCCCGTCGGGTCGCACCCGTCCCGTGCCCACGCCGTACGCGTGGTGGCTCAGCAGCTGGTCGAGGCCGCCCAGGGAATCGCCGCGCGGGAGGACCCGACCGAACCAGGCTGGCGCGACCTGCCGGTGCTCTCGGACCTGGCGGTCGGCGACCAGCTCGCCGTGGTCGGGTGGGACCTGCTGGCCGAGCTGGCCGGGTGCGACCCCGATGCGGCCGTGTGGGCCCGCGGAGCCCGGCGTACGGCCCGCGAGGTCGCCAGCGCCGCCACCGGGGCCCTCGCCGCCACCCGCCGCCTCCTCTGAGGGGTCAGGAGAGGCGCTGGAGGACCATGGCCATGCCCTGGCCGCCGCCGACGCACATGGTCTCCAGCCCGAACTCCTTGTCCCGGGACTGCAGACCGTTGATCAGGGTCGTCGTGATGCGCGCACCGGTCGAGCCGAACGGGTGGCCCAGCGCGATCGCGCCACCGTGGACGTTGAGGCGCTCGAGGTCGATGCCCAGCTCGCGGTAGGAGGGGATGACCTGCGCCGCGAACGCCTCGTTGATCTCGACCAGGTCCATGTCCCCGACCGTCATCCCGGCCAGCGCCAGCGCCCGGCGGGATGCCTCGACCGGCCCCAGGCCCATGATCTCGGGGGAGAGGCCGGACACCCCTGTCGCGACGATGCGGGCCAGCGGCGTCAGACCCAGCTCGGCGGCACGGGTGTCGGACATGATCACCACCGAGGCAGCTCCGTCATTGAGCGGGCAGCAGTTGCCGGCCGTGACCGTCCCCTGCTCGCGGAAGACGGGTTTCAGGCTCGCCACGCCGTCCATGGTCACCCCGGCCCGCGGGCCGTCGTCTCGCGAGACAACCGTGCCGTCGGGTGTCGTCACCGGAAGGATCTCGCGCTCGAAGAACCCGTCGGCGATCGCTTTCTCGGCCAGGTTCTGCGACCGGACGCCGAACTCGTCCTGCTCCGCCCGCGTCACGCCGTGCGAGGTGGCGAGGTTCTCGGCCGTCTGCCCCATCGAGATGTAGACGTCGGGCAGGGCGCCGTCCTCACGCGGGTCGCGCCAGGTCTCGTTGGACGCCGCCGTCGCGTCGGTGCGGGCGCGGGCGTCGTCGAAGAGCGGGTTGACGAACTCCTCGCGCCCGCCGCCCGCGCCGGTGAAGGCGGGGTAGCGCGACACGCACTCGACGCCGGCCGAGACGAACGCGTGGCCCTCGCCGGCCTTGATGGCGTGGAAGGCCATCCGGGAGGTCTGCACCGACGAGGCGCAGAAGCGGTTGACGGTGGTGCCCGGGAGACCGTCGAAGCCCAGCTGCACCGCGACGCGGCGAGCGAGGTTCACGCCCTGCTCGCCGTCGGGCTCGGCGCAGCCGATCATCAGGTCGTCGAGGGTGGCCGGGTCCAGCGACGGCAGCTTGTCGAGCACTCCCCGGATCACACCGGCCACCAGGTCGTCGGGTCGTACGCCGGTGAGAGTCCCCTTGAAGGCGCGCCCGATGGGCGTCCGCCCGGTCGCGACGATCACTGCCTCGGGCATGTCCGTCACGCTAGCGCAGCGGCGCGTCCTCCTCGGCGGTGGCCTGCACCTCGTGGGTGCTGCGGCCGGGGCGGTGGCGCAGCAAGGCCCAACGGCCGCGCGGGCCGCGGTCGCGCCCACCCACCTGTGCGCCGGCCACCTCGGTCCCGGCCTCGTCGGCCGCCTCGACGGCTGCCAGGGCGATCGGTCGGACGCCCTCGCCGCGCAGAAGGTCCGGAGTGGCCTCGGTGTCCTCCCCGATCCACACGTCCAGCGCGGCACAGACCGACGGGAGGAGGGCAGCCGCCGCGCTCGCGTACCCCGCCACCGACGGGTGGAAGCGGTCGGGCCCGAACATCTCCGACGGCGAGGCGGCGAACTCGGGGCCGAGGATGTCGCCGAGGGACACCGTGCGCCCGCCCGCCTCGACGACGGTGATCGTCTGCGCCGCGGCGAGCGCCCGGCTGGCCCGCCGGGCGATCCAGCGCAGCGGCTGCGGCACCGGCTCGACCGTGCCGAGGTCGGGACAGGTGCCTACGACGACCTGGGCACCGCCCTCGAGCAGGAGCCGCACGGCCTGGTCCAGATGACGTACGGCGGTGGGGGGCTTGACCCGATGGGTCACGTCGTTGGCACCGATCATGATCACGGCGACGTCGGGCCTGGCCCCTTCGACCTCTCCGGCCTGGCGTACGAGGTCGCTGCTCTGGGCGCCCACGGTGGCGGTGCAGACCAGGCGGACCGGCCGGTCGGAGAGCTCGGCCAGGCCGGCTGCGAGCATGGCGCCGGGGGTCTGGTGCGCCACCACCACGCCCAGGCCGGTGGCGCTGGAGTCTCCGAGCAGCGCCAGTGTCAGGGCCTCACCCGGCTGGTGGACGCCGTAGACGCCGTTGGCGTCGGGAGCGGTCCCCGAGGGCTCGCCGATCGCCCGTCGGGCGAGCGCGGCCTCGGCCCTGACCAGCCCGAACGCCCCGGCAGAGAGCAGACCGATGCCCCCTCCGCCGTACGCGGCGGCCATGGCGATGCGCCGTGCGACGCGCACCCTGGTCATCCCACGTCCTGAGCGCTGGCCACGACGCGGAACCTATCGGACCGCCCGGCCCGTCCGGGTCTTCCGCGGCGGGGCGCCTAGGCTTCCCGCCATGCAGTTCTCCGAGTCGGTGGTCAACCTCGTCGGCAACACCCCGCTGGTCAGGCTCTCCTCCGTCACCGACGGGGTGGCCGCGACTGTCCTTGCCAAGGTCGAGTACTTCAACCCCGGCGGCTCGGTCAAGGACCGCATCGCCGTGCGCATGATCGAGGCCGCGGAGAAGTCCGGCGCCTTGCGCCCTGGTGGCACCATCGTCGAGCCCACCTCCGGCAACACCGGTGTCGGACTCGCCCTGGTCGCGCAGCGCAAGGGCTACGAGTGCGTCTTCGTCCTCCCGGACAAGGTGTCGCAGGACAAGATCAACGTCCTCATCGCCTACGGCGCGCGGATCGAGGTCTGCCCGACGGCCGTGGCCCCGGAGGACCCGCGGTCCTACTACTCGGTCAGTGACCGTCTGGTGCGCGAGATCGACGGGGCCTGGAAGCCCGACCAGTACAGCAACCCGGAGAACGCGCGCTCGCACTACGAGACCACCGGCCCCGAGCTGTGGACGCAGACGGACGGGCGCATCACCCATTTCGTGGCGGGTGTCGGCACCGGCGGCACGATCAGCGGCACCGGGCGCTACCTCAAGGACGTCAGCGAGGGCCGGGTCCAGGTGATCGGCGCGGACCCCGAGGGGTCGGTGTACTCCGGCGGTACCGGCCGCCCCTACCTCGTCGAGGGGGTGGGTGAGGACTTCTGGCCCGCGGCGTACGACCGTGACGTCGCCGACGAGATCGTGGTCGTCTCCGACCGCGACTCGTTCGTCATGACCCGGCGGCTCGCCCGCGAGGAGGGCCTGCTGGTCGGTGGCTCGTGCGGCATGGCGGTCGTCGCAGCGATGCGCATCGCGGCCCGGCTGACCGCGGAGGACGTCGTCGTGGTGCTGCTGCCCGACGGCGGCCGGGGCTACCTCGGCAAGATCTTCAGCGATGCGTGGATGGCCGACTACGGCTTCCTCGACAGCTCCGCGGGTGGCGTGACGGTCGGCGAGGTGCTCGCCGACAAGTCCCCGGATGTCCCCGCCCTGATCCACGTGCACCCGAACGAGACGGTCCGCGAGGCCATCGACATCCTGCGGGAGTACGCCGTGTCGCAGATGCCCGTCGTCAAGGCCGAGCCGCCTGTCACCGCGGGCGAGGTCGTCGGCTCGGTGATCGAGAAGGAGCTGCTCGACCTGCTCTTCAGCGGGCACGCCCATCTCGCGGACCCGCTCGAACGGCACATGTCGGCGCCGTTGCCCATCGTGGGCTCGGGCGAGCCCGTGTCCGTTGCGATCGCCGCACTGGAGAAGTCCGACGCGCTGCTCGTGCACGACGACGGAAAGCCCTCGGGCGTGCTCACCCGCCAGGACCTGCTCAGCTTCCTGGCCTCGGCCTGACATGATTCCCGCCTGGTCGCCCGGGTACGGGAGACCATGGGCCAGGCGCCTGCCCGGCCCCCCCTGCCAGCAGATGGAGGACGACATGACGACGACACCCCAGGAGACCCCTCACGAGCACGGCCCCGGTGACGGCCACGATCACGGCCCCGCCGACGGCGGCGCAGGCAGCGGCTCGGACGGCGGCGCTGACGGCGGCGCTGACGGCGGCGCTGACGGCGGCGGGGGTGACGGCGGCGTTCGCCCCGGCCCCGACGGCGATCTGGTTCTCCCCGACCCCGTCGACGACGATCAGGGCGACGCCGGTGGCCACGCCGTCGAGCACGGCCACCGCCCCGGTGTCGACACCGTCGGCGCGCAGCTCGTCCAGGGCCTCCGCGCCGGTGTCGTCGGCACCCACCGCCCCGACCAGCGAGACCTCGGCGCCGGCGCGGGCGGCGGCAACGGCCGCGTTGGCCCCCTTGCCTCCGCCGAAGCGCAGCACCTCCGGCCCGACGACCGTCTCGCCGGGGCCCGGGAGCCGGTCCGCCGTCACGACGAGGTCGACGTTCACGGCGCCGACGACCACGACCCGCCCGGGCGGTCCGCCCACCCGACCGCGCACCGGCACCCGAACGGGATCGTGCGAGGTCATGACGGCGCGGGTGCGACGGAGTCACGCAGCTGGACCTGGGTGGCCGGCAGCCCGAGCGACTCGCTCGCAGTGCCCTCGATCAGGTCGAACAACGCCGTCACCGCCCGGAACCCCATCTCGTGCGAAGCTACCGCACGTCACGCACCGCTCTCGCCGACCTCGCCGAGAGCGGGTCGGCACCGCAGCGGGCGACGGCGGCGTTCCCGATATGGATCATCGCCCGGTGTCGGACCTCGGCCGCATGGGCAATCGGCGTGACCCCGCTCCCCCGGTGCGTCATCCTGAGGAATGTTCGAGTGGGAGCCCGCCGGGCAGGACGGGTACGCCTTCCGGGCAGTACGCGTGTGGGTCGGTGACGGTGAGCCACCCGAGATGACGCCCGACGGCACCCTCCTTACCTCCGCCCTACGTCAGCACGCTGACGATCGACCGGGACACCACCACGCCACCCGAGCAGTGATCGCGCGGATACGGTCACACCATGCCCACGCCGCTGGTCATCGACACCGACCCCGGCGTGGACGACGCCGTCGCGCTGCTCCTCGCGCTGCAGAGCCCCGAGGTGGAGCTGGTGGCGGTCACGGCGTCGTTCGGCAACATCGGCCTCGACGGCACGTTCGCGAACGCCCGCAGGGTGCTCGCGCTCGCCGGCCGACCCGACGTCCCGGTCGCCGCGGGCGCGGCTCGACCGCTCGTCCACCGGGGCGAGGCCTGTGCGTCCGAGTGGCACGGCGACGACGGCCTGGGTGGCCGCACCGCCCATTTCCCCGCACCGGGCGCCGGTGACCCGCGCTCGGCGCTCGCGCTGACCGCCGACGTGCTGGCGGCCGCCACCGAGCCCGTCACGATCGCCTCGATCGGCCCGCTGACCGACACCGCCCTGCTGCTCGCCGCCCATCCCGAGCTGGCCGGGCGGATCGGCCGGATCGTCGTCATGGGCGGCGGGTTCTCGGGTGGCAACGTCACGGGCGCGGCCGAGTTCAACGTCCACGCCGACCCCGAGGCCGCCCAACGGGTGCTGACCCAGTCCGACGTACCCGTCACGCTGGTGCCGCTGGACCTGACGATGCGCTGCCTCGCCGACGATGCCTGGCTCGCCGCACTCGACGCCGCCGGGCCCCGGTCGAGACTGCTCGGCACCGTCCTCGCCCCCTATCGCACGGCCTTCCGCGCTCGCCACGACATCGACGCCGTGGCGGTCCACGACGCCGTCGCCGTGCTGGAGGCGGTGCTGCCCGGCACGTTGCGCACCACGCCGATGCCGGTGACCGTCGCGTGCGACTTCGGCCCCACCCGCGGCGCCACGGTCGCCGACCGGCGCCGCGGCGCTGCGGGCACCCCCGTCGCCGTGGCCCTGGACGCAGATGTGGACACGGTTCTGGCGGAGATCCTGCGGCGCGTCACCCGCATGGGCTGAGGCGCTCCCGCACGGAGCCGTCAGGCCAGGCCGTTCTCGATCGCGTAGCGGACCAGTGCCGCGCGGTTGGGCAGCCCCAGCTTCCGCAGGACGTGCTGGACGTGGTTCTCGACCGTGCGCGGGGAGAGCACCAGCCGGGCGGCGATCTGGCGGCCCGTCAGGCCGTCGACCACCAGCCTCAACACGTCGGCCTCCCGCTCGGTGGGCGCCACCCGTCCCGACCCCGCGAGCCGGCCGTACGCCTCGAGGACCACGGCGGCCAGGCCGGGGCTGAACACGGCCTCACCCGCCGCGGTTCGGCGCACGGCGTCACCGATCAGCGCCGCCCCACCGGTCCAGACGAGGTAGCCGGCGGCGCCGTCCTGCACGGCGCCGAGGACGTCGCGGTGTTCGGCGACCGCGGAGACCACGAGCACGGCGGTGCCCGGTGCCGCGACGGCGAGCGGCCCGATGGCCGCCCGCGTACCGGCGCCGGCCGTGTCCAGGTCGACCACGGCCACCTCCGGGCGCCCCGCCGCCACCAGCGCCACGGCCTCCTCCGGGTCGTCCGTGCGGCCCAACAGCCGCACCCCCCGCACCGGGAGCGCGTCGCCGATCCCGGCAGCGTCCCCGGCCACCAGCACCACCGTGACCCCCGACGACTCCGCCCCGACCGCGCCCATCCGCCCCTCCGCCTCCGCTCCTGCCCGCCTCCACGCCGGGACGTCCCCGCGCACCCACCGACCCCGTATGTGCCCGTGGCCAGAACCGTCCGACCACTCCTCGGCCATCCATCAGTCGTCGGCCCACTCGTCGGCCCAACCCTGCTCGAGTGCGTACCGCACGAGCTGGACGCGGTTGGCCAGCTGGAGCTTGCGCAGCGTGTTCTGCACGTGACTCTCCACGGTCCGGTGCGACACGGCCAGTCGTTCGCCGATCCGGCGGGCCGTGAGCCCCTTGGCGACGAGCCGCAGCACCTCGGTCTCCCGTTCGGTCAGGGCCGGCGTCGGACCGGCGGCCGGGGTCCCCGCGATCCGACGGAACTCGCCGAGGACCAGACCGGCCAGGCCCGGGGTGAACACGGCGATCCCCTCGGCGGTGCGCCGGACGGCCGCGAGCAGCTCGTCGGCCCCGGCCGACTTCACCAGGTAACCGATGGCGCCCGCCTTCACCGCGTCGAGGACGTCGGTGTGTTCACCGCTCGCCGACAGCACGAGGATCCGGGTGGCGGGCAGCTTCGCGAGGATGCCCGCGATCGCCTGCACGCCCGACGTCGCCCCGAGGAACAGGTCCATGAGGACCACCTGCGGGCGGGTCGCCACCGCGATCCGGACGGCGGCGTCGGCGTCCGGCGCGGTGGCGACGACGTGGATCCCGCGTTCGGTGAGGTCGCGCGCCACACCCTCGCGCCAGATCGGGTGGTCGTCGACCACCATCACCGTGATCGTCACGCCCGCTCCGTCCTGATGATCCATTCGGTGCCCCCGGACCCCGTCTCGCATCGGATCTCCCCGCCGAGGTCGAGCACCCGGCCGCGGATCGAGCGCGTCACGCCGAGCCGGCCCTGCGCCGCGGCGTCCGCCAGCCGTCCGGCGGGGATGCCCGGACCCTCGTCACGCACGCTGATCTCGACACCGGTGCCGAGGTCCTCCAGCAGGACCCACGCCGGTGCGTCGACCCCGACGTGCACCGCCACGTTCGCGAGTGCGGCCGCCACGACGGCCACCAGCTCGTCGACGGCGTGCGCAGGCAGGTACACGGCGTGCGCGGGCGCCGACACGGTGACCCGCGGGGAACCGAGCGCGCGGAGGCCGGCGGCCAGGTCATGGCGGCCGTGCACGTCCACGGGCGCGGGCCCGGTGACGAGCAACCCGCGCAGGGCGAACTCCTGGTCCCCCGCGAGCCGGCCCAGCTCACCGGCGTCCCCGCCCAGCTCGGCGCCGCGCCGCCGCAGGTAACCGAGCACCTGCAGCACCCCGTCGTGGACGGCGCGGGCGAGCCGGTCGCGTTCGGCCATGGCCGCCTGCGAGGCGACGGCCCGGCGGAGCCGCTCGGCCGAGCGCAGCAGGACCGTGGCGGCGAACCCGACCGTCAGGCCGGCGAGGAACAGCAACTGGACGTCGCCGAGCTCCCGCTCCGGGCGGGCCTGCACCAGCAGCAACGCCGCGGAGACGACCAACGCGCCGGCGAGCCCACCGCGCACCCCGCCCGCGAGCGCGAGCGCGAGCACGGGACCGGAGGTCCAGACCGAACCCATGACGGGCGCATCGGCACCGACCTGGGCCGCGGTCTGGACCAGTGGCGTCGTGGCCATGATCGCCACGGTGACGGCCAGGTCGGCGAGCGCGAGGCGGCCACGCAGGTCCCGCGCCCCCGGCAGCCCTCCGAAGTAGCCGTAACCGGTGACGGCGGTCCACCCGCACATCACGGCGACGACCAGGATCGCGCCGACCTGCGTGGCGTAGTCCTCCAGCAGGTAGAGGATCACCGCGACGGCACTGACCAGCGTCAGGAACCGGTAGATCAGCAGCCCACGCCACAGCGCCTCGAGCGGGCGCTCGAGCACGGCGACGGAGCTGACGGTCACGTGCTCATCCTCGCGGGACAGGGTCGGCCGGCGCGATCCGTAGGGCTACGGGGATCTCAGCCGGGCCGCGTGCCGGTGATCAGCGCGTTGTAGAACCACGCCCGCGGCACCACCCGGGAGAGCACGCGCCCGTCCAGCCACGACAGCCCCTGCCAGCCGCGGTAGGCGAACATCGCCCAGCCGGTGCCCAGCTTGCCGGGCGGGACAGCCGCCTCGAACGTCCGCACGGGCCAGCCGAGCATGGCCGCGGTGAACTCCTCGGTGACCACCCGCGCGTCGCGTGCCCCGGCGTCGCGGGCGAGTCGCTCCAGCTCGGCGGGATCGAACACGTGGACGTCCACGACGGCCTCCAGCGCGGCGGCGCGCGAGGAGCCGTCGAGCTCGGTCTGCGTACGGCGCCATCCCGCCAGGGCGGGGGCCTTCGTGATCGTGGTGGCGGCGGACCAGGTGAGCGCGCCGAGCCGGCGGGCGTAGCGGTCGCCGATCCTCGTGGGCTCCCCGGCGAACACGAACCGCCCTCCCGGTCTGAGCACCCGCAGCACCTCGCGGAACGCGGTGTCGAGGTCGGGGATGTGGTGCAGCACCGCGTGCCCGACGACCACGTCGAACGTGGCGTCGTCGTAGGGCAGGCGCTCCGCGTCGGCGACGCGGCCGTCGACGTCGAGTCCGAGGTGCGCGGCGTTGCGCAGGGCCGCCGCCACCATGCCGGGCGACAGGTCGGTGACCGACCCGGTCTTCGCGAGCCCCGCCTGCATGAGGTTCAGCAGGAAGAACCCGGTTCCGCAGCCCAGCTCCAGCGCGCGGCCGTAGGGCCAGTCGGCGTCACCCGCGGCGTACCGGAACCGGTCGGCGGCGTAGGTGATGCAGCGCTCGTCGTAGGAGATGGACCACTTGTCGTCGTAGGAGCCGGCCTCCCAGTCGTGGTACAGCACGTTGGCGAGCTTCTGGTCGTGCCGTGCCGCCTCCACCTCCTCGGCGGTGGCGTGCGGGTGAGGAACCGGGTCCGTACTCATGGGCAGCAGCATCGCAGAACTGTCGGACGGGCGAGCTCACCCGGTCCGGGTGAGGCGACGGAGACCCTCCGGGCTCCACCCTGGGGATGTGGACGGAGGTCAGCGCATCCTGGGTGCCTCCGATCGTCGTGTTCTCACCCCGATCCGGGTGTCCTTCGCCCTCGACGCCCTGACGGTCCCGGTGCGGGGCATCACGACCGACCGGAACACGCCGAGGACGAGCGTGGGCACGCCGACCACGGTCGGCTTCGTGCGGGAGGCCGAGCCGAACAACCGGGACCAGCCGCCTGACAGCGCGCGATCGGGGACCGGGGAGCATGACGGCGGTAGAGGACCTGACCGAAGTGGGGAGGATCCGCGGCTACCGTCCGCTCGCCGGGCCTCATCCGCTCGTCGGCCATGGGTTCGCCCTCGCGGCCGGCGTGCGCTGGCTGGCGCGCATCGCCGCCGGCAGGCCTCGGTCGGTCACGGTACGCCTGGGCGTCGGATTCGGACTGGGTCTGGTCCACCTCGCCTTCCCGCGGCTGTTCCGGTGGGACGCGACCGAGCCCTACCTGCCCTATCTGGCGCACTTCGCGCTGTCGTTGGGGATAGGCAGCATGGTGTGCACGAACGCCATGAGCATGGATGCGGCACGAGTGCGGGCCCAGTTGTCGGGCGGCACCCGGCTGTGGCACATCCTGCTGGCCAAGAACCTGGCGCTGCTGTGCGTGGTCGGCGCCGTCGGGACCCTGCTCAGCGTCCTGCTGGCCTCGCGCATCGGCGACACCGATGCGCTGGTCAAGGCGTGCGGCCTGTTGATCACCATGATGCTGCTGTGGCTCGGCGTGGGGAACGTCCTGTCGATCGTCGCGCCGTTGCGCTACGAGCCGCTCGCTGCCCGGCCACACGACAGCACACTGAGACCGTTCCTGCTCTCCTTCGTCGTGTCCTACGGGCTGGGCTACGTGGTCGACCTCATGCTGTTCTGGCGGATCTGGGCGAAGCGGACGGCGATCGAGGAGCTCGGCGGCCTGTGGCTGCCCGTCCTGCTGACGGTCGGCAGCGCAGCGGTGATCTGGGTGCTCCTGACTGTGGTCGCCGCGACGCTGGCCGAACAACCCGGTGTGCGCCGCGTCCTGCTCCGGGAGCCGGTGGAGTACCCCGCAACACGGGGCCGGGTCTTCGGTGCGCCTCACCCGCGCCGGGTGACGCCCGGGCGTCCGGCCGACGGCGGCGAACATCGCCCGACCTCGGACGGGGTGCCCACTGTCGGGTAACTCCATCGGTCAGCTCGCCCGACGGCGGTCGCCGTGGTGCTGAGTCCTTCACGATCCTCGTCCCGGGCCCGCCGCGCGCCCGAGCCGGTGGACCGGCGTTCGGCCTGGCCGTCCACATCGCTCGTCGACGCGGCGCTCAGCGCCCGGTGAACTCCGCCTTGCCGGGTCCGTTCGCCACGAAGGACTCCATGCCCCTGCGACGGTCGTCGGTGGCGAAGAGGGCGGCGAACATCTCCGCCTCCAGATCCAGGCCGGTACGCAGGTCCGTGTCCAGGCAGGAGTCGATCGCCTTCTTGGCCGCGGCCAGCGCCACAGCGGGGCCGCCCACGAACTGCTCGGCCCACCGTCGCGCTGCGGCATAGACCTCGTCGGCCGGCACGACCTCGTCCACGAGACCGATCGCCAGCGCCTCGTCGGCCTTCACCATCCGCCCGGTGAAAATCAGGTCCTTGGCCCGAGGTACGCCGATCAGGCGCGTCATCCGCTGCGTGCCGCCGCCGCCGGGGATGATGCCGAGCAGGATCTCGGGCTGGCCGAGCCGTGCGTTGTCGCCGCAGACCCGGCGGTCGCAACCCAGCGCCACCTCCATGCCGCCGCCGAGTGCGAATCCGGTGATCGCGGCGACGGTGGGCTTGGGGATCTCCGAGATCGACCCGAAACACGCCGAGAGCCTTCGGGCGACCGGGGCGATGTCGGCGTAGGTCATCCCCACCATCTCCTTGACGTCGGCGCCGGCGGCGAACACCTTCTCCCCGCCGTGGACGACCACCGACGCGACGTCCGCGCGACGCGCCGCCTCCTCGGCGCACGCCTTGAGCTCCTCCTGCACCTGCCGGTTGAACGCGTTCATCGGGGGGCGGTCCAGCCGGATCACCCCGACCCCGCCGTCGACCTCGAGCTGCACGAATTCGGTCACGGTGGAACCCTAACGGCCGCCCATGCAGTTCAGGAAAGCCACGTTCCTGCCCGGAGCGGGCATGAAGGTGGCTTTCCTGAACCTGGGCGACGCGGTCAGCGCAGCCAGGCCGAGTAGCGGCCGCGGCGGCGCTGGGCCCGCAGGGGGAGCCCGAACGTCGCGGTGAGGTTGTCGTCGGTGAGCACGTCGTCGAGGAGGCCGGCGGCCACCACGGCACCTTCGCGCAGCAGCAGACCGTGGCTGTACCCGCTCGGGATCTCCTCGACGTGGTGGGTGACCAGCACCGACACGGGCGCGTCCGGGTCGGCCGCCAGCGTTGTGAGGCGTCCGATGAGGTCCTCGCGGGCGCCGAGGTCGAGGCCCGCGGCGGGCTCGTCGAGCAGGAGCAGCTCGGGGTCGGTCATGAGCGCGCGGGCGATCATGGTGCGCTTGCGCTCACCTTCGGACAACGTGCCGAACCGCCGCCCGGCCAGCGCTCGCACGCCCAGGGCGTCGAGCAGGGCGTCGGCGCGGTCGGTGTCGGCGCCGTCGTACCGCTCGCGCCAGCGGCCCAGCACCCCGTAGCCGGCGCTGACCACCACGTCGCGGACCGTCTCGTCGTCGGGCACGCGCGCCCCGAGGGAGGCCGAGCTCAGTCCGATGCGGGTGCGCAGCTCGAACACGTTGACCCGGCCGAGCTTCTCACCGAGCACGTGCACCGTGCCGTCGGACGGGTGCAGCTCCGCCGCCGCCAGCCGCAGCAGGGTCGTCTTGCCCGCCCCGTTCGGACCGAGCACGACCCAGCGCTCGTCGACCTCGACGTGCCAGTCGATGTCGTGGACCAGCGTGGACGGGCCGCGCCGCACCGCCACGCCGTCCATCCGGATCACGAGGTCCGTGAGATCGGGACCTCCGGTGCCGTCATGCGCCGCGTCGACGGCCCGCGCCGCGACATCGGGCACGGCGACACCCCGCCCCGCATCGTCGGGTCCTGCGGCACTACCCGCAGTGAACAAGGACTCAGGGTGCGATCCCGGCGCTGCCACGTCGCCTATCCTCGCCGATCGTGTCGGTCTTCCCGCTGGGTGCCCACGTCGATGCCGTCGGGGTCCGCTTCGCAGTCGCTTCCACCAGCGCGGATGCCGTGGAGGTGTGTCTGGTCTCCGGTCCCGACGCCGAGCCGACGGAGCGGCGTGTCGCCCTGACCGAACGGACGTTCGGGGTGTGGCACGGACACGTCCCCGGAGTCCGCGCCGGGCAGCGCTACGGCTACCGGGTGCACGGCCCCTACCGTCCGTGGGACGGGCTGCGCGCCAACCCGGCGAAGATCCTCGTCGACCCCTACGCACGCCGGATCGTCGGCCGGGTCACGAACCTGGCGGCCGCGCGCGGCTGGGTGGACGACCCGATGACGGGCCTGCGCAGCACCGTCGACTCGCTCGGCCACGTGCCGCTCTCGGTCGTCACGGCGCCGGACGTACCCACTCCCGTCGACCGTCCGGACGTGCCGTGGTCGGAGACGGTGATCGCCGAGCTGCACGTCCGCGGCCACACGATGCTCCACCCCGACGTGCCGCCCGAGCACCGTGGCACCTACCTGGGGCTGGCCCACCCCGCGGTGACAGGCCATCTGCGTCGCATCGGCGTCACGGCCGTGGAGCTTCTGCCCGTCACGTCCATCGCCGACGAGCCGCCGCTGCTGCAGCGCGGCATGAGCAACTACTGGGGCTACGCGACGTTGGGGTTCCTCGCCCCGCACGCGGGCTACGCGAGCGTGCCGGGCGCGGAGATCGCGGAGTTCCGGGCGATGGTGGCGGCGATGCATGCGGCCGGTATCGAGGTGATCCTCGACCTGGTGCCCAACCACACCGCCGAGGGCGGCGTCGGCGGGACGACGCTGTCCTACCGGGGCCTGGATGCGCCCGCGTACTACTCACTCGGCGGCAACGGCCACGACGCCGACATCACCGGCACCGGAAACACCCTCGACCCGGGCTCGCCCATGGTGATCCGGCTCGTCTGCGACGCACTGCGGCACTGGGTGACGGCGTTCGGCGTCGACGGTTTCCGCATCGACCTCGCCAGCGTCCTCGGCCGGCCGCGCAGCGGCGCGTTCGACCCGAACTCCCCCCTGCTGACGGCGATCGCGATCGACCCGATCCTGTCGGGCGTCAAGCTGATCGCCGAGCCGTGGGACGCCACCGGTGAGGGCTACCGGGTCGGCGGGTTCGGCGTCGCGTGGTCGGAGTGGAACGGCCGGTTCCGCGACGCGGTGCGCGACTTCTGGCGCGGCCACGGCGGTATCGGCGAGGTCGCCTCGCGTCTGACGGGCAGCTCCGACCTGTACAAGCACTCGGGACGCAGGCCGTGGGCGTCGGTCAACTTCGTCACCGCTCACGACGGGTTCACGCTGCGCGATCTCGTGTCCTACGAGCGCAAGCACAACGAGGCCAACGGCGAGGCCAACCTCGACGGCACCGACGACAACCGCTCGCAGAACCTCGGCGTGGAGGGCGACACGTCCTCTCCGGTGATCCTCGCGAGGCGGCTGGCGACCGCCCGCGCACTGCTCGGCACCGTGCTGCTCTCGACGGGGACACCGATGCTGCTCGCCGGCGACGAGCGGTGGCGCACCCAGGGCGGCAACAACAACGCCTACTGCCACGACGACGAGACGTCCTGGACGGACTGGACGCCGGACGCCTCGGCCGCATCACTGACCGGCTTCACGCAGCGGGTGGCCGCGATCCGCCACGGCTCAGCGGCGCTGCATCGCGACCGCTTCTACCGCCACGGGGAGATCCTCTGGTGGCATCCGGACGGGCGCCGGATCGGGGGGCACGACTGGCACGACGGCGAGCTGCACACCCTCGGCCTGCTGCGTGGGGAGTGGCTGCTGTTCCTGCACGGCGGGCCCGACGCGGTGCCGGCGACGCTGCCCCCAGCGGGACCGTTCACCCCGGTCGTCGACAGCACCCGCCCCGACGGCGCCCCGGCGAGCAGCCGCCCCCTCCCGTCCAGCACGACGATCACCCTCCCGCCGCGCTCCCTGCTCCTTCTGCGCACCACCCCCTGACCCGCGAGTCGGGGCCAGCGTGCGCGCGAGTCGGGGCATGCGCGCGAGTCGGGGCCAGGGTGCGCCCGCAGGCGCGAACCGCCACGACTGCTGGACGAGCGGCACTCTCGGGCGACGAGTTCGCACGAGAGTGCCGTTCGCGCGGCGCAGGTCAGGCCAGGACCACCTTGCCCAGTTCCGCCGGGCTGGCCAGCAGGTCGTGGTGGGGCAGGACCCTGACCGTGTAGCCCGTCAGGCCCGCGTGCGGCAGGGGCACCACGGCTTCGAAGCGGTCGCCGTCATCGTCGCCGTCCACCGCACCGACGTGCGTCATCGCCACCGTGGTGGAGCCGCGCAGCTCGTCGGCCTCGTCCACCTGCCCGACGACGGCCTGCACCACCACGTCGGACGGCGAGAGCCCCCCGAGCGCGACGGCTGCACGCATCGTCATCGGCGCACCGACCACCGGTGTGTCGGGGAGCCCGGACGCGTCGACGCCGAGCACCTGCACCCGGTTCCACGCCGCACCCAGCCGCGCCCGGTAGGCCGCCAGCTCCTTGGCACCGGCGAACCCGTCGGCCGCGATCAGGGTGGCCGCGCGGGCGGCGGGCGAGTAGAGGCCCTGGGTGTACTCCTGCACCATGCGCGTGGCCTGCACCTGGGGGCGCAGGGTCGTCAAGGTGTGGCGCACCAGCTCCACCCAGCGCGGCGGGACGCCGTTGGTGCGCTCGTAGAACACCGGGCCCACCTGCGTGGCCAGCAGTTCGTAGAGCGCGTTGGCCTCGAGGTCGTCGCGGCGGGTGGGGTCGGTGATGCCGTCGGCGGTGGGGATGGCCCAGCCGTTGGCGCCGTCGTAGAACTCGTCCCACCACCCGTCGCGGATGGAGAGGTTGAGCCCGCCGTTGAGCGCCGACTTCATGCCCGACGTGCCGCACGCCTCCAACGGCCGCAGCGGGTTGTTGAGCCAGACGTCGCAACCCCAGTAGAGGTAGCGGGCCATCGACATGTCGTAGTCGGGGAGGAACGCGATGCGGTGGCGCACGGCCGGGTCGTCGGCGAACTGCACGACCTCCTGGATCAGCGCCTTGCCACCGTCGTCGGCCGGGTGCGACTTGCCCGCCACGACGAGCTGCACCGGACGGCTCGGGTCGAGCAGGAGGTCGCGCAACCGGTCCTTGTCCCGCAGCATCAGGGTCAGCCGCTTGTAGGTCGGGACACGTCGGGCGAAGCCGACGGTCAGCACCTCCGGGTCGAAGACGTGGTCGGTCCAGCCCAGCTCGGGGGCGGACGCGCCGCGTTCCAGCCACGCCTCCCGGACGCGGCGGCGGACCTCGTGGACCAGCCGCGCGCGCAGCGCACCCCGCAGCTCCCACAGGGTCTGGTCGGAGACCTCGGTCGGGACGCCGCCCGGCTCGCCGATCAGCTCCGTGACCTCGCGGGCCTCCCAGGTGGCCCCGTGGACGCCGTTGGTGACCGAACGGATCGGGACCTCGTCGGCGTCGAATCCCTCCCAGAGGGAGCCGAACATGCCCCGCGACACGGCACCGTGCAGCTTCGACACGCCATTGGCCCGCTGGGCCAGGCGCAGCCCCATGTGCGCCATGTTGAACATGGTGGGGTTCTCCTCCGAACCCAGCGCGAGCACCCGGTCGGTGGGGACGCCGGGCAGGAGGGTGTCGATGGGGTCTCCGCTGTCGGTGCGACCCGCGGCGAAGTAGTGCTGCACCATCTCGACGGGGAACCTGTCGATGCCCGCGGGGACGGGCGTGTGGGTGGTGAACACCGTGCCCGCCCGGACGGTGGCGACAGCCTCGTCGAACGACAGGCCCGGCCCGTCCTGCAGCTCGCGGATGCGCTCCAGGCCCAGGTAGCCGGCGTGGCCCTCGTTGGTGTGGAACACCTCCGGCGACGGGTGGCCGGTGGCGGCGCAGAACGCGCGGACGGCCCGCACGCCGCCGATCCCGACGAGGATCTCCTGGCGGATGCGCTGGTGCTGGTCGCCGCCGTAGAGCCGGTCGGTGACGCCACGCAGGTCGGGCTCGTTCTCCTCGATCTCGGTGTCGAGCAGCAACAACGGAACCCGGCCGACCGCGGCCTGCCAGACGCGCGCGGACAGCGTCCGGCCGGCGGGCATCGCCACGGACACGAGGATCGGGTCGCCGCCGTCCCCGCAGAGCAACCGCAGGGGTAGCCCCTGCGGGTCGAGCACCGGGTAGTGCTCGAGCTGCCAGCCGTCGAGCGAGAGCGACTGCCGGAAGTAGCCCGACCGGTACAGCAGCCCGACGCCGATCAGCGGCAGGCCGAGGTCGGATGCCGACTTGAGGTGGTCACCGGCGAGCACGCCGAGACCGCCGGAGTAGTTGGGCAGCACCTCGGAGACGCCGAACTCCATCGAGAAGTAGCCGACGGCGTCGGGCAGCGTCGGGTCGTCCTCGCGTTCGGTCTGGTACCAGCGTGGCTCGCGGAGGTACGCCGCGAGGTCGTCGACCAGCTCCCGGACGGTGACGACGGTCTCGGCATCGGCGGCCAGTTCCGCCAGCCTCGCCGTAGTCATCTCGCCGAGCAGCCGTACCGGATCGTGACCGGCGCGGTCCCACGCATCCGGGTCCAAGGTGGCGAACAGGTCGTGGGTGGGTGGATGCCAGGTCCACCGCAGGTTGGTGGCCAACGTCTGCAGCGGCGCCAGCGATGGCGGGAGCTGCGCCCGGACGGTGAAACGGCGAAGGGCTCTCACGGGCACGAAGCGTAGTTGAATCGACGGCGGGATCGGTCAAGAAGGCCCCGGCCGGGGCTGGACGGGCGCATGCGCCCCGAGGATCCTGGGCGGGCACCCGTCTCGGTGACGATCACATGAACGATGCGCGGACGACGGCGGCCCGTTCCGATCGTAGCGGGAGCGGGTAGGTAGGTTCGTAGTTCACACGAGGTGATCCGGGGGTGCGCCGATGACCGGTCGGCTGGGTATCGATGACATCAGCCCCTCGGTCGGTGGCGGACGTCATCCCGCCAAGGCCGTCGTCGGCGAGGTCGTCCCGATCTCGGCCACGGTGTGGCGGGAGGGACACGACGCCGTCGCCGCCAACGTGGTGTGGCGCAGGCTCGGCGACCGGGCCTCCGCGCAGCACGTGCGGATGGAGCCCGTCGGCTCGGACTCCGACCGGTTCGCCGCCACGGTCGTGCCCGACGAGGAGGGTCTGTGGACCTTCCGGGTGGACGCGTGGAGCGACCCATGGGCCACGTGGCGCAACGCGGTCACCAAGAAGCTCGACGCCGGGCAGAGCCCCGAGGAGCTGGCCAACGACCTGGAGCTCGGCGCGCGCCTGCTGCAGCGCGTAGGCCGGCGCCCGGCCGAACGCCCCCACCGTGACCTGCTCTTCGGCGCCGCCAACGCGCTGCGCGACACCGCGATGCCGCTGCGCAACCGGGTGGCGCCCGCGCTGTTCCCCGCCGTCGAGAAGATCATGGTCGAGCGTCCGGTCCGGGAGCTGATCACCCGTGGTCGCGCCCAGCAGGTCTACGTCGACCGGCCACGCGCGCTGTACGGCTCCTGGTACGAGTTCTTCCCACGCTCCACCGGCGGGCGCGACGAGACCGGCCGCGCGGTGCACGGCACGTTCGTGACCGCGGGCAAGGAGCTCGACCGCGTCGCCGCGATGGGCTTCGACGTGGTGTACCTGCCACCCATCCACCCCGTCGGCACCCGGCACCGCAAGGGCCGCAACAACTCCGTCAACGCCGGACCCGGTGACGTCGGCTCGCCGTGGGCCATCGGCTCGGCCGAGGGCGGTCACGACGCGATCGACCCCGAGCTCGGCCCGCTCGAGGACTTCGACGCCTTCGTGGCCCGCACCCACGACCTCGGCATGGAGGTGGCTCTGGACTTCGCGCTGCAGTGCGCCCCGGACCACCCGTGGGTGGCCGAGCATCCGGAGTGGTTCACCGTCCGCCCCGACGGCACGATCGCCTACGCGGAGAACCCACCCAAGCGCTACCAGGACATCTACCCGGTCAACTTCGACAACGACCCGGCCGGCATCTACGCCGAGTCGCTGCGTGTCGTCCTGCACTGGGTGGAGCACGGCGTGAAGATCTTCCGCGTCGACAACCCGCACACCAAGCCGCCGAACTTCTGGCACTGGCTGATCTGGCGTGTCAAGGCCAGCCACCCCGAGGTGCTCTTCCTGGCCGAGGCGTTCACACGTCCGGCGCGGCTGTTCGGGCTCGCCCGGCTCGGGTTCACGCAGTCGTACTCGTACTTCACGTGGCGGACGACGAAGGCTGAGCTCACCGAGTTCGCCCGCATGCACGCCGAGCGCGCCGACGAGGCCAGGCCCAACCTGTTCGTCAACACCCCGGACATCCTGCACGAGTCCCTGCAGACCGGCGGGCCCGGAATGTTCGCGATCCGCGCCACCCTGGCGTCAACGATGTCGCCGACCTGGGGCGTCTACTCGGGCTTCGAGCTCTACGAGTGGGAGCCGGCCAAGCCCGGCAGCGAGGAGTACCTCAACTCCGAGAAGTACGAGCTGCGCCCCCGCGACTTCGAGGCCGCCGCGGCCACCGGCAACTCGCTGGAGGCCTACCTGACGCGGCTCAACGAGATCCGTCGCGCCCACCCGGCCCTGCAGCAGCTGCGTGACATCACGTTCCACCACATCGACAACGACGCGATCATCGCCTACTCCAGGACAGACCCGGCCACGGGCGACACCGTGCTGGTGATCTGCACGCTGGACTCCCACAACGCGCAGGCCGGCACCACGTCGCTCGACATGCCGGCGCTGGGCCTGGGATGGAACGACCGCGTCACCGTCCACGACGAGGTCAGCGGCGAGCACTACGACTGGGGCCAGTTCAACTTCGTGTCACTGGAGCCCTGGAACCACGTGGCCCACATCCTCCGCATCGAGCGTTAGGGCCTCGCGCGCCCGTGAGATGAACATCAGGGCTTGCAGATCGTTAACGCGCTGGTTCGGTGCCGGGTGTGAGGGTGATGCCGTGGGCGGCGGCGAGCTGGATGAGTTCTGTGAGGGTCCGCAGGCTGGTGTGAGCGGGCTCGATGTGGTGTTCGTGCTGTTCGAGGATCGGATCTGTCGTTCGGCTTTGGCGATGGGGCCGTGGGAGGTGCCGAACAGTTCGGCGAGGACGCGTCGGGGCAGGCTGAAGCGGGTCTTGAGGACGGTGATGAGGAGCATCTCGTCGAGGGTGAGCGTGGTTGGGTGTCCGCCGGCGGGTTTGCGCCAGGATGGTCCGCCTCGGTGGATGTGGAGCTCGCTTCGCGGTGGGCGGTGTAGGGGATGGCCAGCGCGGCGCTGAGCTGGGCCCGGTCGTGGGCCGAGAGCCCGGTCAGCGCGGGATGGGCCCAGTGGGAGCTGTCTCGTCGTGGCGCCCGCGGTAGGACGGGCGGGGTGGGCTCGGCCCGCTGGTGGGGGTCGAGGGTGTAGTTCCAGTCGCCGTGCCAGTCGTGGCGGGTGATCGGCAGGGCGGCCATGTCCTCGTCGCTGGTCCTGACCCCCAGGGGGTGGACGCCGTGGTCGAGTTCGGCGTGGACGCGGCGGTGTCGTGGTCGGTGCCGACGTTGACCCAGCCGGTGTCCGCGGCCAGGTCGTAGATCCCGTAGGGGCGACCTTGCCCAGCTCGAGGTCGAGGAAGTCGTGGTCGCGAACCTTCACCGGCTCCCCCGCCCGCGCCCATTCCCGCCCGGCGTCGGCGAAGTCGCCGACCTGCTCCTTCTTCTTGGTGTCCACGCTGACCACCGGCTCACCGCCGTCCTGTTGCGCGGTGACCTGTTCGTTGAGGTAGCGGAACTGGGCGTCACGGTCCGGGCTCTGCGCGCCTTCGATGGTCTTGGCGTTGCCTTGGAGGCTGAAGCCCTCCGCGCGCAGCAGATCAGCCACAGTGTCGGCGCTGACCCGGTGGTCCGTGCGGGTGAGCTCGGCGGCCGGACCCATCGGGACGGTCCCGTACGCTCAGCTCTGGGGCGCGCCGAGCGGATTGGTGATGAATCGGATCACCTCGACACCGGCGCCCAGGGCGCCGCCGACGGCGCCGACAGCAGGTCCCACCCAGTCGGGGACCTGCAGTCCTGGTGCAACTGTCGGCGGCTGCGCCTGTGGTGCTGGGTCGCGTGGTGGGACCGGCTCCGGGTTCGACGTACTCTCGGCCTGGTCGTAGGGGATGTTCACCCCGGGGACCTTGGACAACGCCGGAGACGGCGCACCCGCCTCGGCCGGCTCCTCCGCCGACGGCTGCCACCCTGCCGGCTCTGCCGGCGGCTCGGCCCACTGCGCCGGCGGCTCGGCCCACTGCGGCGGCGGTGTCGGGGCCGCCACGAGCACCGTGTGCCGCACCTCGCGCATCGGGGTTCCTGCTTCGACCCTGAAGCGCTCCGGCGAGTTCTGCCCGTTGAGCTCCCGACCAACCGGAACGACGGCGCTGTAGGTCATGTTCTTGCTCCCATCGGCGTTCTCGACCACCGTCACGCTGGGCTGCACGACCACGTCCTGCAACCGTGGATTCTCCGGCACCGGCAGGTAGCTGACCGAACCGGCAACCGACCCCACCCCACCCCCGGCGAGCCGCTCGGCGTGCGTCCCGGTGCGGAGCCGCACCACCTGGCTCGTGATCGACTTCGGAACCGCCGCTGACGACACCCGCTGTATCGACGTGACGTGGTCGGCACCCGGATTGCTCGCCACCGACACCCCGAGTTCGGGAGTCCAGGTCGTCCGCACGCCGTCGTCGTCCCGGTGCGGTGACCGGACGACCGCCTCCACCACACCGTCGTCGGTCCGGTAGTAGTCCACCCGGCCCGGCGTCGTCCCGGCCCGACCGTCTCCGACCAGGTCCTGGCCATCGACGTAGGTCTGCCGCCGGCCGTCGCTTCCGGTGCGGACGTCAGGCCGTGCGCCGTTGGCGGGATCGACGTGGAGCGACTCGGCTCCGGTGGGACCGCCGCCTTCGACGAGGGCCGGCTCCCGCCCGCCCGAACCCTCTCCCGGGCCGGACGGACCGGGATCCCCGACGTTCCAGCCCCCGCCACCCCCCTGACCCGGGTTGCTGCCCCACGAACCGATCAACGGCGGTACCGCGGAGAGGGGGACCGGCAGCCACCGTCCATCAGGTTCCAGCTTGTACGCCCCGGCGCCGGTGGCGACCGCACCCGGCACGGCTGGGACCTCGTACTCGGACGGACTGACCTTGTAGGTCCCCTCGTCCCGCGTCCAGCTCAGCGCGCCGTCGCCCAATACTCGAACGTCGCCGTGGGTCGTGCTGTCGGACGGCGTGACGCCCATGTCGGGCCCCTCCGACGTCACCCGGAGATTGACCGGATTGGTGGGGGCGGGAATGCCGGTCAGCTGACCCAGAACCCGGGCGACGTCACCGCGCAGCTCGCCCGTCACCGGCCATCGATTCAGGATGCTGTCCGCGGTGATCATCGGCTCACCGGTGTTGGGGTCGACGCCACGATCGAGATCGTAGTTCGGACCGCGGCTCGAACCTCCCTGCCATGGGATCCCGTGAGACAGCCGATAATCCAGCGGAACCAGATGCGGAATGGAGGAATGGGCGCTCCTGACATTGCCACTCAGGCCCCCACTTCCTGGATCGAGGGCAACACTGCGGTGGGCCCGGTTGGTCCACGACGGGGGATCACCCGCGCCCGGATCGAGCGACACCAGCCGACTGGCTCCGGTCGACCCCATCAGCATTGTGCCCGACAGCACGGTTCCGTCGCGTGTCCGCTTCATCTGCAGGGCGGCGGTGGCGGGGTCGATCGCGTCGCCGATCCCCGGAAAGGCGACGAGCGAGCCATTCTCGCCGTCGTCTCCGGGCTCGAACACCCACGTCACGGACTGCTTCGCCATGGTGTCGGTAATATCATAGGGTTCCCGAGAAACGCGATACTCGTGGCTCATGACCGGAAAGCCGTTTCGTGAGTCGATGATCCGACTCACGGCAAGATTGCCCGCGTCGTCAAAACAGAAGGTGGTCCCCGAGGAACCACGACAGTTCAGTCGGGCCTCATCCGGCCGAGGAGACGTGACGACATCGATCGCGTCGAGGTCTTCGTGGTACGTCACGACACCGGCCGCTCCGGGAGAGCGGCGGAACAGGGTGGCAGTCGGCAGGTCCATGCCGAACGTCAACGCGTCACCTTCCGGGGTCCGTACGCGGAAACCGTCGTGCAGAGCGGACGGGGGCGTGCTGAGACCGTCCGGCATCGTGCCGAGCTCGGGACCGATCCGTGAGGTGTCCACGGTGAACTGTGCGGCCTCGGGATCGCCCGGACGCTCCAGCACGGTGAAGGAGGGATAACCGGTACCCGGTGCCCCGCTGACGTTGACCGTGACCCTGTTCGGATCCAGTCGGTCCACCGGCACCTCCTGGAAGCCGCCGACACCAGCGGGATCGACCAGGTACTGGTAGAGGATCGGTGAGTCCACCGCGTCGTCGAGAGGTTCCCGGTCGACCGGCCCGTCGCCGCCAGGCGGCGCTGCCTCCGCGGGGCCGGCAGCCGACGGCGCCGACCCCGGGCTGCGTCCGGGCTCGCCGGGACCAGGAGCAGCGGAACCAGCGATGCTAGCCATGATCCCTGGGTTCGGGGACGCCCCGGCGGCGTCGGGCTGGACCGGAGGACGCTCGCCGCCGGAGGACAGGTTCAGGTCGACGTCACCGACCGGGTCCGGCACGGAGCCGATGGTCGCGGTGGCGTCGGCCGGTGCGACGACGGACGGTGCCGACCCAGTTCCGCCGCTGCCGCCGCTCGTCCCGCCGCCGCCTGGACGACCATCGAACAGCGGCGTGCGGTCATGGTCGCGGGGGGTCTGCCCGGTCGCGTTGCTCCCGACACTGCGGTGGCTCGCCGACTCGCGCAGTGGGTCGGCAGGCAGGAGGTCGACAGGCAGGAGGTCGGCGCCCTCGTACGGCCGCATCGCATCGAGATCACGAGTGGTCCGCGGGCTCGTCACACCCACCGACCGTGAGCTGTCGACCGCGGGGTCCGGTGCCGCGATGGGCTGGCCCGCCACGTCGGTCGGCGTGGACCTCGTGTTCACCACGTCCACCCGCGGGATCGAGACCACCTCCGCGGAAGTGGCCACCGGGTCCGGCAATGTCATCCGAACAGGACTGATGTCGTCGATGGACGAGGACCGCTCCACGTCGCCACCGCCGAGGACCGGGCTGCGGTGCCGGACGCGCGCGGAATCGGCCGGCGCCGATCCGAACTCCCCGTCACCCGGGCCGCTGTCACCCGGGCCGCTGTCACCCGGGCCGCTGTCACCGACGGCACCGTCCACGGAGGTGCTGCCGGTTCCGTCGAGACCGGCCTCACCCGAGTCGGCCGACGCCGTCCCGGCCCCGAGGGCCATCAGCGCCGCCGCACCCATCACCGCGACGCCGGCCGCTGCCCCCGAGCCGCCGACGCCGCTCCCCACGACCACGGCGTAGGGATTGGCCGGACGAGGATGGGCTGGGCCAGAAGACGTGAGCGACATTGCGGACCCCCTTAGCTCCGTTCGGATCCAATGCACCGTGTCCGGTCGCGCCCGGGTACGACATGCCATCGACCGGACCGGACATGCGCCTCGGGTCATCGCCCGCGGAGATCAGCCGGCGGGCACATCGCGATCAGGGTCCCCCCGACTCGTCGAACCCGTCCCTCCCGACCCCGGTACGAAGTCCTCCGTGGTCGGCGCACGCGGTCGACGATCTCTTCCGGCGGGGCGTCGTAGAGCTCGAGCGCGGGGAACGCCCACCGCAGGGCTCGGCGATCCGCCCTACCGGCCGCTACCCTTTCCCCAGCCGCCCGGCACCCGCAGATCACGTCGCCCCGGAGGGGAACCGGTCGGGTACTTCTCCCTCGCCCACCACCGCCCGGCAGGAACGCGATATCTCCATGCCCATCGACGCCACCCCCGCCCCGAACCCCGCCGACGACCAGCTGACCGACCACTCCGCCGACGAGTACGGCCAGGCCCGCACGCTGGACGTCGATCACGACTGGTTCAAGCGTGCCGTGTTCTACGAAGTGCTGGTCCGGGCGTTCGCCGACTCCAACCGTGACGGCACCGGCGACCTGCGGGGTCTCACCGACAAGCTGGACTACATCCAGTGGCTCGGCGTCGACTGTCTCTGGCTGCCCCCGTTCTACGACTCCCCGCTCCGCGACGGCGGCTACGACATCCGCGACTTTCGCGCGGTCCTGCCCGAGTTCGGCACGGTCAAGGACTTCGTGTACTTCCTCGACGAGGCCCACAAGCGCGGCGTCCGCGTCATCACCGATCTGGTGATGAATCACACCTCGGACCAGCACCCGTGGTTCGAGGAGTCCCGCCGCAACCCGGAGGGCCCCTACGGCGACTACTACGTGTGGTCCGACGACGACTCGCGCTACGCGGACGCGCGGGTCATCTTCGTCGACACCGAGACGTCGAACTGGACCTACGACCCGGTCCGCGGGCAGTTCTTCTGGCACCGGTTCTTCTCGCATCAGCCCGACCTGAACTACGACAACCCCGACGTCCAGGAGGCGATGATCGAGGTCCTGCGCTTCTGGCTGGATCTCGGCATCGACGGCTTCCGTCTCGACGCCGTGCCGTACCTGTTCGAGCGGGAGGACACCAGCTGCGAGAACCTCGCGGAGTCCCACGAGTTCCTCAAGCGCTGCCGCAAGGTGATGGACGTCGAGTACCCGGGCCGGGTGCTCCTCGCGGAGGCCAACCAGTGGCCGTCGGACGTCGTGGAGTACTTCGGGAATCCCGACGTCGGGGGCGACGAGTGCCACATGGCGTTCCATTTCCCGCTGATGCCGCGCATCTTCATGGCCGTCCGACGGGAGAACCGGTTCCCGATCTCGGAGATCCTGGCCCAGACCCCGGCGATCCCGTCGGGCGCGCAGTGGGGCATCTTCCTGCGCAACCACGACGAGCTGACCCTCGAGATGGTTACCGACGAAGAGCGCGACTACATGTACGCGGAGTACGCCAAGGACCCTCGGATGAAGGCCAACATCGGCATCCGCCGGCGCCTCGCCCCGCTGCTGGAGAACGACCGCAACCAGCTGGAGCTGTTCACGGCGCTGCTCATGTCCCTGCCCGGCTCGCCCGTCCTCTACTACGGCGACGAGATCGGGATGGGCGACAACATCTGGCAGGGCGACCGTGACTCGGTGCGCAGCCCGATGCAGTGGACGCCCGACCGAAACGCCGGGTTCTCCTCGTGCGACCCGGGGCGGCTGTACATACCGGTGATCATGGACCCGATCTACGGCTACCAGGCGGTCAACGTCGAGGCTCAGTCGAACGCGTCGACGTCGTTGCTGCAGTGGAACCGGCACATAATCGAGGTCCGCAAGCGCCACCCCGCGTTCGGGCTGGGTGAGTACCACGAGCTCGGCGGCACCAACCCCTCCGTGCTCGCCTACGTCCGGTCCCACGGCGACGACGTCGTGCTGTGCGTCAACAACATGTCCCGGTTCCCGCAGCCCGTGGAGCTCGACCTGTCGCCGTGGCTTGGCTGCGCCCCCATCGAGCTGACCGGCGGGGTGCCGTTCCCGAAGATCGGCGACCTGGACTACCTGTTGACGCTGCCGGGCCACGGCTTCTACTGGTTCGCCATCACCCCGGTGGGGTCGGAGACCTGACCGGGGGGCGCAGCCACATACCGACGATCGGCGGGGAGACGGCTAGGGTCCTGTGGACGAGCGATCCAGCCGCGCCGGGACTACCCGGGAGCGGTCCCGCCGATCTTGATCGCTCGGCTGGAGGAGAGGACGTGTCGGCACTGACCGAGGGGCTCCCCGCTCTGCTGCCCGAATGGCTGTCCCAGCAACGCTGGTTCGGGGCCAAGGGCCGCCCGGTCCGCTCGGTCGCCGTGGCGTCGTCGACGCCCTTGATCACCGAGGGCGTACCGCTGCTCGACCTGCTCCTGCTCGCCGTCACGTTCGACGACGACGGATCCGTGCAGCACTACCAACTGATGCTCGCCCGCCGCGAGCAGGCACGCGGCGATCTCGACCACGTCACGATCGGGCGGGTCGGAGGCCTGCAGGCCTACGACGGGCTGTGGGACTCCGACGTCACGGCGTGGCTGCTGGGCGCGATCCGGCAGGGTCGCACGATCGGTGATGTGCGGTTCATCCCCGAGCCCGACGTGGAGATCGCCGAGAACGTCCCCGGCCGGGTGCTCGCGGTCGAGCAGTCGAACACGTCGGTGTCGTGGGGCGAGCAGTCGATCCTGAAGGTGTTCCGTCGCGTGCTGCCGGGCGTCAACCCCGACCTGGAGCTGCACCGGGCGTTGCGCTCGGTGCACAGCACCGAGGCCGCCGCACTCCAGGGCGCGGTGGAGGGCATGCTCGACGGCAGGCCGGTCACCCTCGGGATGCTGTCGGACTACGCCGCCAACTCCGCGGACGGGTGGGCGATGGCCCTGGCGAGCGTCCGGGACCTGCTGGCCGAGGGCGACCTGCGGGCCGACGAGGTGGGTGGCGACTTTGCCGGCGAGGCCTCCCGGTTGGGCGAGACGATCGCCGTCGTGCACGCCGAGCTGCGCGATGCCCTGGGCGTCGGCGAGCGCGATCCTCGCGAGCTCGCCGCGTTCTGGCACGAGCGGCTCGCCGCGGTGGCTCGCGAGATCCCCGTGCTCGCCGAACACGTCGGGTCGATCCGTGCCGTGTACGACGCCGTCGCGGGTCTCGACGGTGCGATCGCCACCCAGCGCGTCCACGGCGACCTGCACCTCGGCCAGACCCTGCGCACCCCCTACGGCTGGCTAGTGATCGACTTCGAGGGCGAGCCCGCCGCCACCTTCGCCGACCGGGTGCGGCCCGACTCCGCGCTGCGCGACATCGCCGGCATGCTCCGCTCGTTCGACTACGCCGCGTTCCACCAGCTGTCCCAGTGGGAACCGGCGAGCGAGTGGAGCGATCCCGACCACGACTCCCAGATGCTGTGGCGGGCCAACGAGTGGGCGCAGCGCAACCGATCGGCATTCTGCGACGGCTACGCCGTGCGGGCGGGTACCGACCCTCGCGAGCAGTCGGTCCTCCTGCGGGGTTTCGAGCTGGACAAGGCCGTGTACGAGGTGCTCTACGAGACGCGCAGCCGCCCGACGTGGGCGCCGATCCCGCTCGCCTCGATCCGCAGGCTGACCGCCGACGCGGGCTCGGACGCGGGCTCGCGATGATCCGGTCCCCGTGGTGATCCGGGCTCAGTAGAGACCCATCGCGCGCGCCGTCCGCTCTCCCCGCTCCATGCGGTCGTGGGCGTCCTCCCCCATGGCCGCCACCACACACGAGACGACCGCCTCCACCGTCGCCAGGGTCGGTACCAGGCTGTCGTACGGCGAGGAGGCGGCCACCTGGTTGGGCAGCACCACCTCGGCGTGCACGGTGGCCGGGGACAGCCACCGGTCGGTGAACAGCACGACCTTCCCGCCGGCCTCCTGCACGAGGCGGGCCAGCGCCGTCTTGTCCGGCTCGTACTGGCGGAAGTCGAACACCACGAGCACATCCCTGCGGGTGAGCGCGGTGAGCACGGCCGTGCGCTCGACGTCGCGGTCGGGCAGGAACCGCACGTCGTCGCGGAGCTGCATCAGGTGCAGGCCGAGGTACTGGGCGAGCAGGTGGGTGAATCGGCCACCGACCAGCGTGACACGCCGCTTGCGATCCGACAGCAGCGCCACGGCGCGTTCGAGGTCGTGCGGGGGCAGCTCCGCGAACGTCCGGGTGATCGCCTCGCACGTCTCGCGGCCCACCCCCACCCCGAGCTCGGCCATCGAGTGGGCCGCGGGCGCCGTGCTCGGGTAGAGGGTGAGCGGGGAGGCGTTGCGCTCGTCGAGCTCGGCGCGCAGGGCCGCCTGGAAGTCGGGGAACCCGCGATAGCCGAGCCGGTTCACGAACCGGATCACGGTCGGCGCGCTGACGGCGGCCCGCTCGGCCAGCACGGCGATCGTCTCGAAACCGGCGGACGGATAGCCCGACAGCAGCACCCGGGCGACCTTGCGCTCAGCTGGGCTGAGATCGCCCAGCCTGCGGCGGATGTCCTCGGCGAGCGGGCCGGAAGCCATGACGGCTGCTCCCTTCGGGCCGACGGGGTGTCGAGCCTAGATGAGTGATTCCGTGAAGTTGGTGTTCAGCGGTCGTCGACGACCGGTGTTCGTTCTGCGGTGACGTCGAGTGCCCAGTTGCGCCTGATACCTG
>JAJAYQ010000055.1 GCA_026786145.1 Spirochaetaceae bacterium | reverse complement strand
CGGACCTGGATGTCGTGGCGGCCCGCGCCCAGGTCCGGGCGGCCGGGCGCTCGGGGGGCGGCCGGGCGCGCGGCGCCCGCCCCGCCGCGCGGGGTCCGGCCCCGGCGGTACGGCTCGATGACGCGCTGACCCGAGCCGGGGTGCCACTGCCGCACGTAGGTGATCCGGACCCGGCGCTGCTCCTGGGCGGCCTCGTGCAGCGCCTGTGCGACCGGTGCCTTCCAGCCCGCGCCGGACGGACCCTCGGCCGGCCACAGGGCGCCCTGAAAGGCGTCCAGCGCCGAGCGCAGCGTCTCGTTGTCGGGCTCCAGGGCCAGCAGGTCGGTGCCCGCCTCGAAGAGCCGGCCGAGCTGTTCGGCGCTGAGATGGTCGACGCCGAGCTCCTGCTCGGGGTCGCTCGCGACGACCCGGACCCACTGGGCAGTTGCCGGGTCGACGTCCTCCTCGGTCGCACCAGGTGCGAAGAACTCGACCACGGGCTGTCCGAAGTTGCCGAGCTCGACGAGGTCGGCCAGGTAGTAGGCCATGAACACCTCCCGCAGGTCGTCCGGTCGCACGGCGAGCTCGTCGGCGAGGTCGGCCAGCGGCAGGCCAGCGGGATGCAGCTCGAGGATGGCCAGCGCCCGCGGCAGGGCGGCCAGGCGGGCGGCGTACGCGGCCACCCGGCTCATGACGGCCCTGCCAGGAAGAACTCCAGCTCGGCCAGCAGCTCCCGGCGTACGTCCTCCGGAGCGAGCACCCGCACCCTGGTCCCCAGCTCGTAGAGCCGCAGGCGGAGCACCGCACGGTTGGTCATGACGTAGGTCAGCAGTACCACTGCGCCCACAGCCTCTGCCGCCACCGGCTCCCCGAGCAGGTTCTGCACGAGCAGCCGGTGCTCTTCCGGCACCTCGACGACCACCTCGGTCGGCGGGTCCAGCAGCCAGGTCAGGGGGTCCAGCGACGGCCGGGGAGGCTCCTCGACGACCTCCGCGGTGCCCGGCGCGTCGAGCGAGACATCGCTCATCCTCGACACCACGAACTCCTTGACGATGTCCCGGTTCGGGGCGCCGTCCTCGCGGCCGCTGAGGTACCAGCCGGACGGGCCGCTGTGTACCCGAGCCGGGTGCACGACACGCGGCTCGCCCTTGTACTCGAAACGGACCAGGCAGTGCCTCGTCGTCCCGCGCTGCACCAGATCGAGGTGGCCGGTGGAGGGTGGCGGGAGGCTGCCGGTCGGCCCGTCGCCCCCGAGGTGTGCGCTCATCCCCTCCAGGCCGGCAGCGATCGCGGCCCGGAGCAGCTCCCCGCGTTGCCCGGGTGTGAGGTGCACCTGAAGACGGTTGTCCCGCGCCCTCATGACGTAGATCCCGTCGGCACCCTGCTCTGCCACGTTGCGGATGTCGTAGCCGAGGTTGTTCAGATGCTCGACGTCGCGGCTGAGCATCCGTCGCCGGGCGTCGTCGCCCACCGCCTCCGGCGCGACCGCCTTGAGCAGCAGGTTCACCGGGGCGCCGGTCCGGTGCTGGTTCATGACGCCTATGAGGCGCACCAGCCGCTCCATCGGGGCGGCCTGGTCCCTGCCCGGCGGGCGCAACATGCGTCCCCCTCGGAAGTCGGCGACGGACCCCTGCACTCTGCGACACGCGGCTGGGCCATGTCCAACCGCCCCGCGGGGAATCGCGGGGGAAGCAGCAGGCTTGCACCCTGCGTGAGCATCCGTGACGCCTCCCTGAAGACCATCGACGGCAACAACACGGCGTTCGCCGAGTACGACGGGTTGGCAGTCCTCGTCGTCAATGTGGCCTCCGAGTGCGGCTTCACCAGGCAGTACGCCGGGCTGGAGCGGCTCTACGAGAACTACCGCGACCGTGGTTTCACCGTCCTGGGCTTCCCGTGCAACCAGTTCGGTGGCCTGGAGCCGGGCTCGGAGAAGGAGATCGCCGAGTTCTGCTCCGTCCGGTTCGGCGTGACGTTCCCGTTGTTCGAGAAGATCGAGGTCAACGGTCCCGGTCGGCACCCTCTGTTCGAGGAGCTGACCGACGCGGAGGACGACCACGGTGCGGCCGGTGACGTCGAGTGGAACTTCGAAAAATTCCTCGTGGCGCCCGACGGCAGGGTCGTAGGCCGGTTCAGGACTGATGTGGAGCCGGCCGACCTGGCCCTGGTCGCGGCGATCGAGGCGGCGCTGCCGGACTGACGCCTTACTGGACAACGTGTCCGACGCAGGCGGTGGAACACGGCGCCTCGAAACGCGGGGCTCACCAGCGAGAATCCGGCCTCGAATCGTCACCCTGCGTGACGACGGACGATGTCCCTGGTCACAAGCGGGAAGATCTGCACCCAGCCGGTAGACGATTTCCTGACATTCTGGTTTACAAGTGGTCATTTGCTGGGCATGTTGCGCGGAGTTTCCCACCCCGTCGTGACAAGGAGAACGTCCCATGACCAGAGGTCCCGTCGGCCGCCACCGTCGGCTCAGCGCCACGACCCTGCGCAGCCAGCAGGTGTTGGCCGCTGCAGCACTCGGATCCCTGCTGGTGCTCGGCCCGCT
>JAJAYQ010000054.1 GCA_026786145.1 Spirochaetaceae bacterium | reverse complement strand
AGTACTGGGCGTGGGATGCCGAGCGGCTGCAGACCGCGCTCGACCGCGCCGTCGAGTAGGCACCGCACCGCCAGCCGGCGTCAGCGCTGCATGAGCTCGCGCGTCAGGCGAGCCGCCTCGGACGGGGTCTTGCCGACCTTGACCCCGGCCGCCTCCAGCGCGTCCTTCTTCGCCTGGGCGGTGCCGGACGAGCCGGACACGATGGCTCCGGCGTGGCCCATCGTCTTGCCCTCGGGCGCGGTGAAGCCGGCCACGTAACCGACCACCGGCTTGGTGACGTGGTCCTTGATGTAGGCAGCGGCCCGCTCCTCGGCGTCGCCGCCGATCTCGCCGATCATCACGATCGCCTCGGTCTCGTCGTCGGCCTCGAAGGCCGCCAGGCAGTCGATGTGCGTGGTGCCGATGACCGGGTCGCCGCCGATCCCGACCGCGGTGGAGAAGCCGATGTCACGCAGCTCGTACATCATCTGGTACGTCAGCGTGCCCGACTTGGACACCAGCCCGATGCGTCCGGCCTGGGTGATGTCGGCCGGGATGATGCCGGCGTTGGACTTGCCGGGACTGATCAAGCCGGGACAGTTCGGCCCGATGATGCGGGTCGAGCCGGCGTTCACGGCGTACTGGAAGAACGACGCCGTGTCGTGCACCGGGATGCCTTCGGTGATGACGACGGCGAGCGGGATCTGCGCGTCGATCGCCTCGATCACCGCGTCCTTCGCGAAGGCCGGCGGCACGAACAGGACCGAAACATCAGCGCCGGTCTCCTTCATGGCCTCGGACACCGTCGCGTAGACGGAGATGCCGTCGACGTCGGTCCCAGCCTTGCGGGGGTTGACCCCGCCCACCACCTGCGCGCCGGAGGCAACCATCCGCCGGGTGTGCTTGGTGCCCTCGGCGCCGGTGATGCCCTGCACCAGGATCTTCGAGCTCTCGGTCAGCCAGATCGCCATGTCACTTCCCCGCAGCCGCGAGCTCGGCGGCCCGGCGGGCCGCACCGTCCATCGTGTCCACCAGCTCGACGATGTCGTGCTCTGCTTCGTCGAGGATCCGCCGGCCTTCTTCGGCGTTGTTCCCGTCCAGCCGTACCACCAGCGGCTTGCTCATGTCCCCGCCCTTCGCCTTGATCAGCTCGATGGCCTGAACGATCCCGTTCGCCACGGCGTCGCAGGCCGTGATGCCTCCGAAGACGTTGACGAGCACCGCACGCACGTCGGGGTCACCCAGGATGATGTCGAGACCGTCGGCCATCACCTCGGCAGACGCGCCACCGCCGATGTCGAGGAAGTTCGCGGGCTTGACGCCACCGAACTCCTCGCCGGCGTAGGCGACGACGTCGAGCGTGCTCATCACCAGACCCGCGCCGTTGCCGATGATGCCGACCTCGCCGTCGAGCTTGACGTAGTTGAGGTCCTTCGCCCTGGCCTTTGCCTCGAGCGGGTCGGCACCGGCCTCGTCCTCGAGTTCGGCGTGCGCGGGCTGACGGAAGCCAGCGTTCTCGTCGAGGGTGATCTTGCCGTCGAGTGCGACGATGCGACCGTCCCCCGTGCGCACCAAGGGGTTGACCTCCACCAGCGTCGCGTCCTCGGCAACGAACACGTCCCACAGCTTCTGCACGACGGCGACCACCTGGTCCGCGACATCGGCCGGGAAGCCTCCTTTCTCGGTGATCTCGCGAGCAGTGGCCTCGTCGATGCCGGTGAGGGCGTCCACGGCGACCCGGGCGAGGGCCTCGGGCTTCTCGACGGCCAGCACCTCGATCTCGACACCGCCCTCGCGGGAGGCCATCGCGAGGTAGGTGCGCTCGGCGCGGTCGAGCAGCACCGAGAAGTAATACTCCTCCTCGATCGCGGCGGCAGGCGCGATCATCACCCGGTGCACGACGTGGCCCTTGATGTCCATCCCGAGGATCGCCCGAGCGACCTCTTCCGCCTCGTCCGCGGAGCCGGCGAGCTTGACCCCGCCGGCCTTGCCCCGTCCCCCAATCTTGACCTGGGCCTTGACGACGACCTTGCCGCCGCCCTGGGGCAGCAGCCGCTCGGCCGCGGCCCGGGCCTCCTCCGGTGTCTCGGCGACCGCACCGCCGAGCACGGGAACGCCGTGCTTCTCGAACAGGTCTCGCGCCTGGTACTCGAAGAGGTCCACGGACACGGGAGCGTAACCGCACAGCCACCCCCGCGTTGAACCGGGCGAACCCCGGGGACCGGGCGCGGCCCGTCTGTCGCGCGAGGACGCCGGGTGGTCCCGTCTCGCCTGAGGAGGCCCCCGTGCGCCGATCCGTCCCTGCTGGCGCTGCCGCTGCCGTTCTCGCCCTGATGGGGGGTGCCGGCACGCTGGCCAAGGGCGACCAGGCGGGCGCTGCGGCTGCCTTCGGGCGCGAGGGCTACGTCACCCTCCCCTACACCGGGCTCGGATTCCCGAACAGCGGCTGCAAGATCTCTCTGGACGACCCGGACTTCGACGGCAAGGCCGCCAAGCAGCTCGTCGACCACCTCGCGGGCCTCAAGACCGACAACTCGGGGCGAGTTCTCGACTTCATCGCCGCGGACGCCGACAGCCCCACCGCCGGTCCGAAGGACCCGAAGGTCGGGATGATCGGCGGCTCGTACGGCGGGCAGGTGCAGTTCGCGGCCGCCTCGCTCGACCCGCGCATCGACGCGCTGATCCCGATCATCACCTGGAACGACCTGTCCTACTCCCTGGCGCCCAACAACACCAGCGTCAGTAGGGGCGTCACGTACACGACTCCTGGCGTGCACAAGAAGCAGTGGACCTCGCTGTTCTTCGGCGTCGGCATCCTCGCCGGCATCCAGGGGACGGCGATCGACCCGAGCCGCAACGTGGGCTGTCCCAACTTCGTGACGCAGGCCTGCCTGTCGAAGGCCCAGCCGGAGACCTTCGGATACCCGGACCAGGCGACACTCGACTTCGCGCGGCACGCGTCCATCACGTCCTACCTGGCTGCTGTGAAGGCCCCCACCCTGATCGTCCAGGGCCAGAAGGACTCGCTGTTCAACCTGCAGGAGGCGGCGGCGACCTACCGCGGCCTCGCAGACCTGGGCCAACGGTCCGGCCGGCTGCCCGACGAGCTACTCCGAGACGTCGTCGCAAGGCGGGTCCTCGACCGACCCGCTGCCCCCGAGTGACACCCAGGCGGGCGGCCCCGCCGGCCAGCTCGTCGTCTTCGCGAAGATCTACGACGTGGCACCCGACGGCACCCAGACCCTGCACAACCGCCTCATCTCGCCGACCCGGATCGCCGACGTCACCCATCGCGTGCGCATCGAGCTGCCCGGCGTCGTCCAGCGCTTCGAGAAGGGGCACCGCATCCGCCTCGTGCTGGCCGCGAGCGACGCGGCATACGCCGGGAACGCCGGCGTCCTCCCGGTCACCGTCGCCGCGGACAAGAAGAGCGAGAGCGGGGCGGTCCTCAGCGCCGGCGCACTCGCCAGCACGGGTGCGGCCGGCGGCACCTCCGCCACGGTCGCGCTGACCGGGCTGCTGCTGCTCCTGGCCGGAAGCTTGCTGGTGCGAGTGGCTCGCTCGCGCTGAGCCGGAGGCTCAAGCAGGCTTGCGCGGACGACTCAGGCAGGCGAGCGTTGGCCGAGGTGCTCGTGCACCCAGCTCACGATCTCCCCGGTGGTCGCACCCGGGGTGAACACCTTGGCGACCCCGAGCCGGGACAGCTCCGGCATGTCGGCGGCCGGGACGATGCCCCCGCCGAACACGACGATGTCCGAGGCGTCGCGCTCGGCGAGCAGGGCGATCACCCGCGCGAACAAGGTCATGTGGGCGCCGGAGAGCACCGACAAGCCGATCGCATCGGCGTCCTCCTGGATGGCCGTTTCGACAATCTGCTCCGGCGTCTGGTGCAGCCCGGTGTAGATGACCTCGACACCGGCGTCGCGCAAGGCGCGGGCGACCACCTTGGCTCCCCGGTCGTGCCCGTCGAGACCGGGCTTCGCCACGACGACGCGTACGGGTCCTCCGGAGGTCACCCGCGCAGCGTAACGGCCCGCATCGGCGGGTGCGTCGCGCCGGTTCGGGGTAGGACGCGGGTTACGGTTCCGTGCGAGGGACACGGACGAGAGGAGGCCGGTTGCGCAAGCGCATCGGTGCGTTGCGTTCCGGCGCGGCAAGCCTGCTCTCACCCACCGGCCTGCGCGGCGCCGCCCTCGAGGTCGGCTGGGTCGCGGCCCACGCCGCGCTCTACCCGTTGGGCCTGGTGGCCGAGAGGGCCCGCCACACCGGCGGCGCAGGTCCCGATCGCCGCGACCTCGCCGGGCTGACGCCGGTGCAGCGTGGCCTCTTCATCGGGAACATCGAGGCAGCCGGCACGCCGATCCTGCTGGTGCACGGGATGGTCGACAACCGCTCCATCTTCACGCTGCTGCGTCGCGGCCTGCGTCGCCGCGGCTTCCACCGTGTCCTGACGCTGAACTACAGCCCCCTCACCCGGGACGTGCGGCTGGCCGCGACAGCGCTCGCGATCAGGGTGGAGCTGCTCTGCGAGGAGACCGGGTTCGAGCGCATCCATCTCGTCGGCCACAGCATGGGCGGTCTCATCGCGCGCTACTACGTGCAGCGTCTGGGCGGCGACTCCCGCGTGCACACGCTGGTGACCCTGGGGACACCACACTCGGGAACCCGGGCCGCCGCACTGATCCCGCACTCGTTGGCGCGCCAGCTGCGGCCGGGCAGCGACCTGATGCGTGAGCTCGCCGAGCCGGCACCGGGCTGCCGGACCCGCATGCTGTCGGTGTGGAGCGACCTGGACCAGCTGGTGGTGCCGCGGAGCAACGCCCGGGTCGAACACCCCGACCTCGACGCGCGCAACCTGCTCCTCCGCGGCGTCGGCCACATGTCCCTGCCGATCCACCGGCGAGCGGTCCACGAGATCGGGCTGATCCTCGCCCACCTCGACCCGGCAGGCGACACGCTCACGGCGCGGGTGACCTCGATCGGCAGCAGCGGGTGGGAGGAGCGCGACCGATCCCGGGCGTCGGCCGGGTCGCACCAAATTTCCCGGTCCGCGCAACCGGACTAGTTGAACAAGGTCTGAACAAGTACCCACTTGTCCGACGACGTAACCCACTCGTTATCCTTCGGCAGTCCCCCTGCCCCCGACGACGAGGCGATCTGAACTCGTGCCACCTCGCCGCTCTTCTTCCGGCCGACATCGCAAGTACAAGAACACCGGCGGTCCCGCGTACGTCACCGCCGCGACCCTCGCAGCCTTCGCCGTCAGCGGCATGAACGTTCCCGACGCCATCGCTGACGCCCGCGAGGCAGCATTGGCGGCGTCGTCGGCCAAGATCCCCGTCGCGTCCTCGTCGGCCACCACGCAGCGGGTCGGCATCTCCGCTGTCACACTGCGCAACAGCCTCGCCCAGCAGCAGGAGGAGCGCGCCAGCCGGCTGCGCCGCTTCCGCGAGGAGGCCATCCGGCTGACCCAGCAGGCGACCAAGGACGCCGAGCGGGCAGCAGAGGCGGCCCGGCCCAAGTGGGTCGCCCCGCTCGAGGGCTATCGGCTCACCGCCGGCTTCGGTGACTACGGCCTGTGGAGCAGCGCGCACACCGGCCAGGACTTCGCCGCCCCCTCCGGCACCGCGGTGCGGGCGGTGGGTGACGGCATCATCGTCTCGACCGGGTACGACGGGGCGTACGGCAACAAGATCGTCGTGCAGCACGAGGACGGCACCCTCACGTGGTACTGCCACCTCTCGGCGATCCTGCGCACCAGCGGCCCGGTCAAGGCCGGCGACCCCATCGGCCGGGTCGGCTCCACCGGCAACTCGACCGGCAACCACCTGCACCTCGAGGTGCGCCCGAGCCCCGACAGCCCGGTGCCGCCGCTGACCTGGCTGCGCCAGCACGGCGTCGAAGTCTAAGAACACCGCACGTCACTCGGGTTATAGCTTCTCCACCGGCGCGTAGCGCAGCAGCAGCCGCTTGACCCCGTGGGCCCGGAAGTCGACCGCGGCCACCGCTCGCTCCCCGACACCCTCCACCGCGACGACCGTGCCCATCCCGAACGTGTCATGGGTGACCCGGTCACCGGGCTCGAGGTGGACCACCACCCGGTTTCCCGGGGAGCTCACCCCACTGCGCGCCGCCAGCGCGGCGATCGCCGGCACGGAGGTCACCGTCGACTCCTCGCGGCGCCAGTCCAGCAGCTCGGTCGGGATCTCCTCGAGAAACCGCGACGCGGGGTTGTGCTGCGGGGCTCCCCAGGCGCTGCGGACCACGGACCGGCTCAGGTAGAGCCGTTGCTGGGCGCGGGTGATGCCGACGTAGGCCAGCCGGCGCTCCTCCTCGAGCTCGGCGGGGTCGCCCAGCGAGCGCAGGTGCGGGAAGATGCCGTCCTCGAGGCCGGTGAGGAAGACGACCGGAAACTCCAGTCCCTTGGCCGTGTGCAGGGTCATCAGCGTCACCACGCCCGCAGGGGTGCCGCCACCGTCCTCGCCGTCGACCGGCTCGTCGGGGATCTGGTCGGAGTCGGCGACGAGGGCCACCTGCTCCAGGAACTCGGTGAGCGTGCCGCCCCGCAGAGCAACATCGCCGCCTGCCGCCGTTGACTCTTCGAACTCGCGGGCGACGGCGACGAGCTCCTGCAGGTTCTCCAGACGGGTCTGGTCCTGGGGGTCGGCCGAGCCGGCCAGCTCCGCGGCGTACCCCGTGCGTTCGAGCACCGCCTCGAGCACCGTCGCCGGTCCGGTGCCCGCCTCGACGAGCGTGCGCAGGTCGTCGACGAGCTGCCGGAACCCCTGCACGGCGGCCAGTGAGCGGGTGGCCAGGCCGTAGGCGTCCTCGCAGCGGCGCAGCGCCTCGGCGAAGGAGAGGTTCTCGCGTTGAGAGAGTGCCTCGAGGCAGGCTTCCGCCCGGTCGCCGATGCCGCGCTTGGGGACGTTGAGGACCCGGCGCAGCGAGACGGTGTCCTCGGGGTTGGCGAGCAGCCGCAGGTAGGCCAGCGCGTCGCGTACCTCGCGGCGCTCGTAGAAGCGCACCCCTCCCACCACCTTGTAGGGCAGGCCGACCCGGATGAACACCTCCTCGAACACCCGTGACTGCGCGTTGGTGCGGTAGAACACCGCGACCTTCGAGGGGTTGATGCCCTCCTCGTCGGTCAGGCGGTCGACCTCGGTCGCGACGAAGGACGCCTCGTCGTGCTCGTTGTCGGCGACATAGCCGACGACCTTCTCCCCCTCCCCGGCGTCGGACCAGAGGTTCTTGGCCTTGCGGCCCTGGTTGCGCGCGATGACGGCGTTGGCCGCGGACAGGATCGTCTGGGTGGACCGGTAGTTCTGCTCGAGCAGGATCGTGCGGGCGTCGGGGTAGTCCGACTCGAAGGCGAGGATGTTGCGGATCGTCGCGCCACGGAAGGCGTAGATCGACTGGTCGGCGTCACCGACGACGCAAAGCTCCCCCGGAGTGACACCGGGCACGTCGTTCACTTCACGGCTGACCATGCTTCCTGTGCTGCCGATGCCGACGAGCTCCTTCACCAGCACGTACTGCGCGTGGTTGGTGTCCTGGTACTCGTCGACGAGGACGTGGCGGAAGCGACGGCGGTAGTGCTCGGCCACGTCGGGGAAGACCTGCAGCACGTTGACGGCGGTCATGATGAGGTCGTCGAAGTCCAGCGCGTTGGCTTCGCGCAGGCGGCGCTGGTAGAGCGCGTACGCCTCGGCGAGCGTCTTCTCGATGTGTGTCTCGGCACGACTGGCGTACGCCTCGTGGTCGACGAGCTCGTTCTTGAGGTTGCTCACCTGGGCCGAGAAGGACCGCGGGTTGTATCGCTTGGGGTCGAGGTCGAGCTCGCGGCAGACCAGCATCATCAACCGTTGCGAGTCGGCTGCGTCGTAGATGGAGAAGCTCGAGCTCAGCCCGACGTGCTTGGCCTCGCGCCGCAGGATGCGCACGCAGGCAGAGTGGAACGTGCTGACCCACATCACCTTGGCGCGGTTGCCGACGAGGGAGGTGACGCGCTCCTTCATCTCACCGGCGGCCTTGTTGGTGAACGTGATGGCCAGCACCGAGCCCGGGTGCACCTTGCGGGCACCCAGCAGGTAGGCGATGCGGTGGGCCAGCACCCGGGTCTTGCCCGACCCGGCGCCGGCGACGATCAGCAGGGGGGAGCCCTCGTGGACCACCGCAGCCCGCTGCTGGTCGTTGAGCCCCTCGAGCAGGGGGAGAGTCGGGGAGTCGTCGAAGAGGGTGGTCATCTCCTCCTCAGTCTAGAAGGCGGCCCCGACGGAATACCCGGTCACGTCGACCGCCACATGGCCCATGCCGCCGGTGAGGACGAGGCTCACCAGGCCGTCCGGGCCGACAGGCACGGTGACCTGCGCCGACGCGTCCAGACCCTTGTCCACGGTCAGGAGCGGCTCCATCGGGGCGAGGGTGCCGGCGGTCCACACCCGCAGCTCGGTGCGGGCGTCCGGCTTCACGACCGTGACCTGCAGCTGCACGCTCGCCACGCCGGTGACGGGGATCCCGTCCGTGCTGAGGCCTCCGAGGGCATCGAGGACCTGGACGTCCGCCCGGACGTCCGGGTGCACCCGGCACGGGCCGCTGGGGACGCCGATGCCCGCGCTGGTGCCCAGCACCCGTGCCGCCGGAACGGCGACGACCTCCGGGGCCGCGGGCAGAATCGCGGGCACCCAAGGGTCCGTGTCCGGCTCGGGGCAGGCGACGTACCCGGTGTAGAAGGACGTCCGCCCGAGCGCTCCGTCCCAGCTGAAGCTGGTGTGGACGTGGTTGCGGTGGCAGGTGTTGTCGTACTTCTTGAAGCGCTTCCTCGGCTTCGCGCAGTCGCTGTACGGGGTCCACTCCCCCGTCGTCGGCCGCCACATGCCGTTGTTCCAGATGACGTACGCGATGCCGATGCGGCGAGCCATGGCCGCCGAGTTGCCGAACTCGTCGGGTGCGGAGAGCCACGTGAGGTAGGACTCGGCGATCTCCTTCTGCGCCGGGTCACGAACGTTGACCATCCAGTCCAGCGCGCGACCCTCCTCGTGCCCCGAGTCGGCGGCGCTGCAGGGGCGCAGGATGTTCGAGCTCAGCAGGCCGTACGTCGCGACGAGGAGGTTGCGGAGCTTCTTGGGGCCTTTCTTCTCCGTCTGGCTGCAGCTGCTCTCGCGCTCCCAGGAGGCGGCGTTGTCGACGAGGTTGCCGAACGTGCGGGTGCTGGGGGCGACGGTGTCGGCCTGGGCCGGGAGCGCGGTGGGCACGGCGAGGCCCAGCGCCACCACGGCGGCAGCCAGCGACGCGGCGATCCTCGTCCTGGCCATGGTGGAAGGTCGGCGCCCGGGCCGGCGGTCTTGAGCTCCTGCCTAGGATGACCACCCAGATGACCCCCCCGAATAAACCCCGAAGGAAGGAGAGCCGGCGTGCTCGAGGACACCGAGATCGAGCGGGTGCTGGTGATCACGGCGCACCCCGACGACGTCGACTTCGGCGCCGCGGGGACGGTCCGGCTGTGGACACAGGCGGGGATCGAGGTCGTGTACTGCATCTGCACCGACGGTGACGCGGGGGGCTTCGACCCGTCGGTGGACAGGGCGGACATCCCGGGCATCCGGCGCGCGGAGCAGGAGGCCGCCGCCAAGGCGGTGGGGGTGGGAGACGTGCGGTTCCTCGGCTACTCCGACGGGCGCCTCGAGTCGACGATCGAGCTGCGGCGCGACATCAGCCGGGTGATCCGCCAGGTCCGCCCGCAGCGCGCTCTCATCCAGAGCCCGGAGCGCAACTGGGCCCGGGTGGGTGCCAGCCACCCCGACCACTTGGCGGCTGGGGTGGCAGCGATGGCCGCGGTCTACCCCGACGCCCGTAACCCCTTCGCCCATCCCGAGCTGCTGCGCGACGAGGGCCTCGAGGACTGGGCGGTCGCAGAGACGTGGGTGATGGCCCACCCGGACAACAACCACCACATCGACATCACCGATGTGTTCGGAGCCAAGATGGCGGCCCTGGCGGCGCACGAGAGCCAGACCGCGCACATGGAGGATCTCGAGGGCCGGCTGCGGGAGTGGTACGGCGGCAACGCGGTGGCCGCTGGGCTGCCCGAGGGCCGGCTGGCCGAGCGGTTCCTGGTCGTTGCCACCGCGTAGCCCGGGGAGTGCGGCGACCGCCGTCCTCGGCGGAGTGCCGCATTGCTCTGCGGCGTAGGCGTAGGCCAGTTGAGGGTCGCGACCGGAGTGAGTACGCCGCGCAGGACGCCGCGGCCGACCTCCGCGAAGACTGCGTTCTCCCCGACCGCTGTGAGGGCCCGTGAGCCGCCGCCGGAGCGGAGTTCTCCGGCATCGGCCTGGCTGACACCGGGGGGTGGAGGCTAGGCGGTGGCGGCGCGCTCGTCCGGCTCGACGCGGCGGCCCCAGATGCGGGCCAGGTTGGCCGCCTCCTCGCGCTTGGAGGTGGCGGACGCAGCGACCAGGACCAGCTCGGTGATCACCTTGTCGAGGAGTTCCGGAGTCAGCGCCACGGCCACAGACTGTCCCGGTCGGGGGTCATAAGCAAGGACCCTCGCCCAGCCGCTCACATGCCGGTCCGTACCGCAGCGGGACCCGCCGCGGTCCCTCTGCTCAGGTCGCACCGGACTCTCGTTCGAGGCTGCCATCGGCGCAGACCACGTCCTCGTCGGTGGCGAGACCGATGGTCGCTGGCAATCGAGCGCACCTATCCCCTCGGCGACGTCGCTGCCGCCATCCGCTACCTGGTCGAGAGCCACGCCCGAGGCAAGATCGTCATCACAGTGGGACATCCAGCCCGAGGCTGAAATGAAGAGATCGTCCCGCTGAGTCCGTGACACGCGTGAGCGTCGTAGCCCGGCCGGGTGGCAAGGATCCGGTTCCCGCCCGCGGCAAACGCTCGTCGAGTACCGTCGCAGATTCGGACCAACAACGGGTCGGCAGGCAGAGCTGGAGCAAACGGGTGACGCGGATCGCAGCCTTGGCACTGGCCGTGGCCCTAGCCACGGTCGGGGGCTGGTTCGTGGAAGCGGACGGGTGGGCTCCGCAGGAAACCACCCCGGCGTACGCCGGGGTCCCGCCGGAGCCGACACCGTCCACCGCGACGCCGACGGCGACGCCAGCGCCGAGGACCGCCGCGCAGCGCAGGTCGTGCGCCACCGTCCCGCACCCGTTCACCCCGCGAGCGATCTCGATCCCCGGGGTCGCCAGGCGCGCCGTCGTCGTCATGCCGCCGCGCGCCGCGCCGTTCCTGCCAGGCGCCCCTCCCCTCACCACGGCCGGGAGGCAGCAGTTCGCCTGGGACCGGAAGAGCGGCATCCGACCGGGCGACCGGGCCGGGAACGTCCGGCTCAACGCGCATGTCTGGCCGGACGGCAGCGCGGTGGGCAACAGGATGCTGCGCGGTCTGCACATGGGCGACCGGATCGTCGCCCATGGCACCAAGCTGCGCCTCTGCTACCGGGTGACCAAGCGGGTCGAGGTGCTCGCGTCTCGCGGGCTCCTGCGCTTCTACACCAAGAACGGTCGGCCCCAGCTGGCCATCGTCGTCTGCTCCGGTCGCCGCCTCGGACCCGGCGTGTGGGAGAAGAGAACCGTCTGGTTCGCCAGGCCGAGGGTGTGAAGCGCCCCGGGTTCAGTGCAGAGCGAGGGGCAGACCCCAGCCACTTGTAGAAGCCTTGCTGGAGAAACCCAGCTTCCGGCAGGTCACCGTCACCGGCACGCGCAGGCGCGCGGTCGGGGCGGCAAGGCCACGGACCAGCGGGTACATCATGGTGGCTTGAGGCCCTACCTCGCCTGCCTTGAAGGGCGTCCTCACCGGCGCGACCACCTCTCCAGCGACCGCCCACGCATCGACCGGTCGGCGGGCGGTGGCGAGGATCTCCGCCACGAGCGGCGCGACCGGTCAGCACGCGCGGGGCTGCGGTGGTCACCGACGGGTCCGGGCCGGCCGGAGCACTGCGAGGCGTGGAGTTCGAGGGGCAGCGCCCGGCCTCGTGGTGGGGCCGCGCGGCGGAGCGCCTGTCGCGCCACTCGAGGAGGGTCGTCAAACGCTGCGTCAAACGGGTGGGTCGTTCGCTGTCCGTCCAGGGGTCTCGACGACAGGCCGGGATCACGAGGACAGGGAGCAGCCGATGGCGCTTTTCATGGACGTGCACCACATCGACGGAGGAGTCTCGGCAAGTGACGTCGCCAGTGCCCACCAGGCGGACCTGGCAACCCAGGGAGCGCACGGCGTGAGCTACCTGCGCTACTGGGTGGACGAGGAGGCCGGCAAGATTTTCTGTCTGGTCGAGGCGCCGGACGCCGAATCAGCTCACACGGTGCACCGAAAGGCGCACGGCCTGGTGGCCGACGAGATCTACTCGGTCAGCGAGCACACGTGAGCCAGCCGATGACCGTGCCCGCCGAACTGATCTCGAGTGCGGAAAAGAGATGGTTGGAGAGCTGGACGGCGGGACCGACCGAGGACCCGGGCAGGTGTCTTCTGGAGGGCGAGCTGGCACCGGACTGCACTCTGCTCGACCACACCGGCGCCAGCCGCAGGCTCTCGGAGTTCTGGACCACCGGGGCCGCCCTTGTCCTGTTCTGGCGGCACTTCGGCTGTGGATGTGGTGTCGCCCGGGCCGAGCGCCTCAAGGCGGAGTGCGCGCAGTACCAGGAGGCCGGTCTCGAGCTGGTGATCGTCGCGCAGGGGGAGCCACCCCGAGCCGCCGCCTACCGGGACGAGCACGAACTTCCGTGTCCGGTGCTGTGCGACCCGGACGGGACGATCTACCGGGCCTACGGCATTGGCCATTGGCAGGTCGAGAGGGTCCTCTTCGATGCCCCCGCCGAGTACTGGAGCCACCCACGCGATCTCGGTGTCGCCTTCCAGGACGCCCGCCGCGCAGGCGGCCGACCACCCGTCGACGACCCGTGGCGCGCGGTGGCGGAGTTCGTGGTCGGTGGTGACGGCCGCATCCGTCTGACATACGCGTATCAACACTGCGAGGACTTTCCCGAGCCACGGGTTCTCACGACGGCGGCGCGGTTGAGTTGATGCCGTGCGACGACCGCGCAGCTCGTGCAAGCATGCGAGGTCCATGAGCCTCGTCATCCATCTCCTCAGCCGCCCACGGCTTTCCCGGGCGACGGGGGACGCGTACCGGTTCCGAAGCCGGAAGAGCTGGGCGGTCCTGACCTATCTGATCCTCAGCCAACGACCGCCGACCCGTTCACAGCTGGCCGCACTGCTGTTCGCCGAGGCCGACGACCCGCTGCGGGCGCTGCGATGGAGCCTGTCAGAGATCCGGCAAGGACTGGGCACCGACGGCTCGGTCGATGGTGACCCCGTTGTTCTCCGGCTCGGTGCGGGCACCCTCGTGGACGTCGAGGTTGTCGCTCGGGGCGCCTGGGTCGAGGCCGTCGTGCTGGAAGGTCTTGGTGCTGAGCTGCTCGAGGGCATGACTTTCCGCGGCGCCACCGGGTTCGAGTCCTGGCTCCTGTCCGCCCAGCGTCGGGTGGCCGCCGACACCGAGGCGATCCTCCACGAGGCGGCCCTGGGATCGATGTCGCGGGGTGCGCTCGATGTCGCGCTCGGATACGCGGTTCGGGCGGCTCAGCTGAGTCCGCTCGACGAGAACCACCAGGCCCTCGTCATCCGCCTCTACCGGATGCTCGGACAGCACGGGGCAGCAACCCGGCAGTTCGACACCTGCGTGGCGATGCTCGACAGCGAGCTCGGCGTGGGGCCCGGTGCCGTCCTGGAGGCGGCCTTGAGGGAGTCCCGGCCGACGAAGCCGACGAAGCCGTCGCCGGCCGATCCGGCCTCGGTCGAAGCAGGACTCGAGTCCGGTTCCGCGGCCGTCTCGGCGGGCGCCATCGACGCCGGGATCGACTCGCTGCGGACCGCGGTGCGGCTCGCCGACGCGACCACCTCACCCCAGCTGCAGGTGCGCTCCCGGCTGGTGCTCGGGGAAGCTCTCATCCATTCCCTGCGGGGGTTCGACGAGGAAGGATTGGTGGCGCTCTACGAAGCCGACGACATCGCCGACGCCCACGACCTGCCCCACGCTGCCGCCCAAGCGCGGTCCGAGCTCGGATACGTGGACTTCCTGCGCGGGCGCTACGACAGGGCGGAGGTGTGGCTCACCGACGCACGCGAGCACGCCGCCGGATCACCATCGCTGACAGCCAAGGTCACCACTTACCTCGGGGCCGTGGAGAGTGACCGCGCCAACTATCCGCGAGCGTCGTTGCTGCTCGAGGACGGCGTCCGGTTGTCCCACGCCGCCGCGGACCCGCGACGGGAGTCCTTCGGGCTCTCCATGCTGGGCCGGGTGAACCTTTTGCGCGGCAACCTGGCGCTCGCCGGCGAGCAGCTCGACAAGGCGATCGAGCTCGCCGAGCGCGAGCACTGGCTCTCGTTCCTGCCGTGGCCTCAGGTACTTCGCGGAGAGATCCAACTGCTGCGCGGCGACATCGACGGGGCCTCCCGACGGCTGCGTCAAGCGTTCGCCCGTGCCTGTCAGCTCGGAGATCCCTGCTGGGAGGGCATGGCCGCCCGAGGTCTGGCCCTGCTGGCCGAATCCACCGGAGACACCGCCCGCGCCTTCGAGCTCCTGGCTGAGTCCCGAGCCCGCTGCAACCGGCTGGCCGACCCCTACGTCTGGCTGGACGGCTACATCCTCGAGGCCGCATGCACCCTTGGGCGCCGCCACGGACATCGGGCCACCGGTGAGTGGGTGGACAGGTTGGCGACCCTGGCCTCCAGAACCGGAATGCGGGAGTTCACCGTGCGCTCGCTGCTGCATGCCAGCGCGCTCGGGCGCCCGGGGAGCGCGGACGCGGCGGTCCTGCTCGCGGCCGAGATCGACAATCCGTCCCTGCAGCGCTGGGTTGTCGACCAGACGTAGGGGTGGGCGGACCCACCCTCGATTGACCTGCCGACCACGCGGTCGGCCGCTGTCGTGACGACCTCGGTGCGCGTCGCGCCATAGGCTCTTCCTACTGGCGGGCAACGACCTCCTGGGCGGCGCGTGGGGCGATGACCAGGGCAGCTCATCGGCGGACAGGGTTGATCCGCAGCCAGCCCTTCATCGGCCCCCGCTGGCCCGTTGTGAACTCCTCGGCGACGGCTTCCAGCAGAAGCGACTCGCTGTCCTCGGGAGCGACCCGGAGAGGAAACCCGCCTTGGCCGCTGGCCGAGACGCTCATGCCAGCTGCCGCCGCCGCGGCCGGCGGTGTCGCGGACGTGGTGCGGCCCAGGTGCTTGCAGCCGAGGCAGCACACCTTGAGCAGGGCTTCGTCGGAGGGGAAGGGGTCTGCCCCGGGTGGTGTCTGACGACGGCGCGCTCGTTGTCGCCGGCCCGCCGATAGGTGCCGACCTGCCCGTAGTCCGTCATGACGTCCAGCTGCTTCCTCGCAGACAGCCATGGAGCCCCCTGGACGGTGAACGGTGCTCGGCTTCGACACCGCCAAGAGCACGTCGGTCGACGAAAATTCTGCATGGACTGATCAGTGATCGGCAGTGCGTATGTCTGGACCTGCGTCCAACCCTGCGGGGTAGCGTCCCCGGCGACAACCAAACGTCGATGGCGGGCCACGTTTCCGCCAGGTCAGCGTTGGTGGCTCACTCCCACTCGATGGTCCCCGGGGGCTTGGAGGTGACGTCCAGCACCACCCGGTTGACCTCGCGGACCTCGTTGGTGATGCGGGTCGAGATCCGGGCGAGCACCTCGTAGGGCACCCGCGTCCAGTCCGCTGTCATCGCGTCCTCCGACGACACCGGACGCAGCACGACGGGGTGGCCGTAGGTCCGCCCGTCACCTTGCACGCCGACCGAGCGGACATCGCCGAGGAGCACCACCGGGCACTGCCAGATCTCCCGGTCCAGCCCGGCGCTCGTGAGCTCCTCGCGGGCGATGGAGTCGGCCTCGCGCAGCACGTCGAGGCGCTCCTGGGTGACCTCGCCGACGATGCGGATGCCCAGCCCCGGCCCCGGGAACGGCTGCCGCCAGACGATCGCCTCCGGGAGACCGAGCTCGAGCCCGACCTTGCGCACCTCGTCCTTGAACAGTCCCCGCAGCGGCTCGACCAGAGCGAACTGCAGGTCGTCCGGCAGCCCACCCACGTTGTGGTGGGACTTGATGGTGGCCGTACCGCTGCTGCCGCTCCCGCCACCGGACTCGACGACGTCGGGGTACAGCGTGCCCTGCACCAGGAACTCGACGGTCTCTCCGGCGGCACCGGCCTCGGCCACCACCTCGCGCGCCGACTCCTCGAAGACTCGGATGAACTCCCGGCCGATCGCCTTGCGCTTGTCCTCGGGGTCCGTGAGCCCGGCGAGCGCGTCGAGGAAGCGCTTCGCCGAGTCGGCGACCTTGAGGCGTACGCCGGTAGCGGCCACGAAGTCGCGTTCCACCTGTTCGGCCTCGCCCTTGCGCAACAGGCCGTGGTCGACGAAGACGCACGTGAGCTGGTCGCCGACGGCGCGGTGCACCAGCGCCGCAGCGACCGCCGAGTCGACCCCGCCGGAGAGCCCGCAGACGACCCGCTTGTCCCCGACCTGTGCCCGGATGGCAGCGACCTGCTCATCGATGACGTTGGTCGTCGTCCACGTCGGCTGCAGGCCAGCCACCTCGTAGAGGAAGTGCTCCAGGACCGCCTGGCCGTGGTCGCTGTGCAGGACCTCCGGATGGAACTGCACACCGGCCAGCCCGCGCGACAGGTCCTCGAAGGCCGCGACGGGAGTATCGGAGGTCCGCGCGACGACGGCGAAGCCCTCGGGTGCCACCGACACCGCGTCGTTGTGGGACATCCACACCGACAGCTCCCGAGGCAGACCGTGGAACAACGTCGGGTCCCCGCCGAGCACCTCCAGCCCGGTGCGGCCGAACTCTGCGTTCCCGGTGCGCGCAACCGTGCCGCCGAGCGAGAGCGCCATCGCCTGGAACCCGTAGCAGATCCCGAACGCGGGCACCCCCGCCGCGAACATTGCCGGGTCCACCGACGGCGCCCCGTCGGCGTAGACCGACGCCGGTCCGCCGGAGAGGATGATCGCGGCCGGCTTGCGGGCCAGCATCTCGGCCACCGGCATCGTGTGGGGGACGATCTCGCTGTAGACCCTGGCCTCGCGTACCCGCCGGGCGATCAGCTGGGCGTACTGCGCACCGAAGTCCACGACCAGGACGGTGTCGCTCACGGGCCTGAGTCTAGGACCACGGCCCATGAACAATCCGTTTCGTCCGAGCGGGTGCGAGGCCGTACCGTCGGTCTCCGTGCGCCACCTCCCCTTCGACGACCCCGGGACCCCGAACCTGCGGTCCCCGGCGCGTTACCTCCTCTGGACCGGCCGGATGCAGTGGCGCACCCTCGCCCTGGGCGTCGTCTTCGGCGTGGTCTGGATGGTGGCCCAGGCCTTGGTGCCCGCCGCGATCGGCCGGGGCCTGCAGGAGGGGGTGGCCGAGGGCGACCTCGCGACTGCGGGCCGGTGGTCCCTCGTCGTGCTGGGCCTCGCACTGGTCCAGGCGGTGTTCGGCGTGATGCGCCACCGGATGGCGGTCGACAACTGGCTGCGCGCGTCCTTCCGCGCCATGCAGCTTCTCGGCCGGCACAGCTCACTGGTGGGCGTTGCCATCCGGCGGCGGCTGCCGACCGGCGAGGTCGTGTCGGCCGCCACCAACGACGCCCTGCACATCGGGAGCGCCTTCGACGTCTCGGCCCGGCTGTCCGGCGCCGTGGTGTCCTACGTCGTCGTCGCGGTGATCCTGCTCAACGCCTCGGTCCAGCTCGGCCTTGTCGTGCTGCTCGGAGTGCCCGCGATGGTGCTGTTCCTCGGTCCCCTGCTGCGGCCGCTGCAGCGCCGACAGCACGTCCAGCGCGAGGTCGCCGGAAAGCTGACCGCGCTCGGTGCCGACACCGTCGCCGGCCTGCGGGTGCTGCGCGGCATCGGCGGCGAGCCCGCTTTCTTCGCCCGCTACCGCGAGCGCTCCACCCAGCTGCGGGCCGCCGGTGTGCACGTCGCCGTGCCGCAAGCCACCTTGGACGCGGCCCAGGTGCTGCTGCCCGGCATCTTCCTGGTCCTCGTCACGTGGCTGAGCGCGCGGCTGGCCCTGGCGGGCACGATCGACGTCGGCGACGTGGTCGCGTTCTACGGCTACGCCTTCTTCCTCGTGGTCCCCATCCGGACGGCGATCGAGGCCGCCGACAAGGTCACCCGCTCGCTGGTCGGCGCCCGTCGGATCGTGGCCGTCCTCGCGACCGAGCCCGAGATCTCCGACCCGCAGGTGGCCGCCGCCGAACCTCCTCTGCAGGCGACGCTGGCCGACCCGAGCTCCGGGCTCACGGTCGAGCCGGGCACCATGACGGCCCTGGTCAGCGCCGACCCGGACGACACCGCCGCCATCGCCCACCGCCTCGGCCGGCTCGTCAGCGGGGCCGAGAGCGACCTGGTCACTCTCGGCGGCACCCGGCTGCGCGACCTGCCGCTTTCAACCGTCCGCCGGCGGGTCCTGGTCTCGGAGGCCGAGCCCCGGCTGTTCTCGGGCATCCTGCGCGACGAGCTGGACCCGTGGGCGCGGGTTTCTCCGGACGGCGAGCGGTCCCGCGACGACCGCCACCTGACCGCGGCGGTGCACGTCGCCGCGGCCGAGGACGTCCTGGACGCCCTGCCCGAGGGCCTGGACGCCGAGGTGGACGAGGCGGGCCGCGGGTTCTCCGGCGGCCAGCGCCAGCGGCTGGCCCTTGCCCGGGCAGTCCTGGCCGACCCGGACGTGCTCGTCCTGGTCGAACCCACCAGCTCGGTCGACGCCCACACCGAGATCCTGGTGGCCCAGCGGCTGCGCGCGGCCCGGCACACCGAGGGCGGGCGCACCACGGTCGTCACGACGGCGAGCCCCCTGCTGCTGGACCGCTGCGACAACGTCGCCTTCGTGCTCTCCGGCCGGGTGGTCGCCCGTGGCACCCACCGTCACCTGCTCGCCTCGCACCCGGGCTACCGGGACACCGTCACGAGAGGCGTGGAGCCGTGACGCGCCGGACCCTGCCCGTCGCCACCTCGGCGCAGGTGTGGACGCAGACCAAGGCGCTGCTCGCCGACCACCGCCGGGCGCTCCTGCTGATGCTTGGGCTTAACGCCCTCGCCGCGACCGCCGGGCTGGCCGGGCCACGCCTGCTCGGCGACATGGTCGAGTCGGTGCGAGAGGGCACCACTCGCAGCCACCTCGACCGGCTGTCGCTGCTGCTGGCCGTCGCCCTGCTGCTGCAGACCGGGCTGACGTGGTGGGCGCGGCGCTCGGCGTTCGTGCTGGGCGAGACCGTCTTCGCCCGGCTCCGGGAGAACTTCCTGGCCCGGGTCCTGTCCCTGCCCCTGTCCACGGTCGAGCGGGCCGGCACCGGTGACCTCATCACGCGCAGCACCGGCGACGTCGAGGCGCTGGCCCGCACGGTGCGCTTCGCCGTGCCCGAGGTCCTCGTGGCCACGGTCACCGTGGCGCTGACCGTCGTCGCCGCGTTCATCACGGGGCCGCTGGTCGCGCTGCCGCTGCTGGCCGGGGCACCGCTGATCCTGGTGGGGACGCGCTGGTACCTCAAGCGCGCCCCCGACGGCTACCTGCGGGAGCGGGAGGCCTACGCCACGTACAACGGCACCCTGGCCGAGACCGTCGACGGCGCGCGCACGGTCGAGGCGCTCGGCTTGGGCCGCCGCCGGATCCGCCAGATCGAGGGCGACCTGGCCCGCGCGCACGACGCCGAGCGCTACACGCTGCGGCTGCGGACGTTCTGGTTCCCCACCATGGAGCTGGCCTACGCCGTGCCGGTCACCCTGAGCCTCGTCTGGGGCGGGTGGCTGTTCTCGGACGGCCGGGCAAGCCTCGGCCAGGTGACCGCGGTGACGTTGTACGCCGTGCAGATGGTCGATCCCGTCGACCGCCTCATCTCCTGGCTGGACGAGGTGCAGGTCGGGGCGACCGCCCTGGCGCGCATCCTCGGCGTCGACCTGGTCCCCGACGACCGGGTGGCGGGCACCGATGAGCCCGTCGACGAGCACGTCGTGGTCGAGGACGTCCGCTTCGCCTACCGCGAGGACCACGACGTCCTGCACGGCATGAGCCTGGACCTGCGACCCGGCGAGCGGCTGGCGGTCGTCGGCCCCAGCGGCGCGGGCAAGTCGACGCTGGGCCGCCTGCTCGCCGGCATCCACCCGCCGCGCACCGGGCGCGTCGTCGTCGGCGGGGTGCCGCTGGTCGACCTGCCCCTGGACCAGCTCCGCGGTCACGTCGTCCTGGTCACCCAGGAGCACCACGTGTTCGTGGGCTCGATCGCCGAGAACCTGCTGCTCGCCCGCCCCGGTGCCGACGAGAGCGACCTGCTGGCGGCGCTGAAAGCGGTCGACGCACTGGACTGGGTGCTCGCCCTGCCGGACCGGCTGGACACCGAGGTCGGCTCAGGGGGCCGCCCGGTGACCCCGGCGCAGGCCCAGCAGCTGGCGCTGGCCCGCCTGGTCCTCGCCGACCCGCACACGCTCGTCCTCGACGAGGCCACGTCTCTGCTCGACCCCCGCGCGGCACGGCTGCTGGAGCGAAGCCTGGCCGCGGTCCTCTCGGGGCGCACCGTGGTCGCGATCGCCCACCGGCTGCACACGGCGCACGACGCCGACCGGGTGGCGGTCGTCGAGGACGGGCGGATCAGCGAGCTGGGGTCCCACGACGAGCTGATCGCCGAGGGTGGGGCGTACGCCGCACTCTGGCACTCCTGGAGCACCGACCCGTCCTCGACCCCGACCCACTAGGAGCCCCGGCCTCCCCGCGGCGGCTCGACCAATCCGGGCCGCCGGGCGTACCGAAGACGCGTTAGCGGGGGCCGGTGATCGGAGCAGGGGAGCCGGCCCCCGCCTCATCCTGCCCTGCCAGGCCCCTCGAAGCGCACGCCGGTGAGCTCTTCGGACATCTCCCACAGCAGCCGCGCCGCCGAGTTGTCGCGCGCGTTGGCGCTGCGCCGCACCCGGGTGGGCAGCCCGCGCTGCCCCGCCAGCCCCCGCGGGCCGAAGAAGTCGTCGTTCCGTACGCCCGGATCGGTGGCCGCCCGCAGCTGCGGGAGCGCGCCCGTCTCGGCGCTCTGGCCCAGCGCCAGGGTGGCGACCCGCGTCACCGACTCGGTGACCTTGCGCCCGGCCATCCGGGGCCCGGCTGACTGCAGGTTGGTGCGGGCGTACCCGGGGTGGGCCGCCACGCTCCGCAGGTCGGCACCGGCCAGAGCGGCCCGTCGCGCCAGCTCGCGGGTGAAGAGCAGATTGGCCAGCTTGGAGCGGAAGTAGGCGGTCCACGGGTCGTACGCCCGCTCGCTCATCAGGTCGCCGAGGTCCAGCGAGCCGAACCAGTGCGCGAAGCTGCTCACCGTCACCACGCGGGCTCCCGGGCGCTGGAGCAGCGCGGGCATGAGCAGACCGGTCAGCGCGAAGTGGCCGAGGTGGTTGGTGCCCATCTGCAGCTCGAACCCGTCGACGGAGAGCCGGGGCGGGATCGCCATGACACCGGCGTTGTTCACCAGGACGTCCAGCGGACGGTCACCCTGCGCAGCCGCGAACGCCCGGACCGAGGCCAGGTCGGCCAGGTCCAGGACCGCGGCCTCCACCGTGGCGTCCGGGACGTCGGCCCGCACCCGGCGTACGGCCTGCGCGCCCTTGTCCTCATCACGCGCCGTCATCAGCACAGCGGCGCCCCGGCGGGCCAGCTCCCGGGCGGTGACCAGGCCCAGGCCGGAGTTGGCACCGGTCACCACCATGCGGGTGCCGGAGAGGTCGGGGATGGCTGCGGCGGTCCAGCCGGGGACGAGGGAGAGGGTCATGCGAGTCATGGCATGTCACCTACCCCCAGCACCGGACGGCACGCCGGGACCGGAGGCACCGTCTCGTAGGCGGCGCCCAGCGGTGGCCGCGGGTCGGGCTCGCCGCGGTTGGGCCAGAAGGCCATCGCCCGCTCCGCCTGGGCGGTGATCGTCAACGACGGGTTGGCGCCGAGGTTGGCCGAAACGGCCGCGCCGTCGACGACGTGCAGACCGGGATGACCGAAGACCCGGTGCCATCCGTCGACCACCCCGTGGCCGGCGTCGCGCCCGATCGGCGCGCCCCCCAGGAAGTGGGCGGTCATCGTCGCGCCGACGAGGTCCCCCAGGTTGCCGCCGGCCTCGCCGTCGATGACCCGCGCCAGCCGGCGGACCGCGTCGTTGGCGACCGGTATCCACGAGGGGCTCGGCGCGCCGTGCCCCGGCCGGCTCGTCAGCCGCCACCGGCCGAGGCGGCCGCGCCTCCCCGAGACGGTCAGCGAGTTGTCGACCGACTGCATCGCCAGCACGATGACGGTGCGCTGTGACCACCGCCGCACCGACAGGCGTCGCACCGAGCGCACCGGTCGGCGCGCCATCTGGGTCATCGCGGTCCGCCACCGGCGGTGCGACCCGTCCCCGTCGGTGAGCACGGTCGAGAGCAGGCCCATCAGGTTGGAGCCGGCGCCGTAGCGCACCGGCTCGACGTGGGTGTCCGGCGCCGGCCGGAACGACGAGGTGATGGCGACACCGCGGCTGAAGTCGGCGTCGTGCCGGTCGGCCCGCGCGCCGAGCAGCGACTCGGAGTTGGTGCGGGTGAGCTCACCGAGCCGTGGCGAGAGGTGCGTGAGGTGACCTTCGTCGCGCATCCGGTGCAGCAGCCGTTGGGTGCCGTACGTCCCCGCCGCGAGCACCACCTGGGCAGCGGTGACGGTACGGCGGGTCCGGCCGGGCAACCAGGCACCCGTGCAGACGGTGTCGACGGCGTAGCCCTCATCGCCGCCCCGTCCGGCGCCCACCGGGCGTATCGCGGTCACGGTCGTGAGCGGTTGCACCTCGGCCCCGGCTCGCTCGGCCAGCCACAGGTAGTTCTTGGGCAACGTGTTCTTCGCACCGTGGCGGCACCCGGTCATGCAGGCGCCGCACTGCAGGCACCCGGTCCGGTCCGGGCCGGCACCGCCGAAGTACGGGTCCGCGGACGGAACACCCGGGCCGTCGCCGAAGAACACGCCCACCGGGGTGAGGGCGAACGTGTGGCCGACGCCCATCTCCTCGGCGACCGCTCGCATCGCCTCGTCGCTGGCCGTCATCGTCGGGTTGCGCACCACGCCGAGCATCCGCGAGGCGATCTCGTAGTAGGGCGCCAGCTCGGACTCCCAGTCCGCGATGTCCCGCCATTGCGGGTCGTCGTAGAAGGCCGGGTCCGGCCGGTAGAGCGTGTTGGCGTAGACCAGCGACCCGCCACCCACCCCGGCACCCGCGAGCACCGTCACGTCGGGCAGCCGGTGGATGCGCTGGATGCCGAAGCAGCCCAGCCGCGGCGCCCAGAGGAACCGGCGTACGTCCCAGGAGGTCGTGGCGAACTCGTCGTCGGCGAAGCGCCGACCGGCCTCCATCACCACGACGCGGTAGCCCTTCTCGGTCAGCCGCAGGGCGGTGACCGCACCGCCGAAGCCGGACCCGACCACCACGACGTCGTAGTCAGTCACGGTCGTCGAAGGGCTTTCATGACCCGGAGGGCGCCGGTGAAGCCGCTCGCCCAGCGGTCGAAGGGCAGCGCATCTGTCGGCGCGAAGCCGACCAGCCGCTGCACAGCCACCGTCTGGGCCTCGGTGTACTTCAGCAGCCCCTCCCGGCCGTGACGGCGCCCGAGACCTGAGTCCTTGCGGCCGCCCATCGGGGACCCGGTGGCGGACCACGGCGCGCCGTAGGTCTCGTTGACGGCGACGGTCCCCGTCTCGATGCGCGCGGCCAGCCGGCGGCCGCGGTCCACGTCGCGGGTCCAGACGCTGGCGTTGAGGCCGTACGCCGAGTCGTTGGCGCGCCGAAGTGCCTCCTCCTCGTCCGCGACCCTCGTGACGGCGACGACCGGGCCGAACGTCTCGTCCCGGCACAGCGCCATGTCCTCGGTCACCCCAGACAGCACGGTCGGCTCGTAGAACAGCGGTCCGACGTCGGGGCGGGCCCGCCCGCCGGCGAGCACGGTGGCGCCCTTCGCCACCGCGTCGTCGACGTGGGTGGTGACCCGGTCGAGCTGGGTCTGCGAGAGCAGCGAGCCGACGTCGACCGAGTAGTCGAGCTCGGTACCAAGCCGCAGCCCGCGGACGCGGGTGAGGAATCGCTCGAGGAACTCGTCGTGCACCTTGTCGACGGCGTAGATCCGCTCCATGGACACGCACAGCTGTCCGGCACCGCTGAAGCAGTCGCGCACCGCCGCCTCGGCCGCACGGCGCAGGTCGGCGTCCTCGAGCACCACCATCGGGTTCTTGCCCCCGAGCTCCAGCGAGCACGCGACCAGCCTCCGGCCGCACCGCTCGGCCACCTCACGACCGACCGCCGTGGACCCGGTGAAGCAGACGAAGTCGCCACCGTCGACCACAGCCCGCCCGATCGTCGGGCCGTCCCCGATCACGATCTGCCACACGTCGGCCGGCAGCCCCGCCTCGACGGCGAGGGCGCGCGCCCACAGGGCCGTGAGGGCGGTCTGCGTGTCCGGCTTGTGCACCACCGCGTTGCCCGCGACGAAAGCCGGCAGCGCGTCAGAGACCGCCAGCGTCAAGGGGTAGTTCCACGGGGACACGATGCCGACCACTCCCTTGGGGTGGCGCAGCTCGCGCACCTGCGAGAGCACCGGCACCAGCCCCGCCCGGCGGGCTGGGGAGAGGTCCCGCCGGGCCGTCCGCGCGTAGTGCCGGGCGTTGAGCGCGACGTCGACGACCTCCTCGAACGCGTGCCGCCGCGCCTTGCCCGTCTCGAGCTGGACGAGGTCGAGCACCTCGTCCTGGCGGGCGAGCACGAGGTCGTGCAGTCGCAGCAGGATGTCGGCCCGCGCACGGACCGGCCGGCGCGCCCAGCCGACCTGGGCGGCGCGCGCCACGGCGTACGCCCT
>JAJAYQ010000053.1 GCA_026786145.1 Spirochaetaceae bacterium | reverse complement strand
TCGGGCAAGTCGAGCCTGGCCTTCGACACGATCTTCGCGGAGGGCCAGCGGCGTTACGTCGAGTCCCTCTCGGCGTACGCCCGGCAGTTCCTCGGCCAGATGGACAAGCCGGACGTCGACTTCATCGAGGGCCTCTCGCCGGCAGTCTCGATCGACCAGAAGTCAACGAGCCGTAACCCGCGCTCGACGGTCGGCACGATCACCGAGGTCTACGACTACCTCCGCCTGCTGTTCGCCCGGGCCGGTCGGCCGCACTGTCCGACCTGTGGCGAGCCGGTCAGTCGGCAGACGCCGCAGCAGATCGTCGACCGGGTGCTCGAGATGGAGGACGGCACCCGGTTCCAGGTGCTGGCCCCGGTGGTGCGGGGCCGCAAGGGTGAGTTCGTCGAGCTGTTCCGCGAGCTGCAGACCAAGGGCTACAGCCGCGCCCGCGTCGACGGGGACATCGTCTCCCTGGCGGAGCCGCCCAAGCTGGACAAGAAGTACAAGCACTCCATCGACGTGGTGGTCGACCGGCTGTCCGTGAAGCCGTCGGCCAAGCGCCGGCTCACCGACTCGGTCGAGACGGCACTGGGGCTCGCCGGGGGTCTGGTGATCCTCGACCTGGTCGACCTGCCGGAGAAGGACAAGAACCGTGAGCGACGGTTCTCCGAGAAGCTCGCCTGCCCCAACGAGCACCCGCTGTCCATGGACGAGCTGGAGCCGCGGTCCTTCTCCTTCAACTCCCCGTTCGGCGCTTGCCCCGAGTGCACCGGCCTCGGCACCCGCCTCGAGGTCGACGCCGACCTGATCGTGCCCGACGACGAGAAGTCCCTCGGCGAGGGCGCCGTCGCGCCGTGGGCAGCGGGCAGCTCGTCCAGCGAGTACTTCCAGCGGCTGCTCGAGGCACTGGCCGCCGACCTCAAGGTCCGCATGGACACGCCGTGGCGCAAGCTGCCGGCCAGGGCGCGCGACGCGGTGCTGCACGGCCTCGACTACGAGGTCCACGTCAAGTACCGCAACCGTTACGGCCGCATGCGCAGCTACCACACCGGGTTCGAGGGTGCCATCCCCTTCGTGCAGCGCCGGCACACCGAGACCGACTCCGACTGGAGCCGGGAGCGCTACGAGGGCTACATGCGGGAGGTCCCGTGCCCGGTGTGCGGCGGTGCGCGGCTGCGACCGGAGTCGCTGGCCGTGACGTTGGGCGGGCACACCATCGCCGACGTGACGCGGCTGCCCATCCGCGAGGCCGACGCGTTCCTGCGCGACCTCGAGCTGACCGACCGCGAGCGGCAGATCGCGGAGCGGGTCGTCAAGGAGATCCACGCCCGGCTCGGGTTCCTGCTCGACGTCGGTCTCGACTACCTCTCCCTCGAGCGGCCTTCGGGCACCCTCTCGGGCGGCGAGGCACAACGGATCCGGCTGGCCACCCAGATCGGCGCCGGGCTGGTCGGGGTGCTCTACGTCCTGGACGAGCCGTCCATCGGGCTGCACCAGAGGGACAACCGGCGCCTGATCGAGACGCTCACCAGGCTGCGCGACCTGGGCAACACCCTGATCGTGGTCGAGCACGACGAGGACACCATCCGCAACGCCGACTGGGTGGTCGACATCGGCCCTGGCGCAGGTGAACACGGCGGCCAGATCGTGGTGTCCGGCACCGTCCAGGATCTGCTCGACCACCCCGACTCGCTGACAGGTGCCTACCTCTCCCGGCGCACGACCATCCCGACACCGACGACCCGGCGACCGCGCACCAAGGGCCGCAACCTCACCGTGGTCGGCGCACGTGAGCACAACCTGCGCTCCATCGACGTGGCGTTCCCGTTGGGCTGCTTCGTCGCGGTGACCGGCGTCTCGGGGTCGGGGAAGTCCACGCTGGTCAACGACATCCTCTACACCTCCCTCGCCCAGCGGTTGCACGGCGCCCGCACCGTGCCGGGGCGGCACAAGAGCATCAAGGGGCTCGAGCACGTCGACAAGGTGGTGCACGTCGACCAGAGCCCGATCGGGCGTACGCCGAGGTCCAACCCCGCTACCTACACCGGGGTGTTCGACCACATGCGCAAGCTCTTCGCCGAGACGACCGAGGCCAAGATCCGTGGCTACCTGCCGGGGCGGTTCTCCTTCAACGTCAAGGGTGGCCGCTGCGAGGCGTGCAAGGGTGACGGCACGATCAAGATCGAGATGAACTTCCTGCCCGACGTCTACGTCCCGTGCGAGGTCTGCCACGGGGCGCGCTACAACCGCGAGACGCTCGAGGTCCACTTCAAGGGCAAGACGATCGCCGAGGTCCTCGACATGCCCATCGAGGTCGCCGCCGAGTTCTTCGCGGCGGTCCCGGCGATCTCCCGCCACCTCAGCACCCTCAACGACGTCGGGCTGGGATACGTCAGGCTGGGGCAGCCTGCGCCGACCCTCTCCGGTGGTGAGGCGCAGCGGGTGAAGCTGGCCTCCGAGCTGCAGAAGCGGTCCACCGGTCGCACCGTCTACGTCCTGGACGAGCCGACGACCGGGTTGCACTTCGAGGACATCTCCAAGCTGCTGACCGTCCTGCAGGGGCTGACCGACAAGGGCAACACGGTGATCGTCATCGAGCACAACCTCGACGTGATCAAGACCGCCGACTGGGTGGTGGACATGGGGCCCGAGGGAGGTTCCGGCGGCGGCCTGATCGTCGCGGAGGGGACGCCCGAGGAGGTCGCGGAGGCGCCCGGGAGCCACACCGGCGTCTTCCTCAAGGACGCGCTGCGCCAGTCCCGCGCTGTGCGTGGCCGGGCTCCTCGCAAGGCTTCGGCGGCGGTGGCGAAGTCGTCCACCCGGCGCCGGGCGGGATGAGCCATGGCTGACCCGTGGCGAACGAGAAACCTTTCTCCCGACCCGTACGTTGGTGCGGGCGTAGCTGCCCAGCCCGTGGCCCCCGACCACCAGGAGATGCTGCCGTGACGGAGTCCTTTCGGCCCAACACCACCTTCGGCGACGGTCCGTCGCGCAGGACGGTGCTCCGTGCCGTCTCGGTGTCCGGCGCCGCCGCTGCCCTGCTCGCCGCGTGTGGTGGCGGCGACGCGTCCACCGGCGGGACCAGCGGCAGCGCAGCGCCCTCCGAAAGCCAGAGCGGCGGCGGGAGCTCCGGGGCGAGCGCCGGAGGCCCACTGGTTGCCACCGCCGATGTCCCGGTGGGCGGCGGCGTCATCCTCGAGACAGAGAAGGTCGTCGTGACCCAGCCGGCGGAGGGGACGTTCAAGGCGTTCACGGCCGTCTGCACCCACCAGAGCTGCACCGTCGCCAGCGTCAAGGCCGACCGGATCAGCTGCGCCTGCCACGGGAGCGCGTTCAGCGCCACCGACGGCTCGGT
>JAJAYQ010000052.1 GCA_026786145.1 Spirochaetaceae bacterium | reverse complement strand
TGGCTAGCATCGCCGAGTGCCGGATGCCATCTTCGCCCACCCTCGCCTCGCGCCGGTCTATGACGCATTCGACGGATCACGTTACGACCTGAATGCTTACCGCACGATCGTGAAGCAGCTCGGCGCACGGACCGTGCTGGACGTCGGATGCGGAACGGGATGCCTCGCCCACCTGCTCGCGCGCGACGACATCACGGTCATCGCACTCGACCCGGCAAAAGCCTCCCTGGAGGTGGCGCGAGCCAAGGACGGCGCCGCTGCGGTCACTTGGATTCACGGGGACACGAGCAGTCTGCCTCCCCTGGACGTCGACCTCGCCGTCATGACGGGAAACGCGGCCCAGGTCTTCATCACCGACGAGGACTGGGCGGCAACACTTCACAGCATCCGCACCGCCCTGCGAAGACAGGGCTACTTCGTGTTCGAGACCCGGCGCCCTGAGGCCAAAGCGTGGGAGGAATGGGCAGCCGAAACGCGTCCCGTCGTTCTTGACGTGCCCGGCATGGGTGAGGTGGAACAGCGTCGGGAGGTGACCCAGATCGACCTACCGCTCGTTTCGTTCCGCTACACCTACACCTTTGCCTCGGACGGACTCAGGGTCACGTCCGACTCAACACTGCGGTTCCGTACCCGCGACGAGGTCGAGCAGAGCCTGCAGATCAACGGCTACAGGATGCTCGATGTCCGCGACGCCCCGGATCGTCCGGGTCGGGAGTACGTCTTCCTCGCTCAACGAACCAACTGACAGCCGCTCGACTTGCGGCATGTGCGGATGTTGCCAGTGCCAGTGACTGCGGCAGGGCCGACTGACGTGCGAAAATGCGGCGAGTGATCTCCTCGACGCCGGATCCCATGGACTTCCGCAGGGTGACGCACGCATACGACACGGTGGCCGAGGACTACGCCTCTTATCTGCCCGACACCCGCGCCGAGGCTCCACTCGACCTCGCCATGATCGATGCCTTCGCCGAGGCTGTGATGGTTTCCGGTGGGCGCAGACGGACTCGAACCGCCGACCCCCTGCTTGTAAGGCAGGTGCTCTAACCAGCTGAGCTATGCGCCCGTGCGCGGAGCAGACTAGCCGCGGACGCCGGACCCAAGCGCCGCAACGGCGTCCTTGTAGGCGCTGATGTCGCGCGCGTCGGAGATGCCGTTCACCACGCTCCAGCGCACGACGCCGTCGCGGTCGACGAGGAACGTCCCGCGCAGCGCGACGCCGATCTCCGGGTGCAGCACACCGTATGCCTGCGCCACCGCACCGTGGGGCCAGAAGTCGGACAACAGGGGGAACGTGAAGCCCTCCTGGTCGGCGAAGGTCCGTAGGGCGTACATCGAGTCCGTCGACACCGTGAAAAGCGCGACCTGCTCGCTGACCAGCTCGTCGAGCTCGGCCTGCATCGCGTGCAGCTCGCCGCCACAGACGCCGGTGAAAGCCCAGGGGTAGAACACGACCAGCGCCGCCTTGTGCCCGCGCAGGTCGGAGAGGCGGACGGTCTGCCCGTGCTGGTCCATTAGCTCGAAGTCGGGCGCGTCCTCCCCCACGGACGGCGACATCGTGGGGCTCCTCACTCGTAGCGGTGCTGGCAGGATGCCAGTGTGCCAGCCGACCCGCGTACGCCCGTCTCGCCCACCGACGGCGAGTGCGGTCTCGCGTCCTGGGAGCCGGCCGACCTCGCCGCGCTGGTCCTGCCGGCCTGGGACGACTTCATCGACCTCGCCGGCTCCGTCGACCTCGATGCGCCGAGCCGGGTCCCCGGCTGGACCGCCCGCGCGGTGTGCGTGCACCTCGGCTCGTGGCCGGGCAGCCGGTCACTGCAGCAGATGGTCGCGGAGGCCGAGCGGGACGACATCGACCCCGCCGACCCCAGGTCAGGAACCTTCGACCAGGAGTCGCACAACGAGGCCGTCCTGGAGGCCCGGTCCAGGGCACCCCGCGCCGAGTTGATCCAGGCCCTGGTCGCGTCCCGCGACGAGGCGGCCGCCTACCTGGCAGCGGACACGGCTCGCGTGCTGGGCCGGCGCAGGATCCGCTCCGTGCTCGGGCCACTGCCCCTGTCGACGCTGGTGGGTGCCGCGGCATTCGAGCTGGCCGTGCATGCGCTGGATCTCGCACCCGCCGGGGGGCGGACGCCCGCACCGGCCCTGCTCTCGGCGGGGCTGGCATCACTGATCGACACGACGGGCGCACTGGCCGCGCGGCACGACCTGACCGCCAGCGCGGCGGGCGCGGCGCCCGAGGGAGGCTGGGGCTTCGTCGCCCGCCCCGGGGCCTGGGCGACAGTCGCGCTGCCCGAGGTCCCGGCGGGATGGGCCGCCGTCCAGGGCCACGCCGCGGACCTGCTCGACGCGTCCGCCGGCCGCCGGGCCGTGCCACCGATGCTGGCCAGGAGGTTGCTGCGGCTGCACCACGTGGGCGGCCTGCTCGCGCTGGCCCCGATCGTCGAGCAGGTGCCCGGCCTGCCAGGCGGTCCGGCCCTGCGCGCCGCCGTGCGCAACGTGCGCGGGATCAGCCGCCTGGTCCGGCGGCTGCCGGGCGTCCCGGGCTGACGGCGGCTCAGCGCCCGGAACGACGGGTGACCAGGCGGGTGCCCGACCATTCCGGCGCGGCCGAGACGCTGCTCGTCTGGTGCAGCCCTGCCGTGGGCGCGGCATCACCGATGTCCCCCGGCTCGACGTGCCCGTCACGACCGACCTTGGGCGTGAGCAGCCACACGACGCCGCCGTCCTCGAGGGAGACCAGCGAGTCGACGAGCGCGTCCACGAGGTCGCCGTCGTCGTCGCGCCACCACATCAGCACGACATCGACAACGTCCTCGTGGTCCTCGTCGACCATCGGGCTACCGGTCACCTGGGTCACGGACTCCCGCAGCGCGTCGTCGCAGTCGTCGTCGTACCCGAGCTCCTGAACGACGTCGCCGGGGCGCAGCCCGAGCCGTCCGGCCAGGTGGCGATCCCCTCCCGCGTTCTCCGCGGTCTGGCTCACCACGTGCCTCCCCATAGCGACGGTTCTCCTGCGGCCGGGCGGCCGGGTCGTTCGCGGGTAGTCAAGACGCCTCAGGCCTCGGATGCAAGCGCTTGGGCGCATCTGCGCTTTCCCATTCCTCAACCTGCCCAGAACGACAGCCGGACCTGGCGCACCGGATTGTCGCCGTTGAGGTCCACGAGGCAGACCGACTGCCAGGTGCCCAGCGCCATCCGGCCCCCGAGGACAGGCACGCTGGCGTACGGCGGGCACAGCGCGGGCAGCACATGGTCACGACCGTGCCCGGTCGAGCCGTGCCGGTGCCGCCAGCGGTCGTCGACCGGAAGCAGCTGACGCAGGGCGCCCAACAGGTCCTCGTCGCTGCCGGCGCCCGTCTCGAGCACGGCAAGGCCGGCGGTGGCGTGGGGCACCCACACGTGCAGGAGGCCCTCCACGGCGCCCACGTCGGCCAGGAAGGTGGCGCACTTCCCCGTCAGGTCGTGGACGCTCTCGCGTCCACCGGTACGGACCTCGATGACCACGGACTTCACACCCCACATCCTGCTGACCCCACCAGGGGCCGTTTCCGAGGGGTAGGGATGCGCCGCGGGCGCCCACGTAGCACCATGGGGTCCATGGCTTCCTCCCCCGAGCGACAGGACCCGCCGGCGATCATCAGCGACGGGCTGCCCAGCCAGCTGCCCGACGTCGACCCGGACGAGACCGCCGAGTGGCTCGAGTCCCTGGACGCCGTCGTCGAGAACGCCGGCCGCAACCGGGCCAGGTTCTTGATGCTGAGCCTGTTGAAGCGGGCGCGGGAGAGCCAGGTCGGCGTGCCGAGCCTGCGCAGCACCGACTACATCAACACGATCCCCCCCGAGAGCGAGCCGTGGTTCCCCGGCGACGAGCACGTCGAGCGCCGGATCCGCGCGTACGCCCGATGGAACGCCGCGATCATGGTCCACCGGGCGCAACGCCCCGGGGTCGAGGTCGGCGGCCACATCTCGACGTACGCGTCCTCGGCCAGCTTCTACGAGGTCGGCTTCAACCACTTCTTCCGCGGCAAGGACCACCCCGGGGGCGGGGACCAGATCTACTACCAGGGCCACGCCTCCCCGGGCATTTACGCGCGGGCCTATCTCGAGGGGCGGCTGAGCGAGGACCAGCTCGACGGCTTCCGCCAGGAGCTCTCGCACCCGGGCGGCGGCCTGTCCTCGTACCCGCACCCGCGGCTGATGCCCGAGTTCTGGGAGTTCCCCACCGTGTCGATGGGGCTGGGGCCGATCAACGCGATCTACCAGGCCCGCTTCAACCGCTACCTGCACGACCGGGGCAGCAAGGACACCAGCCAGCAGCACGTGTGGGCCTTCCTCGGCGACGGCGAGATGGACGAGCCCGAGTCGCTCGGCGCCATCGGCATCGCTGCGCGGGAGGAGCT
>JAJAYQ010000051.1 GCA_026786145.1 Spirochaetaceae bacterium | reverse complement strand
GTGTGCTTGTAGAGGTTGTTGCGCACCACGCTGGCCACGGCGTCGCGCTTGAGCACGACCACCAGGCGCATGCCGGTGCGGGCCGATGAGTCGTCGCGCAGGTCGGCGATGCCGGTCACCTTGCCGGAATCGGCCAGCTCGGCGATCTTGCGGGCCAGGGCGTCGGGGTTCACCTGGTACGGCAGCTCGCTGATGACCAGGATGGTCCGACCGCGGTTGTCCTCCTCGACCTCGACGACCGCGCGCATCGTCACCGAGCCGCGACCGGTCGTGTAGGCATCGCGGATGCCGTTGGTGCCGACGATCAGGCCCTTGGTGGGGAAGTCCGGTCCCTTGATCCGCTCGAGCAGGGCCGCGAGCAGCTCCTCCTGCGTGGCCTCCGGGTGGTCGAGGTGCCACTGGACGCCCGACGCGACCTCGCGCAGGTTGTGCGGCGGGATGTTGGTGGCCATGCCGACGGCGATGCCACCGGACCCGTTGACGAGCAGGTTGGGGAACCGGGCGGGGAGCACCGTCGGCTCCTGCTGGCGGCCGTCGTAGTTGGGCGAGAAGTCGACCGTCTCCTGGTCGATGTCGCGCACCATCTCCATCGCGAGCGGCGCGAGCCGGCACTCGGTGTTGTGGCTGACGAAACCGTTGGAGACGAAGGCATGGTCGTCAGTGTCGACGCGAATGCTGTAGACCGGCTGCACCCCCGCATCGGCGATGCTGGCGACCTCGGCGAAGTAGAAGCGACCATCGACCAACGGCTCGGCGACTTCCGCCGCCGCCGGCGTGATGTGGGTGAGGATCTGCTCGCGGTCACGCTCCCAGCGCTCGATGCGGTCGACGTTGTGCACGTCCAGCCACCGCTGGGAGACAGCCGACCGCGCTCCATGCGCACGCAGGAACGCGCCGAGGCCCGGCACGTGGTCGCCGCTCAGGGCTCTGGAATGCAGCGGTACGGATGAAAGGTGCTTGTTGAGCTTGTCGCGCTTGTCACCCAGGAAGCCCACGTTCCAGGCGAACTGCCGGACGTTGCGGCGGCCGCCGATGACGAGCTTGATCTCCCCGTTGTCGTAGCGGCACTGAGATGAGACAACGCCCTGCTCGAGCACGAGCTGCTGCACGTCGTCGGCGAGCTGCTGGCTCCGGGTGGAGTAGGTGACCTGCAGCGTGCCGCGGGCCAGCAACGACGATGAGCCGTCGCCGGTGAACAGGGACTGCAGAAACGTCGTCTTGACAGCGGGACTGCCGCGCCACACGAACTCGGGGACGCGCTTGTCGGCGCTGCGGTGCCCGATCATCGACGCCAAGACGCTACGACGGACCGCCGACAGATCGTGTATGTCCATCTCGTGCAGCAGGGAGCCCGACCTGATAATTCGCGAGGAGACGTAGCGCCGTCCGCCGACGACCCGGTCGTAGGCGTCCCTGACCCACCCGAAGTACTCGGAGTCGGTGTTGTTGAAACCACCACGGGTGTCGGAGAGCCATCCCTCGCTGACAAAGGCCCCAGCCAGCAAAGCCGCTGCCTGCTGGTCATCGTCCCAGTTCCCGAGACCCTGCGGCGTGGTGCGTTGCATGGCGACGCGGTCCCCGGCGGAGATCTCCTCGAGCAACTTCCACAGCAACGTCGGCACACCGGCGACGTCCACCAGGCACAACACCGGGTGGTTGTGGGTGCCGGAGATCGAGAACCCGCCCTTGGTGCTCAGGCGGAGCGTTGGGTGCTCACCGGAGTGGAAGAACATCGACGCCCGCACGGGTTCGCCATCGCGACCGACGACCTTGAGGTCGATCTCCGTGTCAGAGTTCGGCTCCGCCGCCGGCACGATCTCGTCGATACGGATCGTGCCGTCGACCGTCCTGATCCTTACATCGCCGGTCAAGCAATAGCGCATAGCTGCTTGACGGTCGTCACCCGGTGAGCCGAAGTTTCCCTGGCTCTGCACCAGCGGATAGCGCAGCGACCAGGGCTGGCCGAGGCGCACCAAGGTGTCGTAGATCGCCGTGTCGCTGTGCGGGTGGTACTGACCCATCACGTCACCGACGACGCGCGAGCACTTGGAGAAACCGCGGTCCGGTCGGTAGCCGCCGTCGAACATCGCGTAGAGCACCCGGCGGTGCACCGGCTTGAGGCCGTCACGGACGTCGGGCAGGGCCCGCTGCACGATGACCGACATTGCATAGTCGAGGTAGGACCGCTGCATCTCGACCTGCAGGTCGACCGGCTCGATCCGTCCGCCCGGACCCGGGTCGAACGGTGGGGCGTCAGTGGTGTCAGTCACGGAAGAGTTCTCCTCAACGATGTACGTCGGTCGGGACGGGCCACGTGGTCACCATCAGATGTCTAGGAACCGGACGTCCTTGGCGTTGCGCTGGATGAACTTTCGACGGCTCTCGACGTCCTCGCCCATCAGCTCGGTGAACATCACGTCGGCCAACGCCGCGTTCTCGAGGGTGACCTGGAGCAGGATGCGCTTGGCCGGGTCCATGGTCGTGTCCCACAGCTCGTCGTTGTTCATCTCGCCGAGACCCTTGTAGCGCTGGATCCCCTCGCCCTTGAGCAGCTTCTTGCCGGCCTCGATGCCGGCCGCGGTGAGAGCGTCCCGCTCGCGGTCGGAGTAGGCGTACTCCGCCTCCGCCGGCCGGGCCCACTTGAGCTTGTAGAGCGGCGGCTGCGCGAGGAACACGTGACCCTGCTCGACCACCTCGGGCATGTAGCGGAACAGGAGGGTGAGCAGCAGGGTGCGGATGTGCTGTCCGTCGACGTCGGCGTCGGCCATCAGCACCACCTTGTGGTAGCGCAGCCGCGCCAGGTCGAACTCGTCGCCCTGGATGCCGGTGCCCAGCGCCGAGATGATCGCCTGCACCTCCTGGTTGCCCAGGACACGGTCGAGCCGGGCGCGTTCGACGTTGAGGATCTTGCCGCGGATCGGCAGGATCGCCTGGGTCTTCTGGTCGCGTCCCTGCTTGGCGGGTCCGCCGGCGGAGTCGCCCTCGACGATGAAGAGCTCGCACTCCTCGGGGTTCGTCGACTGGCAGTCCGCGAGCTTGCCGGGAAGGCTCCCGCCACCGAGCAGGCCCTTGCGGCTGCGGGCCGCATCACGCGCCTTGCGGGCAGCCATCCGAGCCACCGCGGCGCCCTGCGCCTTGCGCGCGATGTCCTTGCCCTCGCTGGGGTTCTTCTCGAACCACTCGCCGAGCTTGTCGTTGACGACCTTCTGCACGAACGACTTGGCCTCGGTGTTGCCGAGCTTGGTCTTGGTCTGGCCCTCGAACTGGGGCTCCGCCAGCTTGACGCTGACGATCGCGGTCAGGCCCTCCCGTACGTCGTCGCCGGTGAGGTTGGCGTCCTTCTCCTTGATGATGTTCCAGTCGCGGGCGAACTTGTTGACCAGCGTCGTCAACGCCGCCCGGAAGCCCTCCTCGTGGGTGCCGCCCTCATGGGTGTTGATGGTGTTCGCGAACGTGTGCACCGACTCGGTGAAACCGGTGTTCCACTGCATCGCCACGTCCAGCGAGAGGCCACCGTCGATGTACTCCGACTCGGCCTCGAAGGAGACGATCGTGCGGTGCACCGGGTCCCTGCGGGCGCCGAGGAACTCGACGTAGTCGACCAGCCCACCGTCGTAGCGGTAGACGACCTCGGTCTGGGTGGTCTCGTCGACCTCGTCGTGCTCCTTCTCCTCGGTCGAGGCCGGGCGCTCGTCGCGCAGCACGATGGTCAGTCCACGGTTGAGGAACGCCATCTCCCGCAACCGGTTGGACAGCGTCTCGAAGCTGTAGTCGGTGGTCTCGAAGATGTCGGCCGAGGCCCAGAACGTGATGGTGGTGCCGGTGATGTCGGTCGGGCCGCCCTTGTGCAGGGGGGCCTGGGGGACGCCGACGGCGTAGGACTGGGTCCACAGGTGGCCCTCGCGCCGGATCTCGACGTCCAGCGTCGAGGACAGGGCGTTGACCACCGAGACGCCGACGCCGTGCAGACCGCCGGAGACCTTGTAGCCGCCGCCGCCGAACTTGCCGCCGGCGTGCAGCACGGTGAGGACGACCTCGACCGCCGAGCGCCCCTCGCTGGCGACGTCGCCGACCGGGATGCCGCGACCGTTGTCGCTGACCCGCACGCCGCCCTCGGGCAGCAGCGTGATGTCGATCCGGTCGCAGTGCCCGGCCAGGGCCTCGTCCACCGAGTTGTCGACCACCTCGAAGACCAGGTGGTGCAGACCGCGCTCCCCGGTCGACCCGATGTACATGCCCGGGCGCTTGCGCACCGCCTCCAGGCCCTCGAGCACCTGGATGTTGCTGGCGTCGTACGAGTGGTCGGAGGTCCCCGAGTAGTCCGGGACATCGGCGGCGGAGGCGGCGGAGGCGGTGGTCTCGGTCGGCTGGACCGGCTGGGTCACGGAGCACCTTTCGTCGCGTGCAGCGGGGGTCGACCGGCAGGAAGGAGGCCCAGGTGGTCGACGGTCGCACCCAGGAGGTGCTGACCGTCTCATCCTACCGGTCAGCGGGTGCAGAAACGGCCACCAGCGGGGCCTGGGGACGACGCAGCGCCCCGATTGCGGGTGGGGATGGGTCCCCCCACGCCCCTGGGGGGCAATTCAGCCGTACGTGTCGCGCGGCCCGCGGCCCCGCACGCTGAGCCGGCCCTTCTTCCAGGAGGGTCCCGACGGCCCGCGCACGGTCACCGACGACACGGTTCCCGAGCCCAGTTCGTCGGCCAGCCGGGCCAGCAGGGCAGGGGCGAGCAGCCGGATCTGGGTGGCCCACGCGGTCGAGTCGGCCTGCACCACCAGCTCACCGTCGTCGTAGGAGACCGGGGTGGCGTGTGCGGCCACCTCGGGACCCACGATCGAGTCCCACCGCCCCATGACACCCCCGACCGCGGCGTCGGTCTGCCACCCCCGCTCGGCCACCAGCCGGTCCAGGGTCGGACCGAGCAGCTGGGGGTCCCGATCATCAGGGTGCGCGCCGCTGCGCTGCTCGGGGGTGATCCGCCACCGCCGGGCCCGTTCGCCGGCCGCGCCGGCCGACCCGAGGACGCCGGCGCGTGGCGAGCCTCCGCCGGAACTGCCGGGCAGGTGGCCCAGCCGGCGCGCCTCCACGCGGGCGGCAGCAAGGGCCTGGCGGGCGACCTCCAGCCCCGACCTGCGTGGCGCGTCGTCGTCGGCCATCAGCCGGTCACCTGTCGCTCACCGGACACGGCGCACCTCGGCACCCATCACGTCCACCCTGGCCCCGGCGAGCGCCTCCGGGACGTCGCCAGGGACCGCCGCGGTGACGAGAACCTGCTCGGCACCGCCGACCAGAGTGGCCAGGCGCTCGCGGCGGGAGTCGTCGAGCTCGGCGAACACGTCGTCGAGGACCAGCACCGGCTCACCTCCGCCGTCGGACTCGGTGCGCAGCAGGTCGTAGGACGCCAGGCGCAGCGCCAGCGCGAAGGACCATGACTCACCGTGGCTCGCATAACCCTTGGCCGGCAAGGGTCCCAGCCCGAGGACCAGGTCGTCGCGGTGCGGACCCACGAGGGAGACGCCCCGCTCGAGCTCGGCCTTGCGCATGGCGGAGAGCCGGTTGAGCATCGCCGCGGAGAGCAGGTCACGGTCGGCGACCAGCGGGACGTCCTCCCCGAGCGACGAGCGGTAGGTGATGACCGCCGGTCCGGCGACCGAGTGCTCGGCAGAGGTGCTGGTGGCGATCGAGGCGTAGGCCTTGTCGACGAGCGGCCGCATCACCTCGACCAGGTCGATGCGTCCGGCCAGCAGCTCCGCGCCGGCCGCGGCGAGATGGGTGTCCCACACGTCGAGGGTGCCCATGTCGACAAGCCCCGCCCGACGACCGCCGCCGGCGCTCTTGAGCAGGGCGTTGCGCTGGCGCAGCGCCCGGTCGTAGTCGGCGCGGACCCCGGCGTAGCGGGGCGCCCGCGAGACGAGCAGGTCGTCGAGGAACCGGCGCCGCTCGGAGGGGTCCCCCTTGACCATTGCGAGGTCCTCGGGGGCGAAGAGCACCGTTCGCAGGATGCCGAGGACCTCCCGGGCCCGCGGGACGGGGGAGCGGTTCACTCGCGCGCGGTTGGCCTTGCCCGGAGTGATCTCGACCTCGACGAGCAGCGAGCGGTCGTCCCGCACGACCTGGCCGCGCACGACGGCGCGTTCGGCACCGAGGCGCACCAGCGGGGCATCCTGCGCGACCCGGTGCGAGCCCAGGGTCGCGAGGTAGCCCACCGCCTCCACGAGGTTGGTCTTGCCCTGTCCGTTGGGACCGACCAGGGCGGTGACGCCCGCAGACAGCGGCAGCTCCACCTCGGCGTAGGACCGGAAGTCGCGCAGCGACAGGTGGCTCAGGCGCATAGGACGTGCACGTGGTCCCGCACGTCAGGCCGGCTCCTCGACCTCTTGGCGCGCCACCTTGGTCACCGCGTGCCCGCCGAACTGGTTGCGCAGCGCCGCCACGGCCTTCATGGCCGGTGAGTCGTCCTGTCGGGAGGCGAACCGCGCGTACAGGGCTGCGGTCATCACCGGCGCCGGCACCGCGTTGTTGATCGCCTCCTCGATCGTCCAGCGCCCCTCGCCGGAGTCCTCGACATAGCCCTGGATCTGCTCCAGCTTCGGGTCGGCCTCGAGGGCGAGCACCAGCAGGTCGAGCAACCAGGACCGGATCACCGTCCCCTGCGTCCAGGACTTGATGACCCCCGGGACGTCCTCGACGACCTGGGCCGCCTCGAGCAGCTCGAAGCCCTCCGCGTAGGCCTGCATCAGGCCGTACTCGATGCCGTTGTGCACCATCTTGGCGAAGTGCCCGGCGCCGACCGGGCCCGCATGGACGAAGCCTGACTCGCCCTCGGGCTTGAGAGCGTCGAACACCGGCTGCACGACGGCGACGTGCTCCTTGTCGCCGCCGACCATCAGCGCGTAGCCGTTGTCGAGCCCCCAGACACCACCGGAGACGCCGGCGTCGACGAAACCGATCCCCGTCTCGCCGAGCTGGGCGGCATGCACCTTGTCGTCGGTCCAGCGGGAGTTTCCGCCGTCGATGACGACGTCACCCTTCCCGAGCAGCTCGCCGAGCGCGGCGATCGTGTCCCTCGTGATGTCACCGGAGGGGACCATGACCCACACCACGCGCGGCGAGGGAAGCCGGCCCACCATGTCCTCGAGCGAGGTCGAGTCGCTGATCTCCTGGTTGCGGTCGTAGCCGATCACGGTGTGGCCGCCGCGGCGCAGCCGCTCCCTCATGTTGCCGCCCATGCGGCCCAGCCCTACGAGACCGATCTCCATGCCTGTCGCCTCTCCGTTCAGCCGGACAACCGCACCGGCATCAGCAGGTAGCGGTAGTCGTCGCCTGCCTTCGCGTCCGCGGCGTCCTTGCCGGCGAGAACGGCCGGGCGGGTCGAGGCGGTGAAGCGCAGCTCGGCGTACGCCGTGTCGAGCGCGCCGAGCCCGTCGAGGAGGTACGTCGGGTTGAACGCGATCGAGATGTCGTCACCGGTCAGCGTCGAGTCCAGGGACTCGGATGCCTGGGCCTCGTCGCCGGTGCCCGCCTCGAGGGTGACCTCGCCCCCCGAGAAGCTGAGGCGGATCGGGGTGTTGCGCTCGGCAACCAGCGCCACCCGGCGCACCGACTCGACCAGGCCCGCGGTCTCGACTGTCGCGACACTGGCCGACTCCGCCGGCAGCAGCGAGCGGTACTTGGGGAACTCGCCGTCGAGCAACCGTGAGGTCGTGCGGCGGCCGGCGCCCTCGAACCCCACCAGACCCTCGCCGGTGCCGCCGATGCCCGTCGTGCCCGAAGCCAGCGCCACCGTGACCTTGTCCGCCGAGGCCAGCGCTTTCGCCGTGTCGGACAGCGTGCGAGCGGGCACCAGGGCGATGGCCGACAGGCCGGCCTGCTCGGGCGTCCAGGCCAGGTCACGCACCGCGAGGCGATAGCGGTCGGTGGCGGCCATGGTGATCTTCTCGGCCTCGATCTCGAGCCGGACGCCGGTGAGCACGGGCAGCGTGTCGTCGCGACCGGCCGCCACGGCGACCTGGGCCACGGCGGCCGCGAAGGCGTCGCCCCGCAACGACCCCGACGCACCGGGCATCTCCGGCAGCGTGGGGTAGTCCTCGACGGGAAGGGTGAGCAGCGTGAATCGCGACGAGCCGCACGTCACCACGACCTTGGCGCCGTCGGTGGCGATCTCGACCGGCCGCGCCGGCAGGCTGCGGGCGATGTCGGCCAGCAGCCGGCCGCTGACCAGGGCCACGCCGGGTTCGCTGATATCAGCGGCCGTCTCGACCCGTGCCGACACCTCGTAGTCGAAGCTCGAGAGGACGAGGCTGCCACCGGACTTCCCGCTGGCGTCGATCATGAGTCCGGCGAGCACCGGGACCGGTGGCCGCGCCGGCAGGCTCCGGGCCGCCCAGGCCACCGCGTCCGCGAGGACGTCACGCTCCACCCGGAACTTCACCGGTAACCGCCTCCTCGTGTCTGGCCTATCGATCCCATGAACCATCGAACCGGGTGCCCCACGGCTCCATCCGGTCCACAGGTCGCCGGGTCTCCGGTGTGCTCGGTCGATCCAACTCCATTCCTAGGTGTAGGAGTCATATCAGGGGTGGTGCATCCTGGGGACGACCGACGTCTGTGCAGGCCAGAGGCTAGTCGGGCCTGGGGACAGAAGGGTGAACGGCCCGAGCGGGAACGGGGCGACCCTGTGGACGGTGCCTCCACTCGCGGGTCGTCACGGTGGCTGTCCACACGTCGTCCCCCGCTGACGCGGGTGCTGTCCACAGCGTTGTCCCCACGGTGTGAACCGAGGCGCACTGGGCCGATCCCGGGAGTCAACCGGCCCGTGCCTGGGACTTGATGCGGTTGGTGAGCTCGGTGACCTGGTTGTAGACGCTGCGGCGCTCCGCCATCAGCTGGCGGATCTTCTTGTCCGCGTGCATCACCGTGGTGTGGTCCCGGCCGCCGAACTGCTGGCCGATCTTGGGCAGGGAGAGGTCGGTGAGCTCGCGGCAGAGGTACATGGCGATCTGCCGGGCGTTGACGAGGACCCGGGACCGCGAGGAGCCACAGAGCTCCTCCATCGACTGGCCGAAGTACGCCGAGGTCTGGGCCATGATCGTGGCCGAGGTGATCTCGGGCTGGCTGTTGTCGGGGATGAGGTCCTTGAGGACGATCTCGGCGAGCGCGAGGTCGACACCCTGGCGGTTGAGGCTGGCGAACGCGGTGACCCGGATCAGCGCACCCTCGAGCTCGCGGATGTTCGTCGAGATCTTGCTCGCGATGAACTCCAGCACCTCGGGCGGGGCGGCCAGCCTGTCCTGAGCGGCCTTCTTGCGCAGGATGGCGATGCGCGTCTCGAGCTCCGGCGGCTGGACGTCGGTGATCAGGCCCCAGTGGAACCTGTTGCGCAGGCGGTCCTCCAGGGTGACCAGTTGTTGGGGAGGGCGGTCGCTGGAGATCACGATCTGCTTGTTCGCGTTGTGCAGGGTGTTGAACGTGTGGAAGAACTCCTCCTGCGTCTGCTCCTTGTTCTCCAGGAACTGGATGTCGTCGACGAGCAGGATGTCGACGTCGCGGTAGCGCCGACGGAAGCCCTCGCCGCGACCGTCGCGGATGGAGTTGATGAAGTCGTTGGTGAACTCCTCGGAGCTCACGTAGCGCACCCGCACGCCGGAGTAGAGGCTCATGCCGTAGTGGCCGATGGCGTGCAGCAGGTGGGTCTTGCCCAAGCCGGAGTCGCCGTAGATGAAGAGCGGGTTGTAGGCCTTCGCCGGCGCCTCCGCGACGGCCACCGCAGCTGCATGGGCGAACCGGTTGCTCGACCCGATGACGAACGTCTCGAAGAGGTAGCGCGGGTTCAGGCGGGTGGGCTCCGCCTCTCGTCGGGCGCCGGGCTCCCGGCCGGTGCCGAGGCTCTCGGACGGGGTCTGCGGCTCCGGCTCGTCCGCGGCGGGCTGCGTGCCGTGCTCCAGCCGTACGTCCTGCAGGTGGCCGGAACCGGCGACACCGTCGGCACCGTCGGCACCGTCGAGGCTGGGGTCCACGACGACGGCGACCCTGACCTCACGACCGATCTGCTCGGTCAGGACCGAGGTGATGACCTCACGGAGGCGCTGCTCGATGACGTCCTTGGCGAACTGGTGCGGCACGGAGAGCAGCGCCGTCTCGCCCACGATGCCGTCCAGCCGGCTGAGACCGATGAAGGCCCGCTGCTGGGGCGTGAGCGTGTCCTGGAGCTCCGTGAGGGTCCGCGCCCAGGCGTCGGCGAGGTCCGGGCCCTCGGTGAGCTCGCTCAGGTCGCCCAGTTCGTCGATGATCTTGTCGGTCACCCGGTCATCCCTCTCGTGTTCGGCCTGCGCGAGATGACCGGACACGTCCCGTGGTGTGCCGTCCACATGGTCGTCCACAGCCTGTGTACATAGGTTGCCCCGTTGTGTCCGGTGCCCCCGGACCGCGAAGAGTGCGTCCGGGGAGAGCGGGTCCGGTCTGGCGCACGGCCGGCGCTACGGGGGAAGTCGAGCGAGGGTGGTGAGGCTGTGCGACCGGCGAGACGCTAACAACGTGGCGGAGCGGCAGCAAGCGGTTGTCCACAACCCGCCGGGAATTTTCTCTCCCGTTGGGACGACGGGTTCGTCGCGGCGCGGCGTGTCGAGCCGGCCGATGTCCTCTGACCTGCGACGATGCGCGCTTTCGTCGACCCCACCGCCGATTTCGGCTGAAGCGGTGCCCGGCGGCCTCGTTTGACCGGGGGCAGGGGCCGACCGTACCGTTGCCCGGTCTCGACGACGATGGCTGCTGCGGCGTCCCCGCATCCCGCATCCACCTCCGTTCCGGGAGCCCGCGCCCGTCGCTCGTGCGAGATCCACCAGTTTCACCAGATGCCGACAGATCCGCACCACCGATGCCTTCAGGTCCGGGAGCCCACGAGTGAGCAAGCGCACGTTCCAGCCCAACAACCGCCGGCGGGCCAAGACCCACGGCTTCCGCCTGCGCATGCGCACCCGAGCGGGTCGTGCCATCCTCGCGGCCCGGCGCTCCAAGGGGCGCTCCAAGCTGTCGGCCTGACCGACGTGCTCCCGGCCGGCTCCAGGCTGCGCCGTCGCGCGGACTTCACCTCGACACTGCGCCGATCCCGAGGTGTGCGGGCCGGTGGCCTCCTCGTCGTCCACGTGGCTGCCGCCGATCCTGCGGATCCGAGCGAGCCCGCAGCGTCCCGGCACCCGCAGGTCGGCTTCGTCGTGTCCCGCGCGGTCGGGCCGGCGGTGACCCGCAATCGTGTCCGCCGAAGGCTGCGCCACCTCGCGGCAGGTCGGCTGGGCGGGCTCCCCGCCGGTGTCCGGGTCGTCGTCCGGGCACTGCCCGCGAGCGCCACGGCCACCTTCTCCCAGCTCGACGTCGCCCTCGCTCGCGCCCTCGAGGTCCCGCCGAAGACCCGGCCCCCGACGCGGCCGACGGCGGTTCGGTGAACCGGGCGCGGGTCGCTAGCGTCATGGGGGGCATCCTGGTGCTCGCCCTCACGCTGCCCATCCGGGCGTACCAGCTGCTGGTGTCCCCGCTACTGGGTCCGCGCTGCCGCTTCTACCCGTCGTGCTCGAGCTACGCCCTCGAGGCGATCCGCGCGCACGGCCCGCTGCGGGGAACCTGGCTGGCCGGCCGTCGGTTGCTCCGGTGCCATCCGTGGAACGCGGGCGGTCTCGACCCGGTGCCGTCCGCCGGCACACCACAGCCCCCCCACCGACGTGCGCCCCAGGGAGCCGGTACGTGAACACCGCCGCAGTGGTCCAGCTGCTCGAACCGCTCTACGCCGTGGTGACGTTCATCATGGTGGCGTTCCATACCTTGTTCAAGTCGCTTGGCGTCAACGCGGGCAGCGGCCTGGCCTGGGGCGGGTCGATCGTCGGGTTGGTCATCGTGATCCGCATCCTGCTGATCCCCCTGTTCGTCAAGCAGATCAACGCCCAGCGCGGACTGCAGATCCTGCAGCCGGAGATCAAGAAGCTGCAGGCCAAGTACAAGGGCAAGACCGACCCGGAGAGCCGGCAGAAGCAGCAGAAAGAGATGATGGCGCTGTACAAGGACAACGGCACCAACCCGTTGGCCAGCTGCCTGCCGATCCTGCTCCAGGCCCCCATCTTCTTCACGCTCTTCCAGGTCCTCAACGGCATCGGGAAGAACCCGCCGGACGGCAAGGGCTCGCTGACCGATGGCCTGGCAGAACAGGCCGCGGACGCGTCGATCTTCGGGGCCAACATCTCGGAGAAGTTCCTCGGCGCCGAGAACGTCACGGTCCAGGTCGTCACCGCGGTGATGATCGTCCTGATGTCGGCGACGACGTTCCTCACCCAGAAGCAGCTCATGACCAAGAACATGTCTGCCGAGGCGCTGAACAACCCCTTCGCCCAGCAGCAGAAGATCTTGCTCTACGTCTTCCCGCTGATCTTCGCGGTCAGCGGGGTCAACTTCCCCATCGGCGTCCTTCTGTACTGGCTGACCACCAACATCTGGTCGATGGGCCAGCAGTTCTACGTCATCCGACGCAACCCCTCCCCCGGATCCCCGGCCGCCGAGGCGCTGGAACGGCGCAAGGCCGCCAAGGAGGATCGACACGGCACCCCGGGGGAGCCCGGTGCGGCGACGGCCGCTCCCGGCTCCGGCACCGGCACCGGTACCGGTACGGCTCTCGCTACCGATCCCGCTCCTGACGACGGTCCGCGGCCCGGCCGGCAGCGACAGCAACCGAAGAAGAAGAAGAAGCGCTGAGCCCCGACGACCCGGCCCCTGGAAATGCCCGCTAGTGCCTGACGGAGACAAAGGACCCACGATGACCCAGAACCAGCCCGAGCCCCCCAACGACACGGGCGACACGGTCGACCGGGCCGACGCGATCGATGGCGACGCCGCACCGTCCGGCGTCGCCACGGACACCCTCCCGGCGGCATCCACAGATGCGGCTCAGCCGGGCGAGTCGTCCGAGCCCGCCGTCTCCGCTGGGTCCCCCGACGAGCCGGCCCGCGCGAGCAGTGGCAGTGCCTCGGTGGACCTCGAGCGCGAGGGTGAGATCGCGGCGGACTACCTGGAGGAGCTGCTCGACATCGCCGACCTGGACGGGGACATCGACATGGACGTGGAGCGCGACCGCGCCCTGGTGTCCGTTGTCGGGGATGACCTCGACGACCTGGTCGGTCGGGAGGGGTCGGTCCTAGAGGCTCTGCAGGAGCTGACCAGGCTGGCGGTCCTGACCGCAACGGGCCATCGGAGCCGCCTGATGCTCGACGTCGGGGGCTACCGCGCCGGCCGCCGCGCCGTCCTGAGCGAGCTCGGGCGCACCACGGCCGAGACGGTCCGCGAGTCGGGGGAGAAGGCCCGGCTGGCGGCCATGACGCCGTTCGAGCGCAAGATCGTGCACGACGCGGTCGCGGCGGCCGGTCTGCGCAGCGAGTCCGAGGGCGAAGAGCCCCATCGGTCCGTGGTCGTCCTGCCCGCCTGACGTGATCGGCGCTGGGGATCCTCCCCATTCGTTGGTGCCGGCGAAGTATTCGGAGTCGTTGGTTTCACGTGAAACAGTGGGACGCCAACTGTTCGGGGAGCGGTACGAGCTGGCGGTTGAGTACGAGGAGATCCTCCGGAACGACGGCGTCGAACGCGGGCTGGTCGGGCCCCGCGAGTCCGGTCGGATGTGGGAACGCCATCTTCTCAACTGCGCCGCTCTCGGTCCTGCGGTCCCGATCGGGTCGACCGTGGTGGATGTGGGCAGCGGCGCCGGACTGCCGGGCCTCGTGCTGGCCATCAGCCGTCCCGACCTCGCGATCTGCCTGGTCGAGCCGTTGCTGCGTCGGGCCACCTTTCTGACCGAGGTCGTGCAACGGCTCGGGCTGTCCGGGGTCGTCGAGGTGCGGCGGGCCCGAGCCGAGGCCCTGCACGGAAGGCTGTTGGTCGATGTCGTCACCGCCCGGGCCGTCGCCCCGCTCGAGCGCCTCGCCGGGTGGAGCCTGCCGCTGCTCCGCCCCGGAGGCGTCCTGCTGGCCCTCAAGGGGGACCGGGCTCAGGACGAGCTGGCGGCCGCGGAGCCGGCCTTGCCCCGGCTGGGAGCCGAGTTCTGGAGCGTCGAGGTTCTGGGTCAGGGCCTGGTGGACCCCCCGGTGCGGGTGGTCCGCATCGTCCGGTCCGAGATCGACTGGCGTGTCGACCACGCCGCCCCATAGGGTCGCCCCCGTGCCGCCTGCTCCCGATCGCGAGGTTCGGCGCAATGGTCGCAACGACACATCGCCTGTCTGGCCCCAGGTATCTCCCCCGCCATCTCCCGGGTATGTCATCGAGGTCGAGATGACGTCTCCCGCAACGGTGGGCACCTCCCTCAGCAGGGGTCTCGGCTGGCCGTCCGATCGGGGCGCTCATGGTGCTGGCGGCGGTCTCGGCTGGCCCGGAACTTCGGCGCCGGAACGAGGTAGGGGTGGTACGACTGTTTCACGTGAAACCACCGCTTCCCTCGTGGCCCATGGAGCCACGGAGACTGTGGAGCCGGATGTTTCACGTGAAACAGAGAACGCATCCTGGGCAGTGGGTGAACAGCTGGGGCACCTGGGTGGTGCCTCGACGGCGGAGGAGATCGCAGTGAGCGACGGCGCGGCGCAGCTCAGCGGAAGCAACGCGGGGGAGCCCGACGACACCCCTATCGCGCGCGCCGCCGAGACGGCCCTGCGGGTGTTGGCGGGCCGGGTGGGGGACCCGTTGCCGCGCCCGGGCGCCACTCGTGTCCTGACGGTTGCCAACCAGAAGGGGGGCGTCGGCAAGACGACGACCACCGTCAACCTGGCCGCGGCACTCGCTCTGCAGGGTGCCGAGGTCCTCGTCGTCGACCTGGACCCGCAAGGCAATGCGTCCACCGCGCTCGGTGTCGAGCACCACTCGGAGGTCCCCTCCGTCTACGACGTCCTGTTGGAGGGCCGCCCGCTGGCCGAGGTGGTGGCACCGGTGGAGGGCATCGAAGGCCTGTGGTGCGCGCCCGCCACCATCGACCTGGCCGGCGCGGAGATCGAGCTGGTCAGCCTGGTGGCCCGGGAGTCACGGCTACAGAGGGCGCTGGCCGAGTACGACGAGTGGTGTGCGACGCACCGGTCGGTCCGCCTGGACTACGTGTTGATCGACTGCCCGCCCAGCCTGGGACTGCTGACGGTCAACGCCCTCGTGGCGGCGCCGGAGGTCCTCATCCCGATCCAGTGCGAGTACTACGCGCTGGAGGGGGTCGGTCAGCTGCTGCGCAACATCGAGCTGGTGCGGGCTCACCTCAACCCTGACCTGCAGGTCTCGACGGTGCTCCTCACGATGTACGACGGACGGACGCGGTTGGCCGCGCAGGTCGTGGACGAGGTCCGGGCGCACTTCAGCGAAACGGTCCTGCGCACCACGATCCCCAGGTCCGTCCGCATCTCGGAGGCACCCAGCTACGGTCAGACCGTGATGACCTACGACCCGGGCTCGACCGGGGCGCTGTCCTACCTCGAGGCCGCCCGGGAGATGGCGCTGCGCGGAGCCGGACCCGACACGGCGGGGGTCCCCGCGTGACGGACAAGCGGCGGGGGCTGGGGCGGGGGCTCGGGGCCCTGATCCCGGCGGGGCCCGGCAAGTCCCAGATCCCGAGCGGCCCGTCGCCCGTCGACGTCCTCATCCCGGGGCGGTCGGCGGAGCCGGCCGGTGCCGTGGTGGCCGCCACGGGGGACAGCGTGGCGACCGTCGTCCCGGTGGATGGCGCGTGGTTCGCCGAGGTCCCCCTGGACTCGATCACCCCCAACCCCCGCCAGCCCCGGACCGTCTTCGACGAGGAGGCGCTCGGCGAGCTCGTCCACTCGCTGCGCGAGGTGGGCCTGCTGCAACCGGTTGTTGTCCGGCCTCTGGGGCAGGACCGGTATGAGCTGATCATGGGGGAGCGCCGGTGGCGCGCGGCCCGCGAAGCAGGCTTCCAGACCATCCCCGCCATCGTCCGGGAGACCGGCGACGACGCCCTGCTGCGCGACGCACTGCTGGAGAACCTGCACCGTTCCCAGCTCAACCCGCTGGAGGAGGCGGCCGCCTACGACCAGCTCCTCCAGGACTTCGGCTGCACCCACGACCAACTTGCCGGCCGGCTCGGACGCTCGCGTCCGCAGATCTCCAACACCTTGCGCCTGCTCAAGCTCCCGCCGTCGGTGCAGCGGCGGGTGGCGGCCGGTGTCCTCTCGGCGGGCCACGCGCGGGCCGTGCTCGGTCTCGAGGACGCGTCGGCGCAGGAGCGGTTGGCCCAGCGCATCGTCGCGGAGGGGCTCTCGGTCCGCAGCGTGGAGGAGATCGTCGCCCTGGGCGGGGACGACCCTGCTGCGGCCGCGACGGGCACCGGTCCGCGGGCTCGCCGGCCCGTGGCCCCCAAGCTGGCCGTCCTCGCCGACCGGCTGGCCGACCGGTTCGAGACGCGGGTGCGGGTCGACCTGGGCCGGTCCAAGGGCCGCATCGTCGTGGAGTTCGCGTCGATCGACGACCTCGAGCGGATCGTCGCGCTGATGGCTCCCGACACCGAGGTCTGACCCGGCGATGGCATCGACGCCATGGAAGGCATCGACGAGTCGTCTTCTGCACATGTCGACAGGTCGAGATGTCGACATGCCCGGTTGGAATTAGCTCTGGCCCTCGCCCGCCTGCAACGGTTACCGTGAGGGCTGATGTCGAAGGGAGACGCCGATGTCGCGTCGGGTGGTCAACCTCACCCTCGACAACCTCGGTGACCTCCCGCCGCGCTGCCGCCGCTGCGTCTTCTGGGAGCTGGACCCCGTCGCAGGACAGACAGCGGCCGAGGTAGGCGGCGTCGACCTGGAGAAGGAGGCCTGGCTCTCTGCGACGCTGCTCGACTGGGGCTCCTGCGGCAAGATCGTCTACGTCGACTCGCTGGCGGCCGGCTACCTCACGTACGCCCCGCCCGCCCATGTGCCGCGCAGCCTGGCGTTCCCGACGTCGCCGGTGTCGGGCGACGCCGTGCTGCTCATGACGGCGCGGGTGCTCCCGGAGTTCGCCGAGGGAGGGCTGGCCCGGATGCTGGTGCAGACCGTCGCGAAGGACCTCACGTGCCGCGGCGTCCGCGCGCTCGAGGCGTTCGGCCGGACCGGCATCGAGCCCGACGCGCCGGACGAGCACGAGGGTTGGCGGGCGGGCCGGTCACCGTCGTGCGTCGTGCCGGCCGACTTCCTGCTCGCCGTAGGGTTCAAGACCGTCCGCCCGCACCACCGGTTCCCTCGGTTGCGCCTCGACCTGCGTACCGCCGTCTCCTGGCGGGCCGACGTCGAGGTCGCGCTCGAACGGCTGCTGGGGTCGATGAGCCCCGAGCCGGTCTTCCGACCGGTCTGATCAGGCGCGCAGCTCCGGGATTCGCAGGAAGCCCGTCTCGGCGTCCTGGTCCGGCGGCAGGTACAGCCGCTGCACCGCGGCGACGATGGCCTCCGCGAGCACGTCCCGGAAGGCCGGGTCGCCCAGCCGGGCGGCGTCGCCGGGGTTGGTCAGGTAGCCCGTCTCGATCCGCACGGCCGGCATCCGGGTCCGGCGCAGCAGGTCCCAGTTCATCGGGTGGCTCCGGCAGTCCACGAGGTCGGTGCGGGCACAGATCTCTCGCTGCACGAGGCTCGCAAATCGCAGACCCATCGCGGAGTGGTGCCCGTACCTGTCGTTGCCGTAGAAGTACGTCGTCGCGCCCGACGCCGCCGGGTTGGGATGGCCCTCGACGTGCAGCGAGATCAACAGGTCGGCACCGGCCGCGTTGGCGAACCCGGCGCGGTCGGCATCGCTGGGTCCGCTCCCCTCCTGCCGGTCCGGCCCGCGGGTGAGGAAGGCGGAGCTCCCGGTGGCGGTGAGCCGGCCCTCGACCCGCGAGGCCAGGTCGTACATCAGGTCGTCCTCGTGAAGCGGTCCTCCCGCGACGCCGTGGTCGCTGCCGCCGTGTCCCGGGTCGACGATGACCAGCTTCCCGGCCAGGGTGGGACCGGCGCGGTTGATGGCCTCGCTCTCGCGCATCGCGTGGGGCGCTCCGCCGACGACCGTGCGGGTGAGCTGGTTGAGGGCCTTGAAGGTCGCCGGCCCGCAGGTGCCGTCCGCGACGACGCCGACGTTGCGCTGGAACTCGCGCAGCGACTGCTCGGTCTCGACCCCGAAGAGACCGTCGACGCGCCCGCAGTCGAAACCCATGTCGAGCAGGCGCTGCTGCAGCGCGGCGACGTCGTCGCCGGCCATGAGGCGGGCCGGGACGTAGAACAGGATGCGGTCACCCAGCCGCCACCGCGCCTCGTCCAGCGCGTGGTAGGTCGTGGGCCCGACGATGCCGTCGACCCGGATGCCGCGCTCCTGCTGGAAGGCTCGGACCGCGCGGTCGGTCAGGTCGTCGAAGACCGCGGAAAGCGGCCCCTGGGGGCGCTCCTCGTCCGGGACCAGCCCGAGCACAGCCAGCTTGGACCGGATCTCGGCGACGGCCGGACCCTGGTCGCCCCGACGGAAGGTGCGCTCGGAGGACATTCGGGCGCTCCTCGGGGGGTCGGGCGCGGGCACGGGATCCGCGGGGGGTACGCCGGGTGCACCGGAAACGTAGCGTCGAGCGTACCCACGGTCCCTAGATGTAGGCCTCGAGGTCCTTGAGCAGCATCGCCTTGGGCTTGGCGCCGACGATCGTCTTCACGACCTGGCCGCCCTGGTAGACGTTCATGGTCGGGATCGAGGTGACGCCGTAGTCGGCCGCCGTGCGCGGGTTCTCGTCCACGTTGAGCTTGACGACGGTGATCTTCTCGGCGTGCTCGCCGGCGATCTCCTCGAGGATCGGCGCGACCTGGCGGCACGGCCCGCACCACTCGGCCCAGAAGTCCACGAGCACGACCTTCTCGTTCTCGAGCACATCGGTGGTGAAGCTGTCGTCGGTCACTGCCTTGGTGGCTCCCACGGGAGCTCCTTTCGTCATTGCTGCGGGACTGGGGATTTCGGTGGTGGTGCAGGTACGGATGGTCGGTGGCCCTCAGCCGACGCTCGACTGGACGGCCTGGGCGGGGTTGCCGGTGATGAGGGCGTCCTCGAGACCGGCGAGGTAGCGCTCCGCGTCCAAGGCGGCCGCGCACCCGGTGCCGGCTGCTGTGACGGCCTGCCGGTAGACGTGGTCGACGACGTCGCCGCAGGCGAAGACACCGACCAGGTTGGTGCGCGTTGACGGCGCGTCGACGAGGACGTATCCCTCGTCGTCGCGGCGGACCTGGTGCTCGAACAGCTCACTCCGGGGGTCGTGGCCGATCGCGACGAACAGCCCGGTCACGTCGAGCCGAGACCCCACACCGGTGACGGTGTCGCGCAGCGTCAGGCCGGCGACCTTGTCCTCGCCCTCGATGTCGGTGACCTCGGTGTTCCAGAGGAAGCGGATCTTCTCGTTGGTGAACGCCCGCTCCTGCATGATCTTCGATGCCCGCAGCGAGCCGCGGCGGTGCACGATCGTCACCGAGCGCGCGAAGCGAGTGAGGAACGTCGCCTCCTCCATCGCGGTGTCACCTCCCCCGACGACGGCGATGTCCTGGTCGCGGAAGAAGAAGCCGTCGCAGGTCGCGCACCAGGAGACACCGCGGCCGGAGAGCTTCTTCTCCTTGGGCAGGCCCAGCTCGCGATAGCCGGAGCCGGTGGCGATGATGACCGAGAACGCGCGGTGCTCGACCCCCGCACCGTCGGTGACGACCTTCACCTCGCCGGTGAGGTCCACCGCGGTCACGTCGTCGGTGACGAGCTCGGCGCCGAACCGCTCGGCCTGCTTGCGCAGGTGGTCCATCAGGTCGGGGCCCATGACACCGTCGGGAAAGCCGGGGAAGTTCTCGACGTCGGTGGTGTTCATCAGCGCCCCACCGGCGGTCACCGATCCCTCGAAGACCAGCGGCGCGAGGTCGGCGCGCGCGGCATAGATGGCTGCGGTGTAACCGGCCGGTCCTGAGCCGATCACGATCACGTTGCGTACGTCGTCCACGAGCGTCCTGCGACCTTTCCTGGTCGGCGGCACCGGAATGTGTCTCCGGTCGGTGGAACCGATCGTAGGTGGCCGGCATTCCCCGACCGGTCAGGGACGCGGCGCCCTGGTGAAGAAGAGGAAGGTCCCGTCCGGGCAGGACGGCTCGACGACGAAGACGTCCACGGTCGCGGGGTCGTCCGGGGTCGGCAGCACGATCACCCCGGCCGGCGAGCCCTTCCACCGGGCGATGTCGACGGCCAGGGGGGTCACGGGGCCAAGGTTGAGCCGGCCGACGCACTCGGCAAGCGCGGGCCCGTCGGCGAGCCGGGCGGCCGGAGCGGCAGCCAGGTCCCGTGCCCTGCCGTCCGAGTCATCGCCGCCCGAGCCGCCGCCGCCCGAGCCGCCGCCGGCCGATCCGCCATCGGGTCCCGACGCTGCGGCGGAGGGCGCCAGCGAGCCGAAGGCGCCGGCCACCAGCTCGGGCACCGCAGCGGTGACGGACTTCTCGTCCCAGTTCCGTCCGCTGGCGGTGACCGAATAGGCGCTCGCGGCCTCGGGCGCGCCCTGGGCGGTGGCGCCGGCCGAGGAGTCGGCGTTGGTGTTGGTGTCGGACCCGCCGCTCCAGGCGGAGACGGCGAGCGCTGCACCGGCCAGCAGGACGACAAGCACTGCGGCCGCCTGCAGCACGCGCATGCCCAGGGGCGGTCGCGGCCCACCAGGCCGACTGCTGTGGTCGGCCAGCGCCGTCACCGTGGCCGCTCCGGCCGGGCGCACGGACGGCTCGGCAGCGAGTGCCGCGTCGACTCGGTCAACGACGTCCGCCGGCGTCGGCCCGGCATCGCCGGCCGCGACCAGCAGCCGGGGGACGTCCTTCAGCGCGCGGTCCTCCGCGGCGCACACCGGGCAGCTCAACAGGTGGCCCTGGGCCCGTTGGGCCGGTTCGTGCTCGAGCAGGCCCTCCTGCAGGTCAGCGATCGTCTCGGTGCTGAGGTGCTCCGCCGGTCCGGTGCTGTCAACGCCTTCGGTGCGATCAGTGTCATCGGTCACGGCTGCTCACCTCCTAGCGGGGAATGGTCGGGCGCGTCCTGTGTCGGTTGGCCCGGCTCGGCCGTGGACGTCTGCGGTGGGACGTCGGCGGCGGGCCGGCGGTTCCCGTCGTCCTGGCGCAGCAGGGGGAGCAGGCGGGCGCGGCCGCGCGCACAGCGGCTCTTGACGGTTCCGGTGGGGCACTCCAGGACGGCGGCGGCGTCCTCGACCGACCACCCGTACATGTCGACGAGCACGAGAGCCGCGCGCTGCTCCACGGGCAGCGTGGCCAGCGCCGCCGCGACGTCGAGCGCGGTCTCGCGGCCGGAGATCGCGTCGGCGCCGGTAGACGGCAGGTCGTGCTCGGGCAGCGGGACCGCGGGGCGGACCGCCCGCCGCCGGGCCCGGTCCAGGCAGGCGTTGACCACGATCCGGTGCAGCCAGGTGGTGACGGCCGCCTCTCCACGAAAGGCACTGGAGGCTCCGGCGCGGAACGCCTTGACCAGCGCGTCCTGCAGGGCGTCAGCCGCCTCCTCGCGGTCACCGGTGGTGCGTAGTGCGACTGCCCACATTCGGTCCCGGTGCCGCCGGACCAGCTCGCCGAACGCGTCCGGGTCACCCGCGGCGTGCGCGCCGATCAGCTCGGTGTCGGAACGGGCGTCTCCCGGCCCTTCCGTCACGTCGCCCTCCACCTGCTCGACTGCCCGACTGCCCGGCTGCTCGACTGCCCGACTGCTCGGCCGCTACCCGTCCGAGACTAGGTCGGCAGGACGTCGGTGCACCTCAAGCACGCCGGTCACCGGGGCGGCGAGCTGACCGTCACCTCGGAGACCTCACCGCGGTAGCCCCCGTCCGCGGCAGGCAACGAGGTCAGCCAGACCAGGACGTACCGCCCCCGGACCGGTTTGTCGGACCGCACCTCGACCCGGGGGTCGGCGGTGGCCGCCGCCCCGAACGGCGCGTAGTCGCGCAGGGCCGAGCCTTCGTTCTGCGCCACCCGGACCTCGAGATCGGTCGCACCGCCCTCGACGGTGACGGTGACCCCGGCCACGTCGCGCGCCTCACCCAGGTCGAGGACCAGCCCGACCCCGTCCTTGATGCCTGCCGGCCCGAACGGGTCGTCGTAGGTCTTCGTGGGCCAGGCCGTGTCGGCGTCGCCGTCCACGGCGAGGGCGGCCCGGTCGGAGTTCTCCTCGCCGGTGCCGTCGGGCAGTGGGTCGAAGGTGGTGGTGGCGGTCACCGTGACCGGTTGTCCGTCCGCGGCGGCGGAGGGCGACTCCTTCGTGCCGTCCGGCCCCTGGGCCGCGTCGGTGCCGCCGCCACCGTTGCCGAGCAGCTGGGCGACCGCGAGCACGAGGCCGGCGAGCAGCATGACGGCGACCAGCAACCAGAGGGCGGTGACCGGTCGGAAGCGACGACGTGGGGGCCCCTGGTCGTCGTACACCGAGACGTACGCCGGGCTGGTGACGGCGCGACGATCGTCCCGGGCGGCCGGTGCGGCGGCGGGCAGCCGCGCGGTGACCGTCCGCCCGGAGGAGGTCTCGCCGAGCGCGGCGACGAGCTCGCCGGGCGTCCGCAGCGGTCCACCGCCGTGGCGCCCAGGAACGCCGAGTGCCCGGCAGACCACGTTGTCGAGGTCGTCCGGGACTCCTGCCCGGACCTGGCGCGGGCGAACGAGATCGACCCCGTCGTGGGGTGCCGCGGGAAGCGTGGAGGCCGAGCTGCCGGGCCAGCGGGCGGTGAGGCACGCGTAGAGCAGGCCGGCGGCGGCCTGGGTGTCGCGCGCGGCGGCCTCGGCCGGGACCGCGGCCGCGATGCCCCTGGCGGCGGCGTCCACGCCCAGTCCCGCCAGCTTGACCTGCCCGTGCGCGGTCCGCAGGACGTGCTCGGGAGCGAGGCAGAGATGGGCCAGACCCGCCTCGTGGGCAGCGGCGAGCGCCCCGGCGACCTCGATGGTCAGTGCGCGGGCATCCTCCGGGGGGAGGGGCCCGTCGGACAGGAGGTCGACCAGGTGGGTGGCGCTGACCCACTCGCTGACGACGTAGACCACGCCGTCGACCTCGCTCGCATCGAGAACCCGCAGGAAGCGGGAGTCGGTGAGGACCGCGGCCTTGCGGGCGGCGCGCAGGACCTGACCTGCATGAACGTCCCCGGCCCGCAGGAGACAGATGCCGACCGGACGCTCCAACAGCTCGTCGTGGGCCCGCCAGTACGTCATCGTCTCGCCCGGCGCAGCACTATGGCCCGGCGCAGCACTATGGTCCGGCGCGGCACTATGGTCCGGCGCTGCTGCGTGGTCGGGGTGGTCGGCGTGGTCGGGTCCGCCGAGACGTTCGTCCAGGCGGTAGCGCTCCACGAGCCGGGTTCCCGGCTCGACGACGTCCGGCACTGTTCTCCTCGGCGGCGCAGGTCGATGCAGGTCGATGCAGTTGACGAAGGTCGGTGCAGGTTGCTGCATGCCAGCTCGGAGGCGGGCGCGACCATCGTAGGCCGCTCTACCCGCGAGCCCCGGACCTCAGTCCTCAGGACGCCGGGCGCTCATCCACCCGGCGACTCAGGCGACGCTCTTGCCCTTGGCCTCGCGGTCGAGTTGCGCCCAGCCCGCGGTGCGGCTCCAGCGGTAGAGCACCAGGGTGGTGGCCTCGCGGGAGATGGTCAGGTGCACGGTGTTGTCGTCGTCGACCCGGAAGGACACCGGGTCGACCGTGTTCAGCGGGTTGGCCTCGACGGCCGTCTTGACCGCCGTGTCGTACGCCTTCTGGACGCTCTTGGTCGTCTGCCACTCCTCGGACGCGTCGCGGGCGGCGTAGTTGCCCTGGTCGCTGAGTGTCGTAGCTGTGACGCCGACCGAGATGGCGTCGAAGAAGACGACCCCGGCGAGGCCGAAGATGACAACGAGCCTGGTGAGCCAGCTCAGCACGATGTCGCCCCGGTCGGGGTGGGCGCAGCGCTGGGCTGCCTGGGCTGCCAGGTGAGCGGAGAACTGCATGCCCTAACAGTCGGCGGCCGGGGACGCGGGCTTGAGGATCAGCGCCCGGCGCGTGCTCGCACGAAGGTCGCCAGGGCGGCCAGCTCCCGGACCCGCAGGGCCCGCCCGAGCAGCAGGTACAGCACCAGCAGGACCGCGCCCCCGGCGGCGAGCGAGGCGACCGAGCCGCTGAGCCCGTCCCCGAGCCGGCGCGCCACCAGCCACGACACGCCCCAGCCCGCGAGCGCCGAGGGGACGGCGGCGGTGACCAGCCGGGCGTACGTCCGGAGCACGCGCGGGCCGTCCAGGCCGCCGACCCGCCGCCGCAGCACGGCCGTGGACAGGGCCAGCCCGAGGACATAGGTCAGGGCGTACGCCGCGGCGACGCCGATCATCTTCCCCCGCAGCGGGAGGAAGGCGTAGGCGGCCAGCGCGAGGGCGACATTGGTCGCGGCGATGGCGCACTGGAGAAGGAACGGGGTGCGGGTGTCCTCGAACGCGTAGAAGCCCCGCAGCGCGATGTACTGCGCCGAGAAGGCGGGGAGGCCGACCGCGAGAGCAGCGACGATCAGGCCGATGTACCGGGCGCCCTCGACCGACGTGCCGGAGTACAGGACACCGGCGAGGTCCGGCCCGAGCGCGACGTAGCCGGCGGCGGCCAGGACGACCGGCACCGCGGTGAGGCGCCACGCCTCGGAGAGCTGGTGCCGGACGTCGGTGAGCCTGCCGTCTGCGGCATCGCTGCTCAGCCGCGGCAACATGCCGGTCACCACCGAGACCGTGACGATCGAGTGCGGCAGCAGGAACACCAGGTAGGCGTAGGCATAGGCGACGTAGCCGACGCCGTAGCCGACCCCCTGCTCCTCGGCCGCGACGTCCGCCCGGACACCGAGGTTGACGATCACGACGTAGGCGAGCTGGTTGACCAGGACGAACAGGAAGGTCCAGCGGGCGAGGTCACCGGTGCGCCGCAGCCCCAGCCCGCGGACGTCGAGGCGCGGCCGCCACCCGAAGCCCGTGCGACGCAGGACCGGCAGCAGCACGAGCGCCTGCAGCGCGACCCCCAGCGTGGTGCCGGCGCCGAGGAAGGCCACCGCCCCGTCGGTGAGCGAGGTCGGGTCGTCGGGCTGCACCGTGAAGAGGGCGATGAACGACAGGCCGGTGACGATGGCGACCAGGTTGTTGACGATCGGCGCCCACATCATCGGTCCGAAGCTGCCGCGGGCGGTCAGCACCTGGCCGAGCACGGTGTAGAGCCCGTAGAAGAGGATCTGCGGCAGACACCAGTAGGCGAACATGGTCGCCACGGCTGAGTCCGACGAGCGCAGCGACCCGAAGTTGTACAGCGAGATGACCAGCGGGGCGGCGAGCGTCGCGACGACGGTCACCGCCACCAGGAGCAGCGCGGCGACGGTGAGGAGACCGTCGGTGTAGGCCCGGGAGCTCGCGGCGCCGTGCTTCATCGCCCGGACCAGCTGCGGGACGAGGACCGCGTTGAGCACCCCGCCCGCCAGCAGGATGTAGATGATGTTGGGCACGGTGTTGGCGACCGTGAACGCCGTGCCGGTGAGGGCAGTGCCGAGTGCGGCCGCGAGGACAGTGCTGCGGACGAAGCCCAGCATGCGCGACACGACGGTGCCGGCGGCCATGACGGTGCTGTTGCGCACCAACGCCACCCCCTCGACGGGGTCGGTCATGGCGTTCGGTCCGGGAGCGGAGGCCCCTCGCGCTCGCTGGCTCGGCGGGCGGCGCGCACGCGCTGCAGGATCCGGACACCCGCGGTCAGGAAGAGCACCGCAGCGGCGGCGACGGTGATGTAGAGGGCGACCGTGCCGTAGTCGGTGATCGATATCCGTACCTGCACCGGCTGGCCGTACGGCGCGCCCTCGCGGGTCTCCAGCGTCACGTCGACAAGGACGTCCCCGCCCGCCACGGCGACAGCGTCCACCTCTCGCTGTGTCTTCTGCCGGGGTCCGATGCGGATCGGCTGGCGTGGCTGCTCGAGCTGCAGCTGGATGGTCTGCGGCTGCAGCCGCAGCACCACGCGGACGTCCTGGTCCAGGCCGTTGGCCACCGTGAGCGGGATGGTGCCGCGCCGGCTGCTGAAGGTGAAGCTGCCGGGTTGCACCCGCACCTCGCCGCGCAGGTCGGCGAGGTAGCCCCTCTCCCTGTTCAGCCGGATGGCTCGCGAGTCGCGCTCCCGCCACCAGCTCGACTCCAGCAGCAGCACCGCCCGGTCGAGGGAGGGGATGAGCTGGTCGGGGTCGGTGAGGATCGTGGAGAACACCGCGATGCTCGACCGCATGCTGTCGAGAGCGCTCAGGTAGGGGGCGGGCAGCTCCTGCGCGCGCTGGGCGGCCGGGTAGCGCAGCGGTCCGCGGTCGACCTCGGGCGGGTCCAGCGCGCCCGCCTCGGCCAGGCTGACCGGTGCCATCCACGGGGCCTGGGCGCCGACCTCGGCCAACCGGTCGAGGTACTCCTGGGACGGGTCCCACCGCCGCGGCGGCATCACCAGGATCGTGCGTCCGGGGCCCGCTCCCGGCAGCTCGGAGGTGATCATCGCGGTCTCCGCCAGCAGCCGCTGCGCACCCAGGAGCGGGTCAGAGCCCCGGCGGAGGAGCAGCTCGGCGAGCCCCGGCTCGGCCAGCAGGCCGGAGAGGCGGTGGGATCTGCTCGCCACGTGAGCCCGCCCGGCGGGGGTGTAGCTGAGGTCGATGACGGTCGGCACGGCCCGGCCGTCGAGGACGACGGCCGCGGACCCGGCGGCGCCCAGGGCGGCCAGCGTGTCGCGGTTGGTGAAGCCGTCCACCGGCCAGGCCGTGTCCAGCAGGGCGTCGGCCGCGGGCAGCGCCGCCGCCACGACCTCCTGACCTTGGACCAGGGCGCGCACGAGGTCCGTGCCCAGCCCGGCCCGGGTCATGGCCGTGACGTCGGGGTCGCCGTAGGGCAGCACCAGCACTTCGCGGCCGGCGGTCGCGGCCCGCAGCCGATCGATCCATCCGGCGGCGACGGCGGAGCCCTCCCCCGGGACCAGCGACCGGTCCGGTGCGAGGACCTCGTAGCCGTTCTCGTCGGCCATCTCCGCAACGGCGTCGAGCAGCTCGGGGTCGACGGCCCAGGTGAGCCCGGCGCCCTGCTCCAGGCGCACGCCGGCCTCCAGCAGCCGCGACAGCCGTCCGCCCGGCTGCAGCTCCGCTGCCAGCGAGTCGTCGGCGAAGGTCCCGTCGGCGAGGCGGACCGGGCGGGCCACCAGGGGCCACAGCCAGGTGAAGCCCGTCGCCTCGAAGTCGGGTTCCGCGGGCACCCACGGCAGCAGGGTGCGCAGAATCGCGACCCGGCCGAAGCCGGAGCTGCGGCTGGCCAGCACCTCGACCCCCACGACATAGACGCCGAAGCCGGTGAGCGCCGGGAGGTCGTCGACCGGACGGGACAGGTCGAAGGGCTGGCTCTGGCCGGCGCCGAGGTCGGGCAGGGCACGGGACGCGATGACCTCGCCGTCACGGCTCGATGTCCTGTTCGCTGCCACCGCAGCGAGCTCGGAGCGGCTGTTGAGGTGGGTCTGGGACAGCCGCAGCCTGACCTCGACGTTGCGCAGGTCCTGCGTCCCGGTGTTGTCCAGCGCGCCGGTGAGCTGCAGGTCGGTGCCCGGTCGCGCCAGGCCGGGGAGCAGCGTCTCCAGGGTGATGACCACCGGCTCGTCCGGCGCCACCGCACCCCGGACCGCCCACGCAGGCACTGTGACCGCGAGGACCGCGAGGACGAGGAGGCCGAGCAGCCCGGCTCGGGCGGGCCGTCCCGCCGTACCTCCGCTGGTTCTGGGCCCAGTCACGCGGAGTCCGCGAGGAGGCCCGCCGCCGTCTCCGCCAGCCGGCGCTCACCCGCGTAGGCCAACCGGGCGCCCAGCTCGCCGAACGGGACCCAGGCCACCACGTCGACCTCCACGTCGGTGTCGCTCAGCTCCCCGCCGGCGGCCTCGAGCAGGTAGTGGTGCACGGTCTTGTGGATCCGTCGGTCGTCCGCGACGAACCAGTAGTCGATGGTGCCGAGCGGCGCCAGGACCCGCCCGCGGATGCCGGTCTCCTCCTCGACCTCGCGGATGGCGGCGTCCTGGGTGGACTCCCCCGCCTCGAGGTGGCCCTTCGGCAGCGACCACAGGAGGCGACCCCGGCGGTCGAGCCGGCCGATCAGCGCCACCCGCGGCTGGGAACCTGACCGGTCCACGACCAGTCCGCCGGCCGAGGTCTCCTCCACCTTGCGCAGGCCCGGCTGCCCGGACCGGGCGCGGGGCCGTCGAGGGGAGGGTGGGCGGGCCATCCGTCGATGGTAGCCAGCGGTGCCCTCGCCTCGTGGGCCAGCGAAATGGCGCGGGGTCGTACCCTTCGGCCGTGCCCGACCAGCCGGACCAGCCGGACCAGCCGGACAAGTCTGACCAGTCGATGCCCCAGCCCGCGCCGGGGGCGCTCGACCGTCGCGCTGCGCTGAGCGTGGCGCAGCGACGGCTGATCTCCGAGCTGCTGCGGGCCGCGCCGGTCGTCGACGACCTGGGCGGGCTGTTCGCGTCGGCGGGGCACTCGCTCGCCCTGGTGGGCGGGTCGGTCCGTGACGCGCTGCTGGGCCGGCTCGGGCAGGACCTCGACTTCGCGACCGACGCCCGGCCCGAGCAGATCCTGGTCCTGCTGCAGGGGTGGGCCGACGCGTGGTGGGAGGTCGGCATCGCCTTCGGCACCGTGGGTGCGCGCAAGGGGGACTGGATCCTCGAGGTCACGACGTACCGCGACGAGGTCTACCGAGCCGCCTCGCGCAAGCCGGAGGTGACCTTCGGCGACACGTTGGAGGGGGACCTGCTGCGGCGCGATCTCACGGTCAACGCGATGGCCGTCACCCTTCCGGACAAGGTGTTCGTCGACCCCTTCGGTGGCCTGGACGACCTCGCCGCCCAGGTGTTGCGCACCCCGGGCCGCCCGGAGGACTCCTTCGACGACGACCCGTTGCGGATGATGCGGGTGGCGCGGTTCGCCGCGCAGCTCGGGTTCGCCGTCGATCCTGCCGTCGTCGCCGCGATGACGGAGATGGCGGGCCGGATCGCGATCGTGTCCGCGGAGCGGGTCCGCGACGAGCTCGTCAAGATCGTGTGTGGGTCCGGGCCGCGGGCCGGGCTGACCCTGCTGGTCGAGACCGGCCTCGCCGACATCGTCCTGCCCGAGCTGCCGAAGCTGGCGTTGGAGATCGACGAGCACCACCGGCACAAGGACGTCTACGAGCACACGCTCACCGTCCTCGAGCAGGCGATCGCGCTGGAGTCGAAGGAGTCCACGGATGGCCTGGGCGAACCCGATCTCGTGCTGCGCCTGGCAGCCCTGATGCACGACGTCGGAAAGCCCCGCACGCGCCGCTTCGAGAAGGGCGGCGGGGTCTCCTTCCACCACCATGAGGTGGTCGGGGCGAAGATGACACGGGCGCGGCTGCAGGCGCTGCGGTTCCCCAAGGACGTCACGGAGGACGTAGCCCGCCTGGTGGAGCTGCACCTGCGCTTCCACGGCTACGGCAGCGGGGTCTGGACCGATGCGGCCGTCCGCAGGTACGTCTCCGACGCCGGGCCGCTGCTCGACCGGCTGCACAAGCTGACGAGGTCGGACTCGACCACCCGCAACCGGCGCAAGGCCGAGCTGCTGCGCAAGACCTACGACTCGCTGGAGGAGTGGATCGCCCGGCTCCGGGAGCAGGAGGAGCTCGACTCGATCCGCCCGGACCTGGACGGCACGGCGATCATGGAGATCCTCGGCGTGCCGCCCGGTCCGGTGGTGGGCAAGGCGTGGCGGCACCTCAAGGAGGTCCGGATGGAGCAGGGCCCTCTGTCGGCCGAGGATGCGGAGGCCGAGCTGCGCCGCTGGTGGTCCACCCGGACCCCGAGCTGACCCCCCTGCTCCGATTCCCGTACGGGGTGAGGCGGGAGGTGGCGAAGGCGTACGTCGCGGCGGTCAGGCCGTAGCCGACGGCGATCACGGCGTACACGGCCGGTGAGTTGCCGTCGGCCGGCAGCGCCAGTGCACCGAACGCCGCGGCCGAGACGAACGCGATGTTGAAGATGACGTCGTAGAACGAGAAGACACGGCCGCGGTAGGCATCGTCGACCGACTCCTGCACGATGGTGTCGACGCAGATCTTGGAGCCCTGCGCGGCCACCCCCACGACGAACGCACCGGCCAGCAGCAGCCACTCGGAGAGCCAGAAGATGTACACCGCCTCGGCCGCAGCGGCGAAGGCGAAGCAGGCGGCGATCCAGCGCTGCTTGGAGATGCGGTGCGTCACCCAAGGCGTGATCACGGCGGCCAGCAGGAAGCCGGCGCCCGAGGCCGCGAACGCGCTGGCAAGCCCGGCGAGGCCGGCGTCTACGTCGTCGGGATCGTTGAAGTAGCTGCGGAACAGCAGGATCGCCGAGATGGTCGAGACGCCGTAGAAGAACCGGTGCGCGCCGATGGCCGTGAGGGCGTACGCGGCGGGTCGGTGGGACCACACGTGTCGGGCACCGTCGACCAGTCCGTACGCCACCCGGCGTACGGCTTCGCGGGTCTCCGGACCCTCCTCGTCGAGGTCGGGGCCGAGCAGGTCGCGGTCCATGCGCGCGGCCAGCGCCGCGGCGAGGGCGTACGCCGCCGCGGCCACCACGATCACCCCTCCGTCGGCGCCCGACCCCCCGCCGAAGAGCCCCTTGAGCAGGAAGCCGACACCTCCACCAGTGATCGCGACGATCGTGCCGGTCGTCGTCGACACCGAGTTGGCCATCACCAGCTCGTCGCGGGTCACAACGTGCGGCAGTGCCGCCGAGAGGCCGGCGAGGAAGAAGCGGTTGACCGACAGGCAGGCCAGCACCGCCGTGTAGAGGGGGACTCCCACGACGTCCGCGAAGGTCATGCCCGCGACGCCCAGCACCATCGCCGTCCGCAGGAGGTTGGCGATGACGAGGATCTGCCGCCGGCGCCAGCGGTCGAGCAGGACGCCGGCGAACGGGCCGACCACCGAGTACGGCAGCAGCAGCACGGCGAAGGCCGTGGCGACGCTACCGGCTGAGGTCTGACGTTCGGGAGAGAAGAAGAACAGGCTCGCGAGCGCCGCCTGGAACGCGCCGTCGGCGGCCTGCGAGGTCAGCCGGGTCGCGAAGAGCCGCCGGAAGTTGCGGTGCCGCAGGACCGCTCGCAGGTCCCCGGCGTACGACATCACGCAAGCGTACGGCGGTACGTGAGCCGGCCCGGCCGCCCCGGAAACGAAGCGGACCGGCCGGCCAACCTCTTTCGAGGCAGGGAGCCGGTCCGCTTCGGTCGGACGTTCAGACCGCTCAGCGCTCGACGTCGCTATACCGTTGGGCGCCGTCGGGCTTCGCTCGCTGCGCGGGCGGCTCGTTCCTCGCCGACCACTCCGCGAGGCTCAGCGCTCGACGTCGCTATACCGTTGGGCGCCGTCGGGCTTCGCTCGCTGCGCGGGCGGCTCGTTCCTCGCCGACCACTCCGCGAGGCTCAGCGCTCGACGTCGCCGCGGATGAAGGCTTCGACGTTGTTCTTCGCGGTCTCGTCGTCGAACTGCTCGGGCGGGGACTTCATGAAGTAGGAGGAGGCGGAAAGCAGCGGGCCACCGATGCCGCGGTCCTTGGCGATCTTCGCCGCACGGATCGCGTCGATGATGACTCCGGCCGAGTTCGGCGAGTCCCAGACCTCGAGCTTGTACTCCATGTTCAGCGGCACGTCGCCGAAGTTGCGACCCTCCAGCCGGACATACGCCCACTTGCGGTCGTCCAGCCACTGGATGTAGTCCGACGGCCCGATGTGCACGTTGCGCTTGTCGAGGTGGTGCTCGAAGTTGCTGGTGACGGCCTGGGTCTTCGAGATCTTCTTCGACTCGAGACGGTCGCGTTCCAGCATGTTCTTGAAGTCCATGTTGCCGCCGACGTTGAGCTGGTAGGTGCGGTCGAGCACGACGCCGCGGTCCTCGAACAGCTTGGCGAGCACGCGGTGGGTGATGGTCGCACCGACCTGCGACTTGATGTCGTCGCCGACAATCGGCACACCGGCAACCCGGAACTTCTCGGCCCACTCAGGGGTGCCGGCGATGAACACCGGGAGCGCGTTGACGAAGGCGACACCTGCGTCGATGGCGCACTGGGCGTAGAAGCGGGCTGCGTCCTCGGAGCCGACGGGCAGGTAGCAGACGAGAACGTCGGCCTCGGTCTCGCGCAGCCGGGCGACGACGTCGACGGGCTCCTCGTCGGACTCGGTGATGGTCTCGCGGTAGTACTTGCCGAGACCGTCGAGGGTGTGACCCCGAGCGACCGTGATTCCGGTCGGGGGCACGTCGCAGATCTTGATCGTGTTGTTCTCGCTCGCGACGATCGCATCTGAGAGGTCCTGTCCTACCTTCTTCGCGTCGACGTCGAAAGCGGCCACGAACTGCACGTCACGGACGTGGTACGGACCGAACTGGACGTGCATGAGACCGGGGACCCGGCCTGCGGGGTCGGCGTCCTTGTAGTACTCGACGCCCTGGACCAGCGACGCGGCACAGTTGCCGACGCCGACGATGGCCACGCGAACCGAACCCATGGGGTGCTCCTTCATCGTCATGACTTTCTCGGGCTTTGTGCAGAAATCCTTGGTGCGGCCGACTGTGGACGGTCCGGCGACGGACGGGGCGCTTCTCGGCGCCGCTCGTCGTCGATCAGCTCGGAGAGCCAACGGACCTCGCGCTCCACGGACTCGAGGCCGTGTCGCTGCAGCTCGAGGGTGTAGGTGTCCAGCCGCGCGCGCGTCCGGGACAGCGAGGTGCGGAAGCCCTCGACGCGCTCCTCTAGCCGTGAGCGACGACCCTCCAGGATGCGCAGCCGGGTGGCGGCGTCCGTACGCCCGAAGAAGGCGAAGTGCACGCCGAAGCCCTCGTCGTCCCAGGCCGAGGGGCCGCCCTCGGCGAGCAGCGCGGCCAAGTGCTCCTTGCCCTCGGCGGTGAGCTTGTAGACGATGCGGGACCGCTTGCCGGCGCCGCTGGTGGCGGGCCGGGAGGACCCTGCGTCAGCAGTGTCCTCGGCGACGATGCCGTCGCGCAGCATCGCCTTGAGGCAGGGGTAGAGCGAGCCGTAGGAGAAGGCCCGGAAGGAGCCGAGCAGCGAGTTGAGCTGCTTGCGCAGCTCGTACCCGTGGCGCGGGCTCTCCTGCAGCAGGCCCAGGACGGCCAGCTCGAGGACACCGGCGCGCTTGGCCACCGAACCTCCCGTGCTATCGCCTAGATGTATCGGGTGGATACATCGTGACGATAGGCGCCGCTTTCGATGTGTGCAAGTCCAGCGACCCGGTGATGCCCCGGCCGTGGCGGCACCGCGGTCCGGGGCTGGTCGTTAGGCTGTCGCCTCACCATCCCGCCCCCGACCTACGGACGCTGACGTTGAGAGTCGACTACCCGCGCGAGAACTACGACGGCGTCCGCCGCTACCTGCCGTCGTTCCGCCAGCTCCTGGCACTGGCGCTCGGGGGGTTCGTGGCCGTGGTCCTGCTGGTCGGAGTGGCGTACGCCGCGACGCCCATCCCGACGCCGAACGAGCTCGTCAGCGCGCAGACGACGATCGTCTACTTCGACAACGGCAAGGCCGAGATCGGCCGGTTCGGTGAGCAGAACCGCATCATCGTCCCGCTCGACCAGGTCCCGGAGCACGTGCAGAAGGCCGTGCTCGCCGCCGAGGACCGGTCGTTCTACGAGAACCGCGGCATCTCGCCGACCGGCATCGCCCGCGCCTTCTGGAGCAACCTGCGCGGCGGCTCGATCCAGGGCGGCTCGACGATCACCCAGCAGTACGCGAAGAACGCCTACCTCTCCCAGGAGCGGACGTACACCCGCAAGTTCAAGGAGTTCCTCATCTCGGTGAAGCTCGCCCGCCGCGATGACAAGGACACGATCCTGGCCGACTACCTGAACACCATCTACTTCGGTCGCGGCGCCTACGGGATCGAGACCGCCGCTTCGACCTACTTCGACAAGCCCGCGTCGGAGCTCACTGTCGAGGAGGGCGCGGTGCTCGCCTCGGTGATCCGCTCGCCGGCCAACTATGACCCCGACGAGGACGCCGACCGGCTGCAGGGCCGCTTCGACTACGTCCTGGACGGCATGGTCACCAACGACTGGCTGGCGGCGGGCGAGCGCGCGGGGATGACCGTCCCGCAGACCGCCGAGCCCGGCAAGCCGCGCGGCGGGCCCAGCTACTACCTGATGGACACGGTGCGCCGCGAGCTCAGGGCGCAGGGGTTCACCGACCGCGACATCGACCTCGGCGGCCTGCGCGTCACCAGCACCTTCGACCGCAGGTCCCAGCGCGCGGCCGTCCGGGCGGTGCGGGAGGAGCGTCCGACCGAGAACGCCCGCAACGTGCACATCGGGCTCTCGGCGGTCGAGCCCGGCACCGGCGCCGTCATCGCGATGTACGGCGGGCCGGAGGCCGGCCAGCTCAACGAGGCGACCCAGGCCGCGATCCAGCCGGGCTCCTCGTTCAAGCCGTTCGCCCTGGCCGGTGCGCTGGAGGACGGGATCGGTCTGCGCAGCACGTTCCAGGGCAACTCGCCGCTGGAGCTGCCGGGCACCGACACGACTGTCGGCAACGAGTTCGACAACGACTACGGCTCGTCGGTGGACCTCATCCAGGCGACGCGAGAGTCCATCAACACGGCGTACGTCGACCTCACTCTCGAGATGGGGCCGGAGCGGGTGCGCGAGTCAGCGATCGCGGCCGGCATCCCGGAGGACACGCCAGGACTGGAGGCCAACGCGGTCATCCCGCTGGGCACCGCGTCGGTGCGCAACATCGACATGGCCAATGCCTACGCGACGTTCGCCGCACAGGGCGAGCGGGCGAAATGGCACGTCGTCGCGGAGGTCAAGGGCGCCAACGGCGGCACCCGGTACAAGGCCGACACCGGCACCGAACAGGCCTTCGACGAGGACGTGATGGCCGACCTGAGCTATGCGCTCCAGCAGGTCGTGCAGAGCGGGACGGGCACCGAGGCACGTGCGCTGGGCCGGCCCGCCGCCGGGAAGACGGGGACCGCGGCGCTGCGCCCCGATACAGTGACGTCGGCCTGGTTCGTCGGCTACACCCCACAGCTCTCGGCGGCGGTCAGCTTCTACAAGGGAACCGGCAGGGCCGACCTCGACGGGGTGGGTGGCCTCTCGACGTTCTTCGGCGGCGAGTACCCCGCCCGGATCTGGACGGCATTCATGCTGGGAGCCATGGAGGGCAAAGAGGTCCAGGACTTCCCGCCGCGGGCCGACGTCGGCGACACCATCAACCCGGCACCCGAGCCGTCACCGAGCGAGTCCGAGTCGCCGACGCCCACCGAGACCGTGGTCGTGCCGACCCCGTCGGTCACTCCGACGGAGACCCCGGTCCCGGCACCGACCGAGTCGACCCCGCCGCCGCAGGACGTCACCATCTCGCCAGGCGTCGGCTGACCCGGTGACCTCCGTCGAGCGGGGGCGCGAACCGGGTGGTGTCGTGGCACCGTCGAGGGACGACCCCGTCGTACACCTCGGGAGTGAGGCACTCGGCGGGCCACTGGGCCGCCACGCCCGCACCGGCACCAGCTGGTGGACCCCGTTGCGGGTGCTGCTCGCGCTGACCTTCCTGACCTGCGGGATCGGGTTGGTGCAGAAGGAGTTTTGCCGCGACACGGGGTGGGGGGCACCGGGTGTCTACGTGCACTCCTGCTACAGCGACATCCCCCCGCTGTACTTCGGCCGCGGGCTCGCCGACGGCGAGGTGCCCTACATCGACCAGGTGGGCGACCGGCGGGTGGAGTACCCCGTCCTCACCGGTGCCGCCATGTGGCTGACCGCTCAAGCCGTTGGCAGCTCCGCGGACCCGGGGGACGCCAGCGCTCGCACCCTCCGCTACTTCGACATCAACGCCCTGGCGCTGGCCCTCTGCGCCGCGATCGCGGTCGCCGCGACGGCACGGACAGCGGGTCGCCGGCCGTGGGACGCCGCCTTGTTCGCGCTCGCGCCGGTCCTCGCCCTGTCAGGGACGATCAACTGGGACCTGTATGCCGTGGCGTTGCTCGCCCTGGGCATGCTGGCCTGGGCCCGCGCGAGACCGGTGGCGGCCGGGGTCCTGATCGGGCTGGCGGCCGCGACGAAGTTCTACCCGCTCTTCGTCCTGGGACCGCTGCTGGTGCTCTGCTGGCGGGCCGGGCGGATGCGGGAGTTCTGGGCGGCGCTGGTTGCTGCCGTCGGCGCCTGGACGGTGGTGAACGTCCCGGTGATGCTCGTCGACGTCGACGGCTGGGCCCGCTTCTACCGGCTCTCCGAGGATCGCGGCGCGGGCTTCGGCTCGGTGTGGTTCGTCCTGAGCCAGCAGGGCTACTCGGTGCCGGAGGGGGCGCTCAACGTCGTGTCCGGCGGGCTGTTCGCCCTGGCCTGCGTCGGGGTGGCGGTGCTGGGGCTGCGCGCCGAGCGCAGGCCGCGGCTGCCCCAGCTCGTGTTCCTCGTCGTGGCCGCATTCGTGCTGACCAACAAGGTCTACTCCCCGCAGTACGCGCTGTGGCTGCTGCCGCTCGCGGCGCTGGCCAGGCCCCGGTGGCGGGACTTCCTGATCTGGCAGGCCGCGGAGGTCGTGCACTTCGTCGGGACCTGGATGCTGATCGCCGGTTACCCGCCGGGGAACCCGGACCGGGCGCTGGGCGAGGACGGCTACGGCGCGACGGTCCTCGCCCACGTTGCCGGGACGCTCTGGCTGTGCGCAGTGGTCGTCCGCGACGTCCTGCGTCCGGAGCAGGACCCTGTCCGCGCCGCACCCGACGGTGCATCCCCCTGGATCGCCACCGTCCAGGAGCCCGCCCGCACCTTGACCCCCTACCCCGTCGACGACCCCGCCGGCGGCGTCCTCGACCACGCCCCCGACGCCCACCCCCTCCCTTTGCGCAATCGACCACGTACGGGAGGCGGGTGATCGCTGCGGCAGGCGTACACACCTGGTGAGGCGATCACAGGCCCCGCGACGCGCGGTTGGTCGACGGCAAGTTCATGCGCGGTCGAGTCTCTCGCGATCGCCTGCTGCGAGTCTCAGCCGGACCACTGTCGCCGCTCGGCGGCCCGGGCCTGGGCGGCGATCACTCGCGCCGCGATGACCTGCGGCCGGTGATGCTCGGCGTAGGTCCAGCGGACGACCTCGTTCCCCAGGGCGCGCAGACGGTCCTCCCTCCGCTTCTCGCGCCACACGATCCGCGCGGCCTCCTCGGGGTCGGTGTCGACGCCGATGCCGTACTTGCCCTTGCCGTCCAGCTCGCCGAGTACGCCGTCCCAGCCGAAGTCCGCGTAGCCGATCAACCCGTCGTCGTCGTACACCGGCACCTGCAGGCCGGTCGGCGGGAGCCCCTGCTGGATCAGCACGACGCGTGACCACGACTCACCCGGGTTCGCCGCGCGACCGTCCGCGAGCGAGAGCGCTCGGCTCGCGATCCGCGCCCCACGCCAACTGCGGCAGCGCAGCATGACCGCGGCTAGCTCGTCTCTCGTGACACCGAGGCGAAGAGCGGAGTCGATCGCGGCGACAGCACACTCGAGCCGGACCGCCTCGCGAGCGATGTCGATAGCGGCACGGGCCAGGGTGGTCAGGTCGAGTTCGCCCTCCCGGCGTACGAGATGACTCTCGGGGACCTCGGCGCAATGGTGTTTGACACCGGCCTCCACCCGAGTACCGGCGTCATCCGCGCGCGTGACGTGTAGCAGCGACAGGTCGGGTTCCAGCAGCTCGAGCCCGAGCTCTCCGGCGGCGGACTCGTGGCTCAGGGTGGCGGGCGGCGTCAGCACCAGGCCAAGGGCGGCCACCTGCATGCCGTGCCGTTTGGCCGCGTCCACCACCACGTACGTCTTGCGTAGGGCATAGACGCCACGTCGCACCGACACGATGTACTTGTGCCGCCGCAGCCGCTGCAGGTCGTTCTGTGTGTGGCCGACCGCGCGGGCCTGTGCGGCGGTGAAGACGCCACGCTGGGTGGCTGCGAGGGCCAGCAGCTCCGGGGCGAGGAACGGTGCGTAGGGCACGGGACGAGCCTGCCAGCACGACGACCGCAGGGCCTGGCGCCATCCACAGGCCGACCACACGAGGCGTGTGCTCGCGTCAGCAGGCGCACACACCTGCCGCGGCGATCACCCACCTGCTGTACGTGGTCGATTGCGGGTGGGGGTGAGGGTGTCGGGGTGGATGGTGGTGAGGCGGACCTCGCAGTCCAGCTCGTCGCCGATCCTCGGCGGGGTGACAGATGCCGGCAGGAGCAGCAGCGACACGTGCATGTGCGGCGGCTCGGCGAACCAGCGCTGGCGGCCGGCCCAGGTGAACGGGCTCAGCGACCGGTTGGCCGCGGCCAGCGTCCCGACCGCCACGGCCTTCGCCCGCCCGACCGGTCCGCGCACCGACCGCGGCGCCTCGAGGGCGACGCCGTGCGCGGTGCCACCGGAGACGACGACGAGATGGCTCTTGCGCAACGTCCGGTGGCGGCGGTAGCCGTAGTGCTCACCCCGCGCCAGCGGGTGCACGTCGAGCACGGTGCCCCGCGCGGTCAGCGCCCCCCGGTCACCGAGCCAGAGCGATGTGCCGACGCGCGGCCGGAACGTCGTCCCAGGGAACTGCGCCCGCAGCCCCGTCAGCTCCGCGGCCTGCAGGTGGCTCACCCAGGCCGTCTCCGTCGGCACCCCGGCCGCACCCAGCCGCCGCAGCCATTCGGTGACCTCGGCGGCGGGGTCGTAGCCGCCGTGCCGGTCGATCGGGAGGTGGAACGCGAGGCCCTCCAGCCGTACGCCGGGGAGCAGCCCGGCCAGCTGCGGAACCGAGTCCACGGTCAGGCCGTGACGTCGCATCGTTGTCATCGACTCGAGCACCACCCGCGAACCGGTGGCGGCCCGCAGGGTCTCGAGGTGGGCGACGGTCTGCACCACGCGACCGGTCGGGTCCTCGTCGGGCCGCGGGTAGGCCGGGGTCAGCACGAGGACGTCACCACCGAACGCGTCGCGCACGACCGGCAGCTCTTCGGTGGTGCCGACGGTCACGGCCTCGACACCGAGGGCGGCGGCCTCCTGCGCGAGCCGGGCCAGCCCGAGGCCGTACCCGTTGCCCTTGATGACGGGCACGATGCCCGGCATCGTCTCGACCACCGAACGCAGGTGAGCGCGCCAGCGGTCTTCGTCGACGTACAGCGTGAACGTCATGGGGTCATTATCCGCGCCGGTCCATGTAGACCTCGAAAGCCTTGAACAGCAGGCGGTTCAGCGGCAGGTCCCACTCCCCCAGGTACTCCACCGCCTCACCGCCGGTGCCCAGCTTGAACTGGATCAACCCGAAGTGCGGGTCGTCCTCGGCGAGGGTGTCGGTGATGCCGCGCAGGTCGTAGACCGCGGCGCCCGACTCGGCCGCCTCGCGCAGCATCTGCCACTGGACCGCGTTGGATCCGCGTACGTCGCGCTTGGCCGTCGAGGACGCCCCGTAGGAGTACCAGGCGTGCCGGCCGACCCGGACCATCGTGGTCGCGGCGACCAGGTCGCCCTCGTGGTGCGCCAGGTAGAGCCGGATCCGGTCGGGGTCCTCGGCGCGCATCGCGGACCACATCCGCTGGAAGTACGCCAGTGGCCGGCCGGTGAAGTGGTCCCGGGCCGCGGTCTCCAGGTAGAGCTGGTGGAATGCAGGCAGGTCCGCCTCGGTCCCCTGGGTCACCTCGACGCCGGCTTTCGCCGCCTTCTTGACGTTGCGGCGCCAGAGCTGGTTGAACCCCGCGAGCACCTCGTCGCCGGTACGCCCGTGGACGGGCACCTGGAAGACGTACCGTGGCTGCCCGGTCGAGAAGCCCTCGTCCCCCGCCGGTGCCCGCCAGCCCAGCCGGGTCAGCGTCGCCGACACCGAGTCGGCCACCGGGTCCGTCTCGTCCGGCGGCACGTCGCCGAGCCGCCCGCCCGCGCCGCCCGCGATCGCCGCCTTGATGGTGGCAGCCGTCCATCGCCGGCTCACGACCGGCGGACCCATGCGGACGCCGAAGGCACCGGCCTCCCGCAGGTGGCCGACCATCGGGCGCAACCACTCCTCCAGGTCCGCGGCCGACCAGTCGATCACGGGGCCCTCGGGGAGGTAGGCGAGGAAGCGCTTCACCTTGGGCACCTGGCGCAGCAGCACCAGGCCGACGCCCACGAGGGAGCCGCCCCCGTCGTGCCAGCCCAGGCTCTGGGCGCCCCACTCGCTCTTCACCTGGGCCCACGACGGGCACTGCAGGAAGCTCACGGATGCTGTCGCGGCGCGCTCGGTCACGAAGGAGAGGTGCTCGTCGCGGTCGATCTCGCGCACCGTCATGGCCATAGGCGAGAAGGCTACCGACGTGGGGTCACCACACCCGAAGTGGACCGGTTACCCGGCGGCACATGCCGTGGCCAGCCGGTCCACTTCGGGTGCTGCGGATCGTGGATCAGGCCTGGCGGGCCGCCTGGGCCTCGATCTCGATCTTGACCTTCTTGGAGACGAGGACGCCGCCGGTCTCGAGCGCGACGTTCCACGTCATCCCGAACTCCTCGCGGTCGATCTCGGTGCTGGCCGTGATGGCGAGCTTCTCGTTGCCCCACGGGTCCGTGGCGACGCCGTCGATCTCGACGTCGAGGGTGACCGGGCGGGTGGTGTCCTTGACGGTGAGGTCACCGACGACCGTGAACTGGGCGTCCTTCTGCGACTGGATGCGGGCGTTGCGGAAGGTGATCTCGGGGTACTTCTCGGCCTCGAGGAAGTCACCGGAGCGCAGGTGCGTGTCACGGTCGGGGGTGCCGGTCTCGATGGTCACGGTCTTCAGCGTGGCCTCGGCGGTCGAGTCCTTGGGGTCCTCGGCGACCGTGATCGAGCCGCTGAACTCGCCGAAGTTGCCGCGCACCTTGGTGACCATCAGGTGGCGGGCGACGAAGCCGATGCGGGTGTGGGTGGGGTCCAGCACGTAGGTGCCGGGCGCCGGGAAGGTCACACCGTCCACGACACGCGAGGTGGCGGCGGCCTGCTCGGCCTGCTCGACGGCGACCTCGGCGGCGGTCTCTGGGGTGGTGGTCATGATGGCGTCCTCTCCGGAAGGCGGGGGCACCGGTCGGGCCTGGCCGGTGCGGTCGGATGGCTACTTGTCTGCCAAAGCAAACATTGCATCTTCAACATTCCCGTTGTCAAATACTGCTATTCTTTTCCCGTGAACACGCCCCCCACCTCCCCCGCCCCCGGACTCCTCGGCACGGGCGTCCCCGAGGCAGCCGAGGCGGTCTCCGACGACCGGCTGACGGTGATGGGGCTGCTGGCCGAGACCTGGTCGGGCCTCTCCGCCCGGAGCGCGACGCAGCTGGCCGAGCACGGGCTCTCGCCGGTGGAGTTCGAGGTGATGATCCGCCTCGCCCGCTCGCCGATGGGGCTGCTGCGGATGACCGACCTCTCCGGCCAGACCTCGCTCACCACCAGCGGGGTGACCCGGGTGGTGGACCGACTCGTGGACCGGGGGCTGGTCGCCCGCCAGGCCTGCTCGACCGACCGCCGCACGACGTACGCCGTGATCAGCGACGCCGGCCGGGACCGCCTCGCCGCGGCCCTGCCGGGCCACCTGGACCTCATCGAGACCTGGTTGGTGGGCCCGCTGCGCGGCCCGGTGGACGCCGAGGGCGCCGGCCTCGCTCCCTTCGTCGCCTCGTTGCGTCGGCTGCGGGACGAGCTGGTGCCCTGCGCGGCGGCCGGCAGCGCCGGTCCGCTGCCACCGCCCTACCCCTCTCCCTGAGGGTCAGGTGGGCAGCCGGTCGCGCAGGAACGTGATGTCGGCACCCTGGCCGGCTGCACCTCCCGGTGTCTCGCACACGACAGGCGCCCCCGCGGCGGCCACGACCGCGACGATGTCGTCGCCGTCGATCGACCCGCTCCCGAGGTTGGCGTGCCGGTCCGCGCCGGAGTCGAAGGTGTCGCGCGAGTCGTTGGCGTGCACCAGGTCGACCCGGCCGGTGACGGCCTTGACCCGGTCGACGATCCCCGCGAGGTCCTCGCCCCCCGCGTGGGCGTGGCAGGTGTCGAGACAGAAGCCCACCGAGCCCATCGTCGAGACGGAGCACCGGCCGTCGAGCACCTCCCACAGCCGCGCGATGCGGTCGAGGTGTCGGGCCATCGCGTTGCCGCCGCCGGCGGTGTTCTCGATCAGGATCGGCAGCGGCGGCTCGAACCGCTCGAGAGTCTTGGCCCAGTTGTCGAACCCGCCCTCGGGGTCGTCGTCCTTGAGGACGTGCCCACCGTGCACCACCAGGCCCTTGGCCCCGATCTCGGCGGCGAGCGTCGCGTGCTGGGCAAGCAGCTTGCGGCTCGGGATGCGAATGCGGTTGTTGGAGGTGGCGACGTTGATGACGTAGGGCGAGTGCACGTAGAGGTCGACGCCGGCCGCCTCGGCGTCGGCCCGCAGCGCCGCCGCACCCCCGGCGTACGCCACCACGGGCGCCTTCCACCCCTGTGGGTCGCCGAGGAAGAACTGCGCCAGGTCCGCCCCGCGGGCCAGTGCCTCGGCCAGCGGGTCGACCTGGTCGACATGGGCCCCGATGCGCATCCGAGGTGCAGTGGTCATGTCAGTGAAGATACGACTGCACCCCGACAGGGACGGGACTCGCCCGACTCCCCTGTGGACGACGATTTCCCGCGTACGCCGGGCGCAGGTACCCTGACCGGACTGCCTACGACGTAGTCGATGCAGTAGCCCTCCTGTCACGGAACGACCGTGGCCGCCGAGTCCAGAGGAGGTGGGTGCTCCGCATGCGTCACTACGAACTGATGGTCATCCTCGACCCCGACATCGAGGAGCGCACCGTCGCTCCGTCCCTCGACCAGTTCCTGACCGTGGTGAAGACCGACGGCGGCAGCGTCGAGAAGATCGACATCTGGGGACGCCGCCGGATGGCCTTCGAGATCGACAAGAAGAGCGAGGGCATCTACGCCGTCGTGGACCTGCAGGCCGAGCCCGCGACGGTCAAGGAGCTCGACCGCCAGCTCAACCTGAACGAGGCCGTCCTGCGCACCAAGGTCATGCGCCCGGAACTGCGCTGACGCACCGTTCGACCAGTCCGACCACCCGATCGAGAGCCCGACCAGCGATAAGGACTGATTCCATGGCAGGCGAAACCGTCATCACCATCGTCGGCAACCTGGTCGAGGACCCCGAGCTGCGCTTCACGCCGAGCGGGGCCGCCGTGGCCGCGTTCCGTATTGCTTCCACGCCGTCGCGGTTCAACAAGGACACCTCGAAGTGGGAGGACGGCGAGAGTCTCTTCCTGCGCTGCAGCGTCTGGCGCCAAGCCGCTGAGAACGTCGCGGAGTCCCTGCAGCGCGGAATGCGCGTGATCGTGCAAGGCCGCCTCAAGCAACGCGAGTGGGAGACCAAGGAGGGCGAGAAGCGGACGTCCTACGAGATCGACGTCGACGAGGTCGGGCCGAGCCTGAAGTTCGCGACGGCCAAGGTTGCCAAGACCCAGCGCGGTGGCGGTGGCTTCGGTGGCGCGCCTGCTGCCGACAACGACCCGTGGGCCTCGGCCTCGCCGGCCTCGCCGGCTTCTGCACCGGCTTCTGCACCGGCGGCCAGCGGTGGCGGCGGTGGTGGCGGCGGTGGCTGGAACAACCCCGGCGCCTCCTCCGACGAGCCGCCGTTCTGACCTACTCGATTCCCTGACAAGACCAAGAGCCCGACACATCCGTTGACCATCCCGGCCACCGAGCCGGGCATCCAGGATCTGGAGCACCACGATGGCCAAGCCTCCCCCCCGCAAGATCAAGAAGAAGGTCTGTGTCTTCTGCAAGGACAAGATCACCCACGTCGACTACAAGGACACCGGACTCCTGCGGAAGTTCATCTCCGACCGCGGCAAGATCCGGGCCCGTCGCGTCAGCGGCAACTGCACCCAGCACCAGCGCGACGTCGCCATGGCCGTGAAGAACAGCCGTGAGATGGCGCTGCTGCCCTATACCAGCACCGCGCGCTGAGGGGGGACGACACCATGAAGCTCATCCTCACCCAGGAGGTCGTCGGCCTCGGCGCACCCGGCGACGTCGTCGAGGTCAAGGACGGCTACGGCCGTAACTTCCTCGTCCCGCGCGGCGTCGCGATGCGCTGGACGCGCGGCGGCGAGAAGCAGATCTCCTCGATCAAGCGGGGCCGCGAGGTCCGCGAGGTCCGCGACCTCAGCCATGCCAAGGAGATCAAGGGCCAGCTCGAGGGCCTCACCGTCACGCTTCCCGTGCGGGCCGGGTCCGGTGGGCGGCTCTTCGGCGCCGTCACCGTGGCCGACATCGTCGCGGCCGTCAGCAAGGCCGGCGGCCCGCAGGTCGACAAGCGCCGTCTCGAGATGGGCCAGCCCATCAAGTCCGTCGGTGCCCACCAGGTCAGCGTCCGGCTGCATCCTGAGGTTGCCGCGACCGTGTCGGTAGAGGTCGTCCCCGAGGCCTGAGCAGTCTGCTGCCGTACCTCGGCCCCCCCCACCCCCACCCCGGAGCCCCGGCCCCCGACCGGCGCGCCGAAAACAGGTGGCACGCCCCCCGCCCCCCCCCCCCGCACCCCGCACGCCCG
>JAJAYQ010000050.1 GCA_026786145.1 Spirochaetaceae bacterium | reverse complement strand
GCCAGTAGCGCCGCAATGAGACGGGCCCGCGCGCCGAGCAGATCGGCCAGCCACCGTCCGCGCGTCGGCCATGCTTGGACTGGCACGACCCGTCGTACCTGCCGACGGTCATGCGGTCGGGCGACGCGGGGCTCCTCGCCCTCGACGTCGGGGAGATCCGATCCCGGGTCGTGACCGTCCGTCCCGTGCGGCGAGGCGCTCATACGCTGCTCTCGCTGCTCTCGGTGCTCACGGCAGTGCCGCGACCAGCTCGGACACCGGCTTGCGGCGCCCGGTGTAGAACGGCAACTCTTCCCGGACGTGCATTCGCGCGCGGGATGCGCGCAGCTCCCGCATGAGGTCGACGATGCGGTGCAGCTCGTCGGCCTCGAAGGCCAGCAGCCACTCGTAGTCGCCGAGCGCGAAGGACGACACGGTGTTGGCGCGCACGTCAGGGAACCCACGGGCGAGCTGCCCGTGCTCGGCGAGCATCTCGCGACGCTCGGCGTCGGGCAGGAGGTACCACTCGTAGGACCGCACGAACGGATAGACGCAGACGTAGTCGCCCGCCTGCTCGTCGGCCAGGAACGCCGGGACGTGGCTCTTGTTGAACTCGGCGGGGCGGTGCAGCGCCATGTTCGACCACACCGGTTCGCAGGCCGCGCCGAGGGCCGTCCGGCGGAAGCGGCTGTAGGCCTCCTGCAGGTCGTCCGGCGAGGGTGCGTGCCACCACACCATGAGGTCGGCGTCGGCACGCAGCCCCGAGACGTCATAGACACCACGGACGACGACGTCCTTGGCGGCGAGCTGGTCGAAGAGGTCCTCGACCTCGGCCGCGACCCCGGACCGATCGTCGGTGAGCGGAGTACGCACGCGAAAGACCGACCACATGGTGTAGCGGATGACCTGGTTGATGTCCCGCGCCTTCGGGCGGCCGGGGCCGGTCACGTCACTCACCCGCCCATTGTCGCAGCACCTCGGCGGCCGCGCGCTGCGCGGTGGCGACGCAGGCCGCGACACCGACCCCGTCGTAGGCGGCGCCGCAGACCGCGAGTCCGGGCTGCCCGGCCACGGCGGCACGCACCCGGTCGACGCGGGCGCGGTGACCCACGGCGTACTGCGGCAGCCCGCCACCCCACCGCGTCAGTCGGGCGTCCAGGGGCGGAGCTGTCACACCGAGCGCGTCGGTCAGGTCGGCAAGGGCCACGTCGAGGACCTCCGCGTCCTCGCGCTGCAGGATCGCCTCCTCGCCGAGGCGCCCCACCGAGGCGCGGACCACCACGATTCCGGGGGCCGCGGCCGCGTACCACCCCCACTTCGACGACGAGAACGTCACCGCCTTGACCACCCGGCCGTCCACCGGTGGCACGAGGAAGCCGGAGCCGACGGGTGCGGACGGGAACGCTGTCGCCGGGAAGGCGAGGGCCAGCACGGCCATCGACGCGGAGCGCACCTGAGCCAGCTCGCTCGCGGCGAAGGGAACCGGGCCGCGGAGCAGCCGGGTGGCGGCGGCGGCGGGTACGGCCAGGACCACCGCGTCGGCATACAGCTCCTCGATCTCCTCGGGCCCCGACGTCGACCCGACGGTCAGCCGCCAGCCCGAGGGAGCGCGGGCCAGCTCGCGCACCGCGATCCCGGTACGGACCCGGGCGCCGGACGCTCGCGCCACCGCTGCCGGCAGCCTGCCCACACCCCCCCGCGGCGCACCGAACACAGCACCCTTCGCTGGCGCGCCCGGCCGGCTCGAGCGCACGGCGGCGAGCAGCGACCGCTCGCGACGGGCGTGCGGTGCCAGCTGGGGCAATGTCGCCTCCAGCGAGAGATGGTCGGCGCTCCCCGCGTACACACCACCCAAGAGTGGCTCGACCAGCCGGTCCAGCACCCCGCGCCCCATCCGTGCCGTCACGTAGCGGCCCACCGAGATGTCCTCGCCGATCCTGGTGCGCGGCAGCCAGGAGTCCAGCGGGATCCGCGCCAGCTCGCGCCCGGTGAGCAGACCCGTCGCGGCCAGTGGCCGCAGGTCCCCGGGAATCCCCATGACCGTCCGCGCCGGCATGGGGTGCATCGCGCCGCGGCTCCAGACCATCGCCGACGTGGTGGCCGCGTCCTCCATCTCGTCGCCAAGGCCTACCGCCCGCACCAGATCCACTGCTTCCGGCCGGCGCAGCAGCAGCGACTCGGCCCCTTCGTCGACAGCGACGCCGGCGAGATCGCTGACGCGCAGCTTTCCCCCGACCTGCTCGCTCGCCTCCAGCACGGTGACCTGCAGGTCCGCCGGGCCGTCCTGGCGCAGGAACCACGCGGCGGCGAGCCCCGAGATCCCGCCGCCGACCACGACGACGTGTCGGCTCGGGAGCGGCAGGGTCACCGGGTCATTGTCCACGGGGCGTGCCCGAGGACCTTCGCGGGTCTCGGAGAAATTGGTCATATCGGGCCATACCGATGCTCAGACGCGGAGATTACGTTGTCGCGATGACCTATCCCACCTCCCGCGCCCGACGGACGACGACGGGCTGGCTCCTGATGGCTGCCACCGCGCTCGCTCTGCCCCTGGGGGCGCCTCCGGCCGCCGCCACGGTGGGCGCCGGTGGACGTCGAGTCCCCGGCCGGTGACGTGGTCGTGGTGACGGTGAACGCCCATCAGCGCGACATCGACGACGCCCGGATGAACGAGCTCGCCGCAGGGCTGGGCACGCGGGTCGGCCTCACCCCGACCGCGGCCGACGTGATCGTGGTCGAGGAGATCACGCAGAGCGGGTTGATCTCCCTGCGCGACAAGCTGAATGCCCGCATGAACGCGTCGTACGCCGTGGTCGGCCTCAGCTCCAACGCAGGCCTCACCAGCGACGTGAAGGTCAAGCTGCTGCTCAACACGACCACCATGGACTACACCGGGAGGACCAGCTGGCTCGACGTGTGCGACTCGGTCCGCCTGTACCAGACCGTCACCGCACAGGAAAAGGCCAGCGGCAAGGAGCTGGCCGTGGCGGGCGTCCACCTGGCGCCGACGAGCAACGCCACCGGTGACGAGGAGTGCAGGACCCGCAACGCGGCCAAGATCCGCGAGCAGCTCGCCCCGTACGACGACCGCGGTTCGGTCATCGGCGACTTCAACCGCCGGGCTGCCCAGACGGAGTACGAGTGCGACCCGGAGGAGCTCTCGGCCCCGATGGACTGGTACGCCACCGTGACCGCGATGTCGAACGGCCACGCGTACCTCGACGCCGTCCGAACGTACCGGCGAGAAGCGAACCTCCCGATGAAGAGCCAGTGGACGTTCGAGAACGCCACCGCGACCACCACCTGCTCCGGTGCCACTGCTGTCCGCAGGATGCGCCTGGACTATGTCTTCGCCAGCGACGTTCTCACCCCGGTCGCCGCCGGCGCGGACGACCCCGGCTGGGGCGGCGCCGAGCCGGGCACCGTCGGGTGCTCCCCCGTCCCGACGTGCAAGTACTCCGACCACCGGTTCGTCTGGGCTCAGCTCCGCCTCCCCGCCTCGCCCCAGCCGATCCATGTCGGTGACCTGGACGGGACGCGGGCGACGGTGAAGTCGGGTTGGCGCGCGACCGGGACCGTCCGGGTCCACTCGGCGCAGGAGGCACCCGTGGCAGGCGTCCTCGTGTCTGCCCGGTGGGGCAACGCGACCACCGCGCTGACGTGCACGACCGACGCCCTCGGTGCCTGCTCGATGACCAGCGGCCAGCTCAAGTCGGAGAGCTCGGTGCGCCTCACGGTCACCGGACTGCAGTCCACCGGGACGGCGTACCTCTTCTCGGCCAACCACGACCCGGACGGCGACAGCGGCGGCACCTGGATCGACATCTCCCGGCGCTGACGGGGTCGTCCGTGACCTGATCGCAACCCGGCGCCGGAAACCGGGCCCGCCCCACCCACGTCAGACCGCTATGCCGATCACCCGGAAGTCGAACATCGCGAAACTGACACCGCTCGTCGTCTTGCTTGCCGTGCTGACGGGGTGCGGGGGTGGTGCCGACTCGAGCGACGGCGCCGCCTCCTCCTCCGCGGGCTCGGCCGGCCAGGTCGCGCCGAAGGACGCGGGCAGCGACGAGCGCGAGCGCTCGGTCGACCCGGCCGCACCGGGTGACCGCACGAGCGCACGGATCCTCCCGAACGGCCGCGACATCGTCTATCGGGGCCAGGTCACCGTCCGCGTCCGTGACGTGGCGCGGGCTGCTGCTCGTGCCGAGGCTCTCGTCCTTGCGGTCGACGGCGTCGTCTTCTCCGAACAGACGACGGCGGACCCGCGCCGTCAGGGGTTCGGCGAGGCGAGCCTGTCGCTGCGGGTGCCCCCGTCGCAGTTCGGCGCCACCCTCGACTCCCTCGGCGCCCTGGGCAAGGAGCTCGGCCGGACCCGCAGCGCCGAGGACGTGACGACGGAGCTGGCCGACACGAGCAGCCGGGTGCGGTCCCAGGAGCGCAGTGTTGCCAGGGTGCGCAGCCTGCTCTCCGAGGCGACCACGATCGGTGAGGTCGTGCAGGTCGAGGCCGAGCTGGCGCGTCGTGAGTCCGACCTCGAGTCCCTGCAGGCGCAGCTGGTGCGGCTCGAGGACGTCACGGACCTGGCCAGCATCGACGTCACCCTGCTGGCCCGCGACCGGCCGGAACCTGCGGACCGTAACGACGAGGAGCTCGGCTTCGCCTCCGGCCTGGAGGGGGGCTGGAGCGCCCTCGTCGGGATCGTGCTGGTCGCTCTCACGGTGCTCGGCGCCGTGTTCCCGTTCGCGGTCGTCGCCGGCATCCTCGGCCTCCCGGCGTACCTCCTGCTGCGGTCTCGCAGGATGGCCTGACACTCAGCGGGCGGACTCCTCGTGCACGAGATCCACCACGCGGGTGAGCACGCCGGGGTCGGTCTCCGGGATCACGCCGTGCCCGAGGTTGAAGATGTGCCCCGGCGCGGCCCGACCCGCGGCCAGGACGGCGCGGGTCCGCTCGGCCACCGCCTCCCAGGGAGCGAACAGCGCGGCGGGGTCCAGGTTGCCCTGCACCGCGCGGTCCGGCCCGATGCGCTGCAGCGCCTCGTCCAGGGGCAGCCGGAAGTCGACCCCCACCACCTCGGCGCCCGCATCGCCCATGTGACCGAGCAGCTCACCGGTGACGACACCGAAGTGGATGCGGGGCACCCCCAGCTCGCCAACCGCTGACAGCACGGCCGCCGAGTGCGGCTGGACCTGCCGCACGTAGTCCGTGGCCGGCAGCGCCCCGACCCAGGAGTCGAACAGCTGTACCGCCGAGACCCCTGCTTCGATCTGCGCGCGCAGGAAGGCGGCCGTGATGCCCGCCAGCCGCCGCATCAGGGCGTCCCACAGCACCGGGTCGCCGTACATCAGCGCCTTGGTGTGCTCGTGGTTGCGCGACGGACCGCCCTCGACCAGGTAGGACGCAAGGGTGAACGGCGCCCCGGCGAACCCGATCAGCGGGACCGGCCCCAGCTCGGCGACGGTCATCCGCACGGCCTCGGCGATAGCGGCGACGTCATCGGGCTCGAGGGGCCGCAGCCGGTCCAGGTCCGCGGCGGTGCGGATCGGCTCCGCCACCACCGGCCCGACGCCGGGCACGATGTCGAGGTCGACCCCGACGGCCTTGAGCGGCACGACGATGTCGCTGAACAGGATCGCCGCGTCGACGCCGTGCCGGCGCACCGGCTGCAGGGTGATCTCGGTGACCAGGTCCGGACGCCAGCACGCCTCGAGCATCGGGACGCCAGCACGAACCTTGCGGTACTCCGGGAGCGAGCGGCCCGCCTGGCGCATGAACCAGACCGGCGTGTGCGGGACCGGCTCCCGCCGGCACGCCCGCAGGAACGCGGAGTCCTGTAGGGCGGGAACGGCGGGCGCAGCGGCGGAGGCGGTCACGACGCCGATCGTACGGCGGGCTCGGCACTCACCCTGCCGCGATCAGAGCAACCCCACCCAGAGCGCCCGCGACGCCGACCATCTGGATCCGACCGAGCCGCTCCCCGTGCACGACTCGGGCCAACACCACGGTCACGACGGGGTAGAGCGAGCCGAGGACCCCGACGACGCTGATCAGCCCGCGGGTGCTCGCCAAACCGACCGTCAGGTTGGCGGCCACGTCGGCCACCCCGACGAGGATCACCAAGGCCGCGTCCTTGCGGTCGAGGACGAGGCGTGAGCGGTCCATCCGCCGCACCGCCACAGCGAGCAGCACGGTCATGACCGTCACCGACGTCACCCTCATGGTCACGAGGGTCATGAGGGTGCTGCTCCGGGCACCCTCGGCGATGAAGAGGAGCGCAAAGCCGAAGCCCATCGCCGCCACCAGAGCCAGCACCAGCGGCCGCACCCCCGCCCGCCCGGACAACTCCGGTCCGCTGGCGAGCACCACCCCGGTCACCGCCACCGCGATCCCGACCAGCTGGACGGCGGACGGCCGCTCACCGCGGGCCAGGCCCGCGAGGACCGGGACGACCACGCCGAGGGCCGCGATCGGGGAGACGACGCCCATGGTGCCTGCCGCGAGCGCGGCGTAGAAGGAGACCAGGCCCACCAGCCCGGCAAGGCCCGCAGCGACCGCCCACGGCAGATACGCGGTGTCGTCGTCGAAGGCACCGAAGGCCAGGGCGGTCAGGGTGATGACCACCAGCCCGGCCAGCTGGGACGTGCCCACGACAAAGGGCGCCGGGCGGCGGCGGGAGATCGTCCCCCCGAGGAAGTCGGCGCCTCCCCAGAGCACGCTGGAGAGGAGCGCGAGCAGGACGGCTGGCACGGCGCAGAGGCTACGCGGGCCGACGCGCCCGGGACGGTGTCCCCCTTGCGCCTCCCCGACCACGGAGGCGCGCCGACGTACGCTTCCCGGCGTGGGCGCTCGCAAGGAGGTCGGCGCGGCACCGGAGGTGTTCGTCCGGGCGCTGTCTGCCTTGCGCGCGGTCGTGCCGCGACCCGAGGTCCTCCTCGAGGAGACCCCCGCGCCACAGCGGCTGGCCCCGCACGCGGTCGCGCTCAGTGCCGACGTGCTGACCCCCGCGGACCCTGACACCGAGCTCGGGACCGGCCGGTTCGTGCTGCTCCACGATCCCGCGGGGCACGAGGCGTGGCAGGGCACCTTCCGGGTGGTCACCTACGTGCGCGCCGAGCTCGACCACGACATGGCCAACGACCCGCTGCTGACGGGCGTCGGGTGGGCGTGGCTGACCGAGTCCCTGCAGGGCCACGGCGCCTCGTTCGGCTCGGCCAGCGGCACCGTCACCCGGGTCTCCTCCGAGAGCTTCGGCGAGATCTCGAGCGAGGCCGCCAGCGCCCAGATCGAGATCCGTGCCTCGTGGACCCCGTTGGACGAGGCGTTCGGCGAGCACCTGCTCGCGTGGTGCGAGCTGCTGTGCACCACGGCCGGACTGCCTCCGGTCTCACCCGGTGTGGTGCCGCTACCCGTGCGGAGACGCTCCACCCGCCGCTGACGTCGCGGACGAGCGCCGCGCGCCGGGCTACAGGTCCCGGCGGGCTCGACCGATGGTGTTCGAGACACCTATCTCGCACCGATCGGGGTGACGCTGGTGACCGCACTGGTCGAACGGCACGGCAGCACCGCACAAGGGCCTCAGGCGCCTCGTGCACCCCGCTTCACGGCGATGGTCGTCGTTGCCAGCCCCTTCGTGCGCGAGACGCTGGCGCGCACGTTGCGCTCCCTGGGCGCTGCCGAGATCGTCGAGGCGACGAGCCTCGCAGAGGCGCGGGCCCGCGCGGGCAGCACCCGCAGCCGTGACCTGTGCGTCGTCGAGGGTGGTCTCCCTGACGGCTCGGGCATCGCCCTGGTCCGCGAGCTGCGAGCCCTGGGCTGGACCCGGGCGGTCGTCCTGTCCAGCGCCGAGGACCCGTACACCGTCCGTGCAGCGCTCGCCGGGGGCGTTCGTGCGTTCCTGGTCAGTGCCGCGGCCGGGCACCCCTCACCTGCCCACCCTGCTGCCGTGGGCACAACCCCGCGACCGCGCACCGTGCGCCTGGCCGGCGCCGACGGGCTGTCCGGACGCGAGGTCGAGGTTCTGCAGCTGGTCGGCGACGGACAGTCGAACAAGGAGATCGGCGCGGCCCTGGGCCTGTCGGCGCTGACGGTCAAGAGCCACCTGGCGCGGATCGCGCGCAAGCTCGGCACCGGCGACCGGGCCGAGATGGTAGTCGTCGCGATGCGGGCCGGCGTCGTCGTCTGAGCTCGAGGTCAGCGGCCCGGCGTACGACGGATGACGCTCCGAACACGTACGGTGAACGGCGTGACGGGTCCCCTCTCCACCGAGCTCGCGTCCGACGTGGACGGCGCTGCTGTCGAGGTGGACCAGCCCGTGGCGGACGAGCCCAGCGCCGTCCCGCTCACCGAGCCCAGGGACGGGGTGCCCGCCCCCCTCATCGACGCCGGTGACCTGGCCGCAGCGGTCGAGGTGCTCCGCGCCGGGTCGGGTCCGGTGGCCGTGGACGCCGAGCGTGCGTCGGGCTACCGCTACGGGCAGCGCGCCTATCTCGTCCAGCTCCGCCGGCAGGATGTCGGCACCCTCCTGATCGACCCGACGGCGCTGCCCGACCTCAGCGACCTCGGCGCGGCGATCGGCGAGGACGAGTGGGTCCTCCATGCGGCGTCCCAGGACCTGCCGTGCCTGCGCGAGCTGGGCATGACGCCGACGCGGATCTTCGACACGGAGCTGGCCGGCCGGCTGCTGGGGCACCCCAGGGTCGGGCTCGGTCCGATCGTCGAGGAGGTGCTCGGACTGAGCCTGGAGAAGGGCCACTCGGCCGCCGACTGGTCGACCCGACCGCTGCCCGAACCGTGGCTGCGCTACGCCGCCCTCGACGTCGAGGTGCTGGTCGAGCTGCGCGACGCTCTCGCGGCCGAGCTCGACGAGCAGGGCAAGCGGAAGTGGGCCGAGGAGGAGTTCGCGGCGATCGTCGCCGCGCCGCCACCGCCCCCGCGGGTCGAGCCGTGGCGGCGCACCTCGGGCCTGCACCGCGTCCGCAAGCGACGCCAGCTCGCGGTGGTCCGCAGCCTCTGGGAACGCCGCGACGAGGTCGCCCAGCGCCGCGACATCGCGCCCGGCCGCGTGCTGCCCGACGCCGCCTTGGTCGGAGCGGCCCTGTCCGGTCCGCGCACCGAGGCCGAGCTGGTCGCGCTGCCGGTCTGGGGCGGTCGCTCGATGCGGCGGCAGACGGCGACCTGGCTGCCCGCCATCGAGCGGGCGCTGGCGGCTCCTGAAGTCGACCTGCCCGAGCTGAAGACCCCGCACGAGGGCCCGCCGCCCGCCCGGAGCTGGCCGGAGCGCGACCCCACCGCCGCAGGGCGGCTCTCCGTGGCCCGCACCGCGGTGGCCGCCATCGCCGACGAGCACCGGCTCCCGGTCGAGAACCTCCTGACACCCGACACGGTGCGCCGGCTTTCGTGGGAGCCGCCTGGCTCCACGACCCCGACCGCGGACCTGGTCGCGGACTTCCTCACCGCGCACGGTGCCCGACCGTGGCAGGTCGCGCTGACAGCGGCCGCCCTGGCCGGCGCCCTGGACCGGGCGGCCCGCCATCTCGAGGTCGACGACTCCCCGCCCCCTGCGCCCTCCATGCCCTGATCCACCCGTCACGACCTCCCCCCGACCCGGTGGCGAGAGCCGTCTTGCCATCCCGGTCCCCTCCGTGCTTAGGTTAGGCAAGCCTTACAAGCCGCGCAGAGAGGGAACGCACCGTGCTTGCCAACTACCTGATCGGCCTGCGGGAAGGTCTCGAGGCCACCCTCGTGGTCAGCATCCTGGTGGCCTACCTCGTCAAGACGGGTCACCGCGACCGGCTCGCCTCGATCTGGGTCGGTGTCGCCGCCGCGATCGTCCTCAGCATCGGGTTCGGTGCCCTGCTCACGTTCACCTCGAGCAACCTCAGCTTCGAGGCCCAGGAGCGCTTCGGCGGCCTCATGTCCATCGTGGCGGTCAGCTTCGTGACCTGGATGATCTTCTGGATGCGGCGCACGGCGCGCTTCCTGAAGTCCGAGCTCCAGGGCAAGCTCGACACGGCTCTGATGATGGGCACGCTGGCTCTCGCGGTCACCGCCTTCATCGCCGTGGCCCGTGAGGGGCTCGAGACCTCGCTGTTCCTCTGGGCGGCCGCCCAGTCCACCGGCACCGGTGCCACTCCGATCGTCGGAGCGACGCTGGGCATCCTCACGGCGGTCGTGCTGGGCTACCTGCTCTACCGGCGGGCCGTCAGCATCAACCTGGCCCGGTTCTTCACCTGGACGGGCGCGGGCCTGATCATCGTCGCCGGTGGTGTCCTCGCGTACGGCGTGCACGACCTGCAGGAGGCCGGCGACCTGCCCGGCCTGAACAACCTCGCCTTCGACGTCTCCGCAGCGATCCCGCCGGACAGCTGGTACGGCGTGCTGCTGAAGGGCATCTTCAACTTCAGCCCGGCGACCACCTGGTTGGAGGCAGCCGCCTGGCTGCTCTACGTGGTGCCCGTCATGGTGCTGTTCTTCCGTCCCTCCCGGGCGCAGGCTCCGACCTCGCCCGGGCACGCAACCGCTGACACCGCCGCGCCAGCCCGGGTCAGCTGACCCGGTCCTCGCTCCCCTCCCCCGCTGGCCCACGTCACCACGGAGATCTCGCATGCCCTCGCTCACCTTTCCCCGCCCGCTGCTGCTTGCTCCGGCACTCGTCGGCGTCGTCGTTCTGTCGGCATGTGGCAGTGAGAGCGCAGGCAGCGGGTCGGGCTCGCAGCTGTCCGAGGTCGCCGTCACCGCCACCGACGACAGCTGCGAGCTGGACACGACGGACCTGCCGGCCGGTGACATCACCTTCGCCGTGTCGAACAAGGGGGACAAGGTCACCGAGGTCTACGTGTACGGAGAGGACGACGGCGCGTTCACCAAGGTCGTCAGCGAAGTCGAGAACATCGGGCCGGGCACCGGGCGCGACATGGACGTCGACCTGGCAGCAGGGACCTATGAGATCGCGTGCAAGCCCGGGCAGCAGGGTGACGGCATCCGGACGGAGATCACCGTGACCGGTGAGGGCGGCGCGGCCGCCGCCGAGGACGAGGGCTACGACCGGGAGATCGAGCTGTCCGTTGACGACACCAGGCTCACCGGACTCGACGAGCCGTCCGCGACCACGGGGGATCGCATCGAGTTCAAGCTCGAGAACACCACCGACGCAACGCGGACCTTCGAGGTGCTCGACCCGGCCGGCGACGAGGTCGCCGAGTTCGACGTCCCGGCGGGCGAGGAGGGCAAGGCGATCGTCGAGCTCGCAGACGCCGGGGACTGGACGCTCAAGGTCGAGGGCGGCCCCACGGAGATCGAGCAGACCCTCACCGTCAGCTGATGCCGGCCGCGAACTGCGCGACCTCGCGGCTGAACTGCTCGGTGGTGAGCCCGAACATGTCCTGGAGCACCCGCTCCTGCCGGTCGAGGGTCTCGATCTCCTGTGCGGTGCGGCCGAGGCGCGCGTACATGCGGCGCAACGTGGGCTCGCCGTACTCCTGGGCGACGTAGGCGCACGCGAGGAAGCCGGCGATGTAGTTGGCGTCCACCTGGCGTTGGTAGAACTCGTACGTCGGCAGCGCCACCGACCCGGAGGAGACCTGCCGCTGGAGCGATCTCGGCAGGTCCACCGCGAAGGGCCGGAGATAGCGATAGGCGGTGTACTCCGCGGCCCCCTCGGACAGCCACTCGGGCGTGCCCACGAGTGTTCGCTCCTGGGTTGCCACATGGGTCACCTCGTGCGTGAGCAGGTCCGCGTTGTCCTTGTCCCTCGGGTCGAAGTAGCGGGGGTTGAGGATGACGCGCCCGCGCGCCCCGTTGTCCGCCTCAGTGGTGGCGTCCGCGGCGCGGGACCAGCCGGGGACCACGTCGAAGGCCGGGACGGCGATGGCCGCGACGCCGTCCGAGGACTGCAGCGCCGTGCGGAAGTAGGTCTCGATCAGCCGCTGGTCGCGCACGGCGACGATGACGACCCGACGCCGCCACCCGTCGGGCCACATCTGCCGGACCCGGCGGACGGCCGCGTCGGAGACGCTGACCAGGCTCTTGAGCCGGCGCCGGTCCTTCGCATCGGCGAGGACGAGCACGTGGCGACCCTTCGCCGCCACCATCGCGCGGCGGTCCCACGGGTCGGCATGGCCGGTCTCCGGCAGGTCGGAGTCCGCGTCGCTGTCGCTGGCGATCACCCACCGCTTTCCCCGGTCGAGGAACGTGAGCACCTGCGGCCGGGCGACGGGGGCGACGTCGAACCCCTCGATGGCGTAGTGGAGGAGCAACGCCGGCAGGTGGAAGGGCCGGTCGTAGGTCGACTCGAGGTCGGGGCGGTCGTAGTCACGACCGATGAGCTCGTACTCCCACGAGGCGAAGTCGACCTGCTCGAGGTTGTCGAAGAGTCGCTCCTGCGCCGATACGAACGCCCCGTCCGTGCTGTCGACGTCGGCCAGGAACGCGGCACGGTCACGGTCCAGGACGGCCGCCGCGCGACGGTCGAGGAGCGCCCGGATGGCCTTGTCCCTTGCGACCTCCGGGGCTGACACGCCGCCCATCGCCTGGCCCGCCGGTGCCGGGTCGCGGCCACCGGACGTCAGCAGAAGGGTCGTCACGAAGGCGGCCGACACGACGATCGCGAGCACGGCGACGACCCATCCCCTGCGCGCCCTCATCACGGAGCCTCCCCCGGCGTCACAGCGTCCCTGGCGAGCACGGTTCCCCGACCCTCTGGTGATGCTAGCCGCGGTTAGCATTGACGCGTGACGGCTGGACAACGGTGGGCCGCCGAGCTCGCAGCCTGGACGATCGACCCCGACATCCTCGCGGCTGCACCGGAGTCGCCGTACAGCTTCCCGCCGGCACTCTTCGCCGCCGACCGCTCCGCGCAGTCACCCCTGCTCGCCCTGGCGGCACAGGCCCTGCCCCCCGGAGGCTCCGTCCTCGACGTCGGGGCGGGTGCCGGCGCCGCAAGCCTCCCTCTGACACCCGGTCACCTGCACGCAGTAGACACCCAGCCGTCGATGCTGTCAGCGCTGGCACGGGACGCGGCCACCGCCGGCGTCACGGTGACGACGTACGACGGGGAGTGGCCCGGCATCGCCGACCAGGTCCCGGTCTGCGACGTCGTGGTCTGCGCGCACGTCGCGTACAACGTGCCCGACCTCCCCGCGTTCGCCCACGCGCTCACGTCGCACGCCCGGGTTCTGGTGGTCATGGAGCTGCACCACGAGCATCCCTGGGTGCCGCTCGGTCCCCTGTGGCTGGCCGTCCACCAGCAGTCGCGTCCCGACGGTCCGACCGCGGCGCTGGCGGTCAAGGT
>JAJAYQ010000049.1 GCA_026786145.1 Spirochaetaceae bacterium | reverse complement strand
GTTGGGATCATCGAAGGTGGCAGTGACGCCATGGCAGACTCGCATCCAGCGGATGCCCTCCTGTGTGCTGAGTCTGTTGACCTTCGCAAGCCATATTCTCTTTGCACAGCAGGGCATTCGTGCGTCACGACCCGCCGTTCACCCCAGCACAACGGTGGATCCGGGATGAGTTGTCTCCCAATGGCTGGTGCAATAGCGTTCTTTTTTGTGAACGAGCCACCGTCAGTTGCAGCGTCGACGGTGTCCGTGCCGCAGTACTGCCCCACGCCAGCCGAACTCGATGATCTCGAACTTCTGATGACCGGCGCACTCCGGCCGACGGTTGCTTTCAACGAGCCGGGGAGCGTCGTGACACTCCGCCTGCCGCCCGACGTTGTCGAGTCAGCACGACGAGCCGACGCCGTCGAGATCGTGGATCCGGAGGGACTGCCCTTGGCGCGCGTCCGTATTCCAGGTGGTGCCGTGGAGCCGCTGGAGCACACTCAGTACGGCCCCTTTCGTCGCTTCTATCTTCCTCCGGCCGAAACACGTCGACGGTACGCGGGACGCACGTTCGTTCCGCTGGCTACGCCCTTGAGCGAGGTCCAGATCAGTTCCCTGGCCGACGCCGGACCCTTGGTCCTCCTCCCCCTGGTCGGTCACAACACATCCGGACTTTCCCTGGTCGCGCTCATGCGCGCCACCTTCTCTGCCGCCACCCGATTTGCTGAAGCCGATGTTGTGGCAGTCCCGCTGGCCACTCACGGCGATCCGGCCACAGACAAGGATCTTTTGACGCGGGTGATCGCGAACTACGCCGGAGGCGATCGGACCGTCCCTCTGCTGGAGTACGACGGACAGCCGCTGTCCGCCGAGATTGCCGAGATCGCCGACTTCGATCGCCCACAACCGTCGAAGAAGGGGCTCGTCGTACTTCTTACGGGTCTGTCTGGCAGCGGCAAGTCCACCCTTGCCCGAGCCTTGACGGACCAGCTACTGGAGCAGGGCCGCCGTACCATCACCAGCCTGGACGGCGACGTCGTACGCCGTCACCTGTCAGAGGGGCTCAGCTTCTCGGTTGTAGACCGTGAGACCAATATTCGGCGAATCGGTTGGGTCGCAGCAGAGATTTCACGTCACGGAGGGGTCGCCATCTGCTCGCCGATCGCCCCATTCGACCGAACCCGGGAAGAAGTGAGAGCAATGGTTGCGCAGGCGGGCGGCGCATTCGTGCTCGTCCATGTAGCAACCCCGCTCGAAGAGTGCGAACGACGGGATCGCAAGGGTCTGTACGCCAGGGCGCGCCGCGGCGAGATCCCAGACTTCACTGGAATCAGCTCCCCTTATGAAGAGCCACGCGAACCAGACGTAAAAGTAGACACCTCTGGCATGACCGTTTCTGAAGCCACCGCCGAGATTCTCACTCAGCTAACGGTTGCAGGCTACGTCTAGGACTCGCCGGTGCTCGCCCCAGGTTGGGCGGGGACACCTGAGCCTGCACCTGGTTTCACCCGCCAGCAGCCCCAAATCCTCGGCCGCCCGGCACCCAATCTCAGCCACCACCTCTTGCGCAACTGTGCACCCCGGAATTGTCACCGTTTCCGACGCAGCCGTGACGTGAGCCGCGGTGCCGTGTTGGCGCGAGGACACACCACCGAGTCCTTCACGTCGCCATCTGCCCGGCCACCTGGTCGTTCGACGACGCGAACAGCAACCTTTGGCGTTGACGGCCTTAGTCAGCCTAATTGATCATGCCGGCGCCGACAGTGACCCCCGTTGCCTCGTTGATGAGGATGAAGGAGCCGGTGGTGCGGTTCTGGGAGTAGGGGTCACAGAGCAACGGCACGGTGGTGCGCAGTTGGACCCGGCCGATCTCGTTGAGGCCGAGCTGGGCGGTGTCCTGGTCGCGGTGCAGGGTATTGACGTCGAGGCGGTACTGCACGGTCTTGACCAGCGCACGCCCGGTGCGAGTGGTGTGCTTGATCGCGAGCTTCTGACCCTGGCACAACGGCTCGTTAGTCATCCAGCAGATCATCGCGTCGATGTCCTGGCTCGGCACCGGCGCGTTCTTGACGCGGGCGATCATGTCGCCCCGGGACACGTCGACGTCGTCCTCGAGGCGCACGGTCACCGACATGGGTGGGTAGGCCTCGGCGACATCCTTATCGAAGAGGTCGATGCCGGCGATCTTCGAGGTCATCCCCGACGGAAGCACGACGACCTCGTCGCCGGGCTTCATCACGCCGCCGGCAACCATGCCGCCGTAGCCGCGGTAGTCGTGGTGCTCGTCGGACTTGGGACGGACGACGTACTGGACGGGGAAGCGGACGTCGACGAGGTCGCGGTCGGACGCGACGTGGATGTGTTCGAGGTGGTGCATAAGTGTCGGGCCGGAGTACCAGGACATGTGGTCGGAACGGGTGACGACGTTGTCGCCGCTGAGCGCCGAGATCGGGATGACCTCGAGGTCGGGGACGTTGAGCTTGGTGACGAACGAGGTGAAGTCGGCGCGTATCCGGTCGAAGGTGGCCTGGTCGAAGTCGACGAGGTCCATCTTGTTGACTGCGAGCACCAGGTGCGGGACTCGGAGCAGCGACAGGATCACCGCGTGCCGGCGTGACTGTTCGGTCAGGCCCTGACGGGCGTCGACGAGCACCAAACCGAGGTCCGCGGTGGAGGCTCCGGTGACCATGTTCCGGGTGTATTGCACATGCCCAGGGGTGTCGGCGATGATGAATTTGCGGTTCGGCGTCGCGAAGTAGCGGTACGCCACGTCGATGGTGATGCCCTGCTCCCGCTCGGAACGCAGGCCATCGGTCAGCAGAGCGAGGTCTGTGTAGTCGTAGCCCTTGGAGGCACTCGTGGCCTCGACGGCCTCCAGTTGGTCCTCGAAGATCGACTTGGAGTCCAGCAGCAGTCGGCCGATCAGGGTCGACTTGCCGTCGTCGACCGAGCCGGCCGTCGCGAAGCGGAGCAGGTCCATCCGCGGGCGGGGCTCGGGCACAAATTCGGCAGTGGGGTCGCTCATCAGAAGTAGCCTTCTTTCTTGCGGTCTTCCATGGCTGCCTCGGAGAACCGGTCGTCACCGCGAGTGGCGCCGCGCTCGGTGAGCCTCGCGATCGAGATCTCGTCGATGATCTTGTTGATCGTGTCCGCCTCAGACTCAACGCAGCCGGTGAGGGTCATGTCGCCAACGGTGCGGAAGCGCACGGTGCGGGTCTCGACCTTCTCGCCATGCTTGGGTCGCACCGACTCGGAGGCCGAGAGCAGCATCCCGTCGCGCTCGATGATCTCGCGCTGGTGGGAGAAGTAGATAGAGGGGATCTCGATGCCTTCCTGGCCGAGGTAGTGCCAGATGTCGAGCTCGGTCCAGTTCGAGATCGGGAAAATCCGCATGTGTTCGCCGGCGTGCAGGCGGCCGTTGTACAGACTCCAGAGCTCGGGGCGCTGCATCTTCGGGTCCCACTGGCCGAACTCGTCGCGGTGCGAGTAGATCCGCTCTTTGGCGCGCGACTTCTCCTCGTCGCGGCGGCCACCACCGAAGGCGGCGGTGAAGCCCTCCTCCTCGATTGCGTGCAGCAGGGTGCCGATCTGCATCCGGTTGCGTGACGTCTTGCCGTCGTCGACGATCACGCCATTCTTGACGGCCTCATCCACACTGGCGACGACGAGTCGTACGCCGAGCCGGTTGACCCAGCTGTCCCGGGTGGCGAGCACCTCGGGGAAGTCGAAACCAGTGTCAACCTGCAGCACCGGGAATGGGATCTTCGCAGGGTAGAAGGCCTTCTCCGCCAGCCGGAGCATGACGATCGAGTCCTTGCCTCCCGAGAACATCAGAACAGGCTTCTCGAACTCCGCAGCCACCTCTCGGAAAATGTGGATCGACTCGGCTTCGAGCTGGTCGAGTTGACTGAGTTGATAGTCGGCATGAGTGTGGTTCATGACTGAACTGGAGGCCTCTCAACTAGTGATCGGGCGTCTTGATGTCGGATGGACTGCGGGTCCTCGATCCACCTGCCACGCAGCACATACGCCCCCTCTCGGGTGACCCGCGAGCCGTCTATCGGTGGCTCACCGTTGTGCTGGTGGTGCGGCGCTCGCTGAAGAAGTAGCGAGATCGGGCCATGCCGTGCACCACGATCCACGCACGATCGCAGACCTTCGGCCAGCCTGCATTTCGCGCGCCGAGCTACCGGGCGACGCGCATGTACGCGTGTCACTGGACCGACGCCTCCAAGCTGGTTGTCGTCCCGCCGGACGTTGAGGAGGTGGACTACACGACGGGTCAGGGCAGTCCTGACCCGTCTGCGGGGGCCCTCCCGTGTCGTCTTGTGTTGCTGCGTAACAGTTTTCATCCCGGCTCGTGTTGATCGGCGTTGGCGGTTGATGACTCCTCCGAACCCAACCCGGCCGAACCCTCCGGGCCGGCAGCCCCGGTGCCTAGCACCACGGGCATTCCGCCCCAGAGCCCCCGCCTGAAGTCCTCTTGTGGGGTCAGCGACTCGATGTGGCCGTCCGAGGTCTGCTCGCGCTGACAACCGGGACCGTCGCGGACAGCACACCGAGCAGCTCGCCGATGTGGTGGTCATGTTCGAGCGGGTGTCGTAGGGGCAGGTGGGGGTGGAGCTGATATCGGTTGCGGCGGCCGGCGCAGTGGCGTTCGAGGTATCCGGCGTCGGCGAGCTCAGCAATGATCCGTTGCGCGGCACGTTCGGTGATGCCCACGGCGTCGGCGATGTCCCGCAGGCGCATCTCGGGGTCGCGGGCGATGCAGAGCAGGACGTGGGCGTGGTCGGTGAGGAAGGTCCAGTTCGGCCATGGTCCGAGACTACGACGCACGGCCTGTCTGTCGTGCCAGGTGATGCGCGCTACTTGAAACAGGCCATTCATATCACGTAACCTATAGCGCATGATGCGAGTGCTTGTCGGGAACGGAGCCGCCCACGGCTGGCTGGCTCGTGGCCGTCGCCGGGGTCTGACGCCATGAGCTTGCTGGTGACCGCGGTGGTTCTGGCGCCCCTGGTCGCGGCGGGCCTGGGTGGGGCGGGTCGTGATGGGCGGTGGGTGGTTGGGGTGGGTGTGGTGGGAGCTAGCGCGTCCTGGCTGGGAACCGTGGTGCTCGCCGCCGCCGTGGTCGAAGGCAGCCCGGTAGCGGTGCGCGGGGGGCCGGCCGGTCTTCTGGTCGCAGACCGGGTTGCTGTTGCGGTGCTGTTGCTGGTGTTTGGGGTCAGCGCCGTGGTTCAGGGGTTCGCGGGCCGTTACCTGCGTGGTGATCGGCGGCTTGGCTGGTTCTGCGGGTGGTCGGGGGTGCTGACGTCGGCGACCGCGGTGATGGTCACCAGCTCCACGTTGCTGGCTCTGGCGGTGGGTTGGACGGTGGCGGGGGTCGCGTTGGTTGCGCTGCTCGGGATGTATCGGCAGCGGGCTGATGCCAGGCTGGGGGTGTGGCGGACAGCCGTCGCGTTCGCGGTCGGGGATGCGGCGTTGTGGGGCGCCGTGGTGCTGGCGGGGGTCTCGTGGGGTGGGCTGCAGCTGCACACATCGGCAAGTTCAGGGCTGCCGGCACCGGTCTCCGATCAGGGCGTGGTGGTGCCGGCGGTGGCGTTGTTGGTGGTGGTCGCGGTGGCGGCGCGGTGCGGGCTGGTGCCGTTCGTGCGGTGGTTGCCGGCGACGTTGGCGGCCCCGACGCCGGTGTCGGCTTTGTTGCACGCGGGGGTGGTGAATGCGGGGGCGGTTCTGCTGTGGCGGACCAGCCCGCTGATCGGCGGGTCACCGGTTGCGATGTACGCGGTGTTCACGGTGGGCGCCGCGACGATGGTCTACGGCACAGCCCTGGCCGGGGTGAAGGTGGACGTCAAGGGCGCCTTGGTGGCTTCGACGACCGCGCAGATGGGTTTCATGATCATGACCTGCGGTCTGGGCCTTTACGCGCTGGCGTTGTTCCACATGATCGGTCATGGCCTCTACAAGGCCACGTTGTTCCTCGGCTCGGGGTCGGCGGTGCAGCGGCAGCGACGCCACCATCTGGCACCGCCCACTCCCGCCCCGACCCGCGGGCGAGCCGTGGTGGGGTTCGCGCTAGCCGTCGTGGTCCCGGCGCTGACGCTGGCGGCGGGCTGGGGCTGGCTGCACTCCGGCGACGGCGCCCGAACCGAGCCGGCGGCCTCGACGGTGGGGCTGGGCCTGCTGGTGTTCGCCTGGGCCACTGCCGCACGGTTGTCCTGGGGCTGGACCCGGCGGACCTGCAGCTGGCCGGCGCTGGCCGCCGGCGCGTTGGGGACCGCGGTCGCGGCGCCGGTGTACCTGCTCGCGGTCACTGGCTTCACCCGTTTCGTCTCCGCCGACCAGCCGCCGAGCACCGTGCTCGCCGCTGCCAGCCCGTGGGGGGTCGCGGTACTCGGGGTGGCTCTGCTGGGTCTGGCGGCGCTGCGCAGTCAGACCGGTCCCGGCTGGCTCGGCAAGATACGCGCCCGGGCGTACGTGGCCGCGTTGTCGGCTGCCGACGTGACCGCCCGGCAGCCCGGGCGACGCCGGAGCGCGATGGTGCACCATCCCTCCGTGGCGCCGGTGCCGCACCCAGCGACGGAGGTCGGCAGATGACCCGCGCCCCGGCCGGCCTGACGTCGCCGGCCCAGGCCCGGGCGATCCTGCGCGCGGACGTCACGGTCGCCGCCCGGATCGTCGCCCCGCTGTGGCCGGTGGAGACGTTCATCGCGGTCAACCCCCTGGGGGGCCTGGAATCGGTTCCGTTCGCCACGGCCCTGCAGGTCGCCGGTGACGTGCTGGGGGCGCGGGGGACATGCGAGGAGCCGACGTTTCGGGCCATGCACCGGGCGGGGCGGATCAAGGACGCGGACCTGCACCAGGCCCTGGCCCGGCGCCTGCCCGTGGGGTTGCTGTCCTCGGTGGTGCGTTTGGGGGCGCTGCGGCTGACCGCCATGGAGCTGCTTCTCGCTGACCTTGTGCACGGCGACCCGTCCCCGCAGCGGGTTCGTTCCGCGGTAACGCTGAGTCAGCGCACCGACCTGCCGATGGCAGCACTGGTCGACGCCCAGACCAGCAAGTGGTGCGCGGCGTACATCGGCGCCGACCACATCGGCTGGCCGATGCCGGGGCGGGAGGCGGGGCTGTACCGGGCGTGGGCGCAGCTGGCGCCGTTGGACCGGTCTCTCCCGCGGCGGGTTCGCCGCGACCTGGCCGGGTTGCCCACCCGGGCCGACGACGCGGCCCTGGCCGCACTGGACCGCCTCGGGGTCGAACCCGCCGAACGGCAGCGGTACCTGCGGGCGCACCTCGCGGCGCAGCCCGGCTGGGCCGGCCACCTCCGTTGGCGCGCCGAGCACCACGGCGACGTGGACCTGACCGACTACCTCGCCGTCCGGCTGTCCTACGAAGCGGCGCTCCTCAATGTCGGGCCGGGCGCCCGGCGTCCCCGGCCCGCGCCGACAGCAACCCCGACGACCATTGCCGTCTCTCGCGCCACCCCTGAGCAGCCCGAGGAGGTGGCCCGGGTCCAGCGCCTGGTGGAGGTGCTGAAGGCCGGCCCGGCCACCACCGGGCAGGTCGCGGCCGGCGCCGAGGTTCTGGCACAACTACCTGCGGCTGCACGCACCCTGGTCTGGTTGGATGCGTTCGAGGGTCACTACCGCGACCGTTTGCTGCACCTGCTCACCGCAGCCGAGGCAGGCCTCGCCCCCACTGAGATCGGGCTTCGGCCGTCGGCGCAGCTGGTCTGCTGCATCGACGCGCGGTCGGAGGGACTGCGCCGGCACCTGGAGGCGACCGGCCCGTACGAGACGTTCGGGTTCGCCGGGTTCTTCGCCGCCGCCATCGCCTACCAGGACCTGGCCGGTGGACGCCCCGATGTGTCGTGTCCCGTGCTGGTGGCACCAGCCAACCGGGTCGAGGAACGAGCCGCCCCCGGAACCGGGGCTGCCGCAGCCCGCCGCCTAGCCGGGCTAGCAGCCGTGGCCGGCGCCGAGGCGGGCTTCCACGAAGCGAAGGACGACACGCTGGGGCCTTTCGCGCTGGCCGAAGCCGCTGGGTGGCTGGCCGGGCCGTGGGCCGCCGCTAAAACCGCTTTCCCCGCCGTCGCCGGTCGCTGGCGCCGGGCCGGCCACCGGCTTCTCGCACCCACCGCCCCCACAACGGTGTCCATCGAGGAAGGCTTCACCCTGGATGAGCGGGTGCTGCTGGCGCAGGTGGCGCTGACGATGATGGGCCTGACCCGCGGGTTCGCCCGGCTGGTCGCGTTCTGCGGGCACGGCTCAACGACGAGCAACAACCCTTATCAGGCTGCGTTGGACTGCGGGGCGTGCGGTGGTCATCGGGGCGGCCCGAACGCGCGGACCGCCGCGGCGATCCTCAACGAACCCCAGGTCCGGACCGCGCTCGCGGAACGGGGAATCAGTGTCCCGCACGACACATGGTTTCTGGCCGCCGAGCATGACACCGCCACCGACCGCGTCACCGTCCTGGACGGGCACCAAGTACCGCCCAGCCATCAGCCTGACCTCCACGCCCTGACCACCAACCTTGCCAAGGCCGGGCGGGCGCTGGCCGCCGAACGCTGCACCGACCTGCCCGGCGCATCCGCGGCCCGCCCCGGCCGGGCCGCTGCGCGGGAGGCGGTCCGGCGGTCCGGTGACTGGGCGCAGGTCTACCCCGAGTGGGGCCTGGCCGGCAACGCCGCGTTCATCATCGGCCCACGCGCCATGACCGCCCCCCTGGACCTGGACAGACGGGTGTTCCTGCACTCCTACGACCCGGCGATCGACCCGGGCGGCACGGCACTGGAGACGATCCTGACCGCCCCGATGGTCGTGGCGCAGTGGATCAATGCCCAGTACTACTTCTCCACCGTCGACCCCGTCACGTTCGGGGCCGGGACCAAGACCATCCACAACCCGATCGGCGGGATCGGGGTCCTGGCCGGCCCCGGCGGCGACCTACAGACCGGGCTGCCCCGACAATCAGTGGCGGTCGGCGACAGGCCGTTCCACGAGCCGATGCGGCTGCTGACCGCCATCCGGGCCCCGCGGCACCGGATCGATCAGATCATCGACCAGAACCCCGCCCTGCGGCACCTGTTCGACCATGGGTGGGTCACCCTGGCCGCCAGCGAACACCCCGCCGATCCGTGGCAGCGCCGCACCCCCACCGGCTGGCAGCCCTGGACCCCCGACGGCCTCCCCGACTCCCGCGCCGCCCGGCGCACCCTGGCGCAATCCCCACACCCAAGGCCTATCTCAGGAGCTGACTTCCGTTGAACCGTGACGCCCTCACCCCCATGGTCAAGATCGAGACAGTGGTCGCCGGCAGAGACGCCCCGGCGGTCCGCGAGCTGATCGCCGCCGCGGGTGCCACCGGCTACACCTCGGTCTCGGGAGTGTCCGGGCTGGGCCACCACGGCCCGCACCAAGGCCGGCTGCTGTTCAACGACCACGACACCCTGACCCTGCTGATGACTGTTGTCCCCGACGAGCAGGCCGACGCGCTCATCTATGGGCTACGGACCCTGCTCGGGGCTAGCTCCGGGGTCATGTTCGTCTCCGACACCTACGTCAGCCGCCCCGAGTACTTCCAGTGACCCCGCGCCCGCCGGACCCCGGCCGAGCCTCCGTGCCTCGCCCCTCGACCGGCGGCGGTGCGCCGGCGGCGGGCCCGTACGCGCGGGCGCTGATCGCGTTCGGCACCATGCACGGCAAACAGCACCAAGTCGCGGGGTCGTTCGCCGGCATCCTGCACACCCGCATGGTCGCCCCCGTCGGCATCGACACCGACCAGTTCGGCACCTTCGCCGGCGAGATCCCCCGCACCCTGACCCCGATCCAAGCAGCCAGGGCGAAGGCCCGGTTGGCAATGACCGCCGTCGACACCCCGTACGGGCTGGCCAGCGAGGCCAGCTACGGACCGCTGCCCGGCCTGCCGGTCCCCGGCCACGAGGAGATGCTGCTGTTCCTCGACGATACCCGCGGCATCGAAATCCTCGAAGGCGAACGCAGCCTCGACGTCCCGTGGTCCCCACGACGAGTCACCGACACCGCCGAAGCCGCCGCGTTCCTGGCCGGCGTCGGGTTCCCGGCACAAGCCGTGATCGTCCACGCCGCACAGGGCCCGGCCGGGTTGGCCCTGGTCAAGGGCATTGCCGACCTTGCCGCGCTTGCCCACGCCATCACGTCTGCCTGCCAGGCGTCCCCCGACGGGCACGCTGTGGTCGAGGCGGACCTGCGGGCCCAACACAACCCGACCCGGCGGCGTCTGCTGACCCGCCTCGGCCAACGACTCGCACACCGCCTGGCCATCCCCTGCCCGGCCTGCCGGTGCCCCGGCTACGGCCGCACCGGCACCGAGCCCGGACTACCGTGCGCGGCCTGCGACACCCCCACCCACCTCGCCGCCGCCGACGTCCACAGCTGCGCCCGCTGCCCCCACCGGCACCGGGTTCCCCGCCCGGACCTCACCGCCGACCCACAGTGGTGCGACCGATGCAACCCTTGACCCGGCACGGTTTGCCGGCCGTCCGTGACGGTGCCCGGGCCTCGAGCCGGCACACCCGCATCGGGGTGATCGGAGCCGACGCGAGCGCGAGCGCCCTGCAACACGCCGGAACCGCGGCCGGCCTCGACATCCTCGTCTTGCCCCCGCCCGACCGCGGTGACCTCCCCGCCGCGCCTGGGCCGGTACCCGGACCGCGCCGGGTGGCCCTCCCGGTCTTCGCCCCCGCCGACATCGCCGGCCTCGCCGCCCTGGCCTGTGGCAGCCACCGCGAGCCCGAAATCGAGGACATCGCCCTCGGCCCCGGTACCCCCTCTGACCCCGATGGCGCGTTCCTCGAGCGCGGCGCCCTCCACCTGCTCGCGCTCCTGGACCGGCTGTAGGGTCGGGAGGCGCCTGAAGCCTCGGCTCCGGGCGGTGTCCGTCGGCCTCTGCGGAGTGTGCCCGGTGGGGGGATGGCGATGGCCCGCTTCGCGAAACCCGACGTAGTGGAGAGGTACGCAGCGCGTCGTGCCCACAGATCAAGCTCGAAGCACGGCGTGTCCCAAGCAAGATATATTTCCATGGTCAGCCGGTCGTCGTATGCCGGCATCTAGTGAGATCCACACGATCATATTTCGCCGGTCGATCCGCCGCGCTCGGCACGAAGCACCACGAGGAGCAGGTGATCGCGCCCCTGTTCGAGACAGTCGCCCAGTGTCCGCCTGACACGTTGGGAAGTCCCTGGGCGTGACGGCACGCAAGAGTGCGCGACCCGCCAGTTGGCGACAAACAGGTCGCCGAGCACGGGGCGGATGTGCCTACCTGCGGCTGGCTTCTGGGCTTGCGTCACTTGCTCGAGCAGGGACAAGACCAATGACATCACTGGAAGGGGTGTGACGGATGGCGAACCGCCTGGCCGGTGAGACGAGCCCGTATCTGCGTCAACACGCTGAGAATCCTGTGGATTGGTGGCCTTGGGGTCCCGAGGCCTTTGCGGAGGCGGAGCGCACAGACCGACCGATCCTGTTGTCCATCGGGTATGCCGCCTGCCACTGGTGCCACGTGATGGCTCACGAGTCGTTCGAGGACGAGGAGACGGCGGCCTTCCTCAACGAGCACTTCGTGGCCGTCAAGGTCGACCGGGAGGAGCGCCCCGATGTCGACGCGGTCTACATGGAGGCCACGCAGGCGCTGACCGGCCACGGCGGCTGGCCGATGACAGTCTTCACGACACCCGGCGGCGAGCCGTTCTTCTGCGGGACGTACTTCCCGCCGAAGCCGGGGCACGGACTGCCGTCCTTCCGCCAGCTGCTGGCATCGGTGGCGCAGAGCTGGCACCAGCGCCGGGACGAGGTCGTGGCGGCGGGGCAGCGGATCGTGACTGCCCTCACGGAGCGCACCGTCGTCCCACCGGCTGCGGGCTCACCCCCGTCGGCGGACGACCTGTCGGCGGCGGTGAAGGGCCTGGCCGGCCAGTACGAGCCGCGACACGGTGGGTTCGGGGGGGCCCCGAAGTTCCCGCCGTCGATGGTGCTCGAGCAGCTGCTGCGCCACCACGCGCGCACCGGCGACCCGGAGGCGTTGCGAATGGTCGAGGGGACCTGTGACGCGATGGCCCGTGGGGGGATCTACGACCAGGTCGGTGGTGGCTTTGCGCGGTATGCGGTCGATGCATCGTGGGTCGTGCCGCACTTCGAGAAGATGCTCTACGACAACGCGCTGCTGCTCCGCATCTACACGCACCTGTGGCGCAGCACTGGCTCCGCCCTCGCCCGGCGGGTGGCGCTGGAGACCGCCGACTGGATGGTGCGCGAGCTGCGCACCCCGGAGGGCGGGTTCTCCTCCGCCCTCGACGCCGACACCGAGGGCGTGGAGGGCAGCACCTACGCGTGGACCCGCGAGCAGCTGGTCGAGGTGCTCGGTGAGGTGGACGGTTCCTGGTCCGCGGACCTGCTCGAGGTGACGCCGGAGGGGACCTTCGAGCATGGCTCGTCGACCCTGCAGCTGCTGCGCGACCCGGAGGACTCGGTGCGGTGGGCGGAGGTCCGCTCCAGGCTCTCCGCCGCGCGCGACCTCCGACCGCAGCCCGCGCGCGACGACAAGATCGTCGCGGCCTGGAACGGGCTGGCGGTGGCCGGCCTTGCCGAGGCCGGTGCGCTGCTCGACCGGCCGGACCTCGTGCAGGCAGCGGCGTCGGCCGCCGACCTGGTGACGACCGTCCACCTCGTCGAAGGGCGGCTGCGCCGCGTCTCACGCGACGGGATCGCCGGCGGCCCGCCCGGCGTCCTGGAGGACTACGCCGACCTCGCCGAGGGACTTCTGGCGCTGTACGCCGTGACCGGCGACGCCCGACGACTCGCCACCGCGGGTGAGCTGCTCGACGTGGTGCTGTCACGGTTCCCGGACGACACCGGAGGATTCTTCGACACCGCTGACGACCGCGCCGATCCGCAGCTGTCGTCGATGCGGCGGCCACAGGACCCGACGGACAACGCCACGCCCTCGGGGCAGGCGGCCGCGGCCGGAGCTCTGCTGACGTACGCGGCCTATACCGGGTCGTCGCGCCACCGGGAGGCGGCGGCGGCGGCGCTGGCGGTGTACGCGCCGCTCGCAGCCGGGCACGCGCGGTTCGCCGGGTGGGGGCTGGCTGTCGCCGAGGCGCTGGTCGACGGGCCGCGTGAGATTGCGGTCGTGGGTGGTCGGGACGACGCGGCGACGGCGGAGCTGCACCGGGTGGCCCTGACAGGTACGGCTCCGGGCGCGGCGGTGGCTGTGGGGGACCCTGCGGACCAGGGGGGTCCCGAGGGGCTGGCGTCCTCCGGCGTACCGCTGCTGGCGGATCGGCCGCTGGTCGGCGGCCGGCCCACCGCGTACGTCTGCCGCCACTTCGTCTGCCAGGCCCCGACCACCGACCCAGCGGCTCTGGCCGCACTCCTGCGATGACCTACGAGCTCCGCCCGTTGACGGCTGAACAGGGCGAGGCGATGGCGAACTGGGCTTACCCGGGCCCGTGGGCCGTCTACGACGTGAGCGTTCCGCTGGACCCGGAGGAGGGGTTCTGGGCGGTCGTCGACGATGCCGGGGAGGTTGCGGGGTACGCGTGCTTCGGTGTGGAGGCGCGGGTGCCGGGGCTGGAAGAGCGGCGGGGAGTGCTCGACGTCGGTGTCGGGATGCGCCCCGACCTGACGGGTCAGGGGCTCGGGCGGGCGTTCGCCGGCGCCGTGCTCGACCATGCCCGCGAGGTGACGGGTGCGAGCCGCATGCGGGCGGTCGTACAGGACTGGAACCAGCGCAGCCGGCGCCTGCTCGCCGGGCTGGGCTTCGAGGAGACCGGGGACCATCGCGTCGGGGAGCTGCGGTACGTGGTCTACGAGAGATCTGCCGACGGTGAACAAGCCTGGTCGTAATGCTGTAACGGTGTAATCATCGGCGTATGGACGACATCAGCTCAGAGACGACGACCACATCCAGCAGCACCGACAGCGAGACGGCCCGCGGCTGGTTCACCGGGCGCCTGCCCCAGGACTGGTTCACCGGACCGGCCGAGGTCACCGTGGACCGCGAGGAGATCACCGTGGTCGGGACCCTGGCCCCGCCCGCGCTGGCTGACGACGCGTCCGACGTCGAGCGCTCGGCGGCCGCCGACGGCCGGGCCAAGGCCTACCGCGAGGAGACGCGCGAGGCGCGCATCGCGATCGCCCGCGAGGCCGAGCACCGGTTCGGTCGCAAGGTCGCGTGGGGCGTGGAGGTCGACGGCCGCCGCGTGCTCTTCACCCACCTGGCCGTGCCGGTCATGACGAGGCTGCGCCAGCCCGAGCGGCTCGTGCTCGACACCCTGGTCGCCGCCGGTGTGGCCCGGTCGCGGTCCGAGGCGCTGGCCTGGTCGGTGCGCCTGGTCGGTCGCAACGCCGAGGAGTGGCTCGGCGAGCTGCGCACGGCGATGGAGAACGTCGAGCGGGTCCGGTCGCAGGGACCGGATACGCAGGGGCAGACAGCCAACGACTCCTGAGGTCTTTCGATCAGTTAGGCGCTGTAGCTGTAGGTCGCGATCGACACAGCGATGTAGTGCACCGCGAACGCTCCGAGGGTCAGCGCGTGGAACACCTCGTGGAATCCGAACCAGCGGGGTGACGGGTTGGGCTTCTTGAGGGCGTAGATGACCCCGCCGGCACTGTAGAGAAGCCCGCCCACCGCCAACAGCGTGACGACTGCGGCGCCGCCGGTGTCGAAGATGTCGCGGATGTAGAACACCGCGACCCAGCCCAGCCCGAGGTAGACCGGGGTGTAGAGCCAGCGGGGAGCTCCCACCCAAAGCACCCGGAACGCGATGCCACCGAGCGCGGCACCCCAGACGATCCAGAGCAGGGTCGCGCCGCCACGGTCGCCGAGGAGCAGAACGCTGAACGGCGTGTAGGTGCCGGCGATGATCAGGAAGATGTTGGAGTGGTCGAGGCGCTTGAGCAGCTTCTCGGTCCTCGGTGACCAGTTGCCGCGGTGGTAGATGGCGCTGACGCCGAAGAGGAGCGCGGCGCTGAGGGCAAAGACAAGGTTGGCGACCGTCGCCCTCGTCCCGTCGGCGAGGACGACCAGGACGATCCCCGCCACGAGGGCGACCGGGAAGGTGCCCGCGTGCAGCCAGCCGCGCAGGTGAGGCTTGACCGCGGCGACCACGTCGTCGACCACGCTCGCGGAAGAGCCCGCGGGATGGTTCTGCCGTGCGTTGGGTTCAGGGATCACGGAATCCAGCCTAACTTACGGAGGCGTAAGTTACCAGCCAGTAGATTTCGACTGGGACGCCTCGGGTCGGACGCAGGACCGAGAGGGTAGCGGGGGCCGGGCTATTCTCGGCGATCGTGTGGAATCTGCTGTACGACGTGTACGCCAGGCGCCTCGCCACGCAGATTCCTGCCGACAGGGTTCCCCGTCATGTCGGGATCATGCTCGACGGCAACCGTCGGTGGGCCATGGCTGCCGGTTCGCACCCCACGGTGGGGCACCGCGCGGGGGCGGACAAGATCGAGGAGTTCCTCGGCTGGTGCGAGGACGCGGGGGTGGAGGTCGTCACGCTCTGGCTGCTCTCGCCCGAGAACCTGCAGCGGCCGCGGGACGAGATCGCCCCGCTGCTCGAGATCATCGCCGACGTCGTCGTCGAGCTAGGTGCGACCGGGCGTTGGCACGTCAACCCGATCGGGGCGCTGGACCTGCTGCCGAGCGAGACGGCTGCCCTGCTCAAGGAGGTCGGCACTCGCACGGAGGGGATCTCGGGACTGCACGTCAACGTGGCCATCGGCTACGGCGGCCGGCGTGAGATCGCGGATGCTGTGCGCTCCCTCCTGCAGGAGCACGCGTCGCGCGGCACGAGCATCACCGACCTGGCGAACATCCTCGACGTCAAGCACATCGCCGAGCACCTGTACACACGCGGTCAGCCCGACCCCGACCTGATGATCCGGACGTCGGGGGAGCAACGTCTGTCCGGCTTCCTGTTGTGGCAGAGCGCTCACTCGGAGTTCTACTTCTGCGAGGCCTACTGGCCGGACTTCCGCCGGGTGGACTTCCTGCGTGCCATCCGTTCCTATGCCGCTCGGGGCCGGCGGTTCGGCACGTGAGGTGTCTGTCGATCGGGTGAACGGTCTGCGTGTCGGGGGGCGGCGGCCCCTGTCCCGGCGTACCGTCCGAAGCGGCGTCCGGCATCAGCGCCGGACGCTCGGGAGGATCCCTTCGTGGCTGCTTCGGCTCACCTGCGCACCTTCGTCCTCGACACCAGCGTCCTGCTCGCCGACCCGCATGCACTGATGCGGTTCGACGAGCACGAGGTGGTGCTGCCGGTGGTGGTCATCACCGAGCTGGAGGGCAAGCGCGCTCATCCCGAGCTCGGTTACTTCGCGCGGCAGGCCCTGCGGCTGCTCGACGACCTGCGGGTCGCGCACGGGCGTCTCGACGTGCCGCTGCCGGTGGGGGAGCAGGGCGGGACCGTACGGGTCGAGCTGAACCACACCGATCTTGCGGTGCTGCCGCCGGGTTTCCGGTTGGGCGACAACGACACGCGCATCCTCGCGGTCGCGCGCAACCTCGGGGCCGAGGGCGCCGACGTCACCCTGGTGAGCAAGGACCTCCCGATGCGGGTGAAGGCCGCGTCGGTGGGCCTGGTCGCCGAGGACTACCGCGGCACCGGCCCGGTCGAGTCGGGCTTCACCGGCATGGCTGAGGTCGTGGTGCCGAGCGAGCTGGTGGACGAGCTCTACGACACCGATCGGGTCGGTGACGTCGAGCTTGCCGAGGCACGTGACCTGCCCTGCCACACCGGGCTGGTCCTGGTGTCCGACCGGGGTAGCGCACTGGGCCGGGTGACCGCGGACAAGCAGGTGCGACTGGTACGCGGTGACCGTGACGCGTTCGGACTGCACGGGCGAAGCGCCGAGCAGCGCATCGCTCTCGACCTGTTGCTCGACCCGGACATCGGCATCATCTCTCTCGGCGGCCGCGCGGGGACGGGCAAGTCGGCCCTCGCCCTGTGCGCGGGGCTGGAGGCCGTGATGGAGCGGAGCCAGCACCGGAAGGTCGTAGTCTTCCGGCCGCTCTACGCCGTCGGGGGCCAGGACCTCGGCTACCTGCCGGGCAGCGAGTCGGAGAAGATGAACCCCTGGGCGCAGGCCGTCTTCGACACCCTGGGAGCGCTCGTCACAAGCGACGTCGTCGACGAGATCATGGACCGGGGCATGCTCGAGGTGCTGCCGCTGACGCACATCCGTGGGCGCTCACTGCACGACGCGTTCGTGATCGTCGACGAGGCACAGTCGTTGGAGCGCAACGTCCTTCTCACGGTGCTCTCACGGATCGGACAGGGCTCGCGCGTCGTGCTGACCCATGACGTGGCCCAGCGCGACAACCTGCGCGTCGGCCGGCACGACGGGGTCGCATCCGTCATCGAAGCCATGAAGGGCCATCCGCTGTTCGCCCACGTGACCCTGACCCGTTCCGAGCGGTCGCCGATCGCCGCCCTCGTCACCGAGCTGTTGGAGGACCTTCCCGCCTGACGTCACTCGCCCGTCTCTCCGTCAATCGACTCACGGAGCAGATCTGCGTGGCCGTAATAGCGGGCGTACTCCTCGATCATGTGGACGAGGATCCCGCGAACGCTCACCGACCAAGATCCCCGACGTCGCATGATCAGCGGAGAAGTAGCTGGGGGCCGAACGGGTGACATGGTTACGTTGTGTAGCGGGTCGCTGGCGGTCCTCGCGCCGGGTAAGAGCACTGTGACCGAGGCCACGCCTAGAGAATTTGGCGATTCTCCGCCAGTTGTTGCACTCTCGATGGGACCGGAGCCCCGGTGCCTTGCGACCTTCTCGTCACCATGAGTGACCAGAGGCGGGGCGGTGCCATCTGTGAGAGGACATCTGTTGAGAGACCGGATCTCGATCCGGGGGGTCGCCGCTGCCACGTGCGTGGTTGTGGCGTCGACAGGACTGACCGTTGCCGTGCACGCCGTGGCCTCGGAGCCGGACCGCCAGACCGCCGCACCCGCCGCACGGATTGTGACCCGCATCGGCGAGCTGCCTGCTGAGGCGTCGGTGCGTCGGAGCACAGTGCCGGCCGGTAAGCGGCTGGCGGCGATCAAGGCGGCGAACCGGCGCGAGAAGCTTCGTGCGGCCCGGGAAGCCCGGGCGGCCCGAGACCTACGAGCCGAGCGCGAGGAGCGCGCAGAGCGCGCCAGCCGCAGCAGCGCGCGCGTCACCTCCAGCGGCAGCGCCCGTGGTGTCGCGGCGTCCATCGCCCGGAGCCGCTACGGCTGGGGGGCCGAGCAGTTCTCCTGTCTCGACTCCCTCTGGGAGCGCGAGTCCGGGTGGAACGTGCATGCCGCGAACCCCTCGGGTGCCTATGGGATCCCGCAGGCGCTGCCCGGTTCGAAGATGGGCGCATTCGGCGGGGACTGGCGCGACAGCGCGACGACCCAGATCGAGTGGGGTCTGGACTACATCGACGGCCGCTACGGCAACCCGTGCGGTGCGTGGAGCGCCTTCGGCGCCAAGGGCTGGTACTGAGCAGGCTCGTAGCAGCCCGTCAGCGGTAGTCCGCCTGCGCGGCGAGCTCGGCGGGCATGGCCGGGACCGGCCAGGAAGGGTCCGGCCGCCAGGACTCCCACCCGTCGCAGAAGGGTGACCCCCACGCGGCGACCACTGACGCCGCGTTCCGGCCGTCCGCCCGGATCTGTTCGGCCTTCTCGTCGGCGAACCGTCGCCCGAGGACGGCGGCCTTCAGCTCGTCCTCGTCCTTCCACACGACGGTGCGGTCGGGCGCGACGATGAGGTCGAGGATGTGGTCCTCCGTCGCTGACTCGTCGCTCGTGCGTTCCTGCACTGCCTCGAGGTTCACGTACCACCCTTGGAAGTCCCAGTCCTCGGTCCAGGACAGCCACACCGACCACGGGACGTCCGGCGGAGCGATGCCGAGGATTCCCTGACCCCGCCAGGTGTCGAGCCGGGTGGCGCGGCCGTGGCGGTAGTAGTCGAAGCGTTGCGACAGCGGCACGTCGCGGATGTCGCGGCCATCGGCGAGAACAGGTCGCAGCACCGGCGTACCGGGCGCCAGCCAGAGGACGAGCCCGCCCTTGTCGTCGCGCACGACGCGGCAGGGCTGCACGCCCTCGGCCAGGCTGTCGGGCCGACGGAAGCGGCGCAGCACTTCCCGGCCCGGGACCCAGTACGCCGGGGTGATCGCCGTCACGGGCGCGTCATGCTCAGGACGTCCAACGCCTCGTCGAGCTCTTGCTCGGTGAGGTCCCCCCGCTCGACGTACCCGCTCTCCAATACGACCTGCCGGATCGTCTTGCGCTCGGACAGGGACTGCTTGACGACCTTCGCCGCGGCCTCGTAGCCGATGTAGCGGTTGAGCGGCGTGACCACCGCGGGTGAGGACTCGGCGTACTCCTTGCACCGCTCGACGTCCGCGGTGATCCCGTCGATGCACCGGTCGGCGAAGAGCCGGGAGACGTTGGCCAGCAGCCGCACCGACTCGAGGACGTTGCGGGCGAGCATCGGCAGCATGACGTTGAGCTCGAAGGAGCCTGCTGCACCTCCGAACGCGATGGCGGCGTCGTTGCCGATCACCTGCGCGCACACCATGCACACGGCCTCCGGGATCACCGGGTTGACCTTGCCCGGCATGATCGAGGAGCCGGGCTGCAGGTCGGGCAGCGCGATCTCGGCCAGGCCGGTGCGCGGCCCCGAACCCATCCACCTCAGGTCGTTGGACACCTTCGTCAACGACACTGCGATCGTCCGCAGCTGGCCGGAGAGCTCCACCAGGCCGTCCCGCGCCCCCTGCGCCTCGAAGTGGTCCCGCGCCTCGGTCAGCGGCAGTCCCGTCGCCTTGGCGACCTCGTCGATGACCTTCGCGGGGAACCCCGGAGGGGTGTTGATGCCGGTGCCCACCGCCGTACCCCCCAGCGGCAGCTCGGCCACCCGCGGCAGCGTCGCCTCGAGCCGCTCGATGCCGTAGCGCACTGCCGCGGCGTATCCGCCGAACTCCTGGCCCAGGGTCACCGGCGTCGCGTCCATCAGGTGCGTGCGCCCGGACTTCACGACCGGCGCGAACTCCGCCGCCTTGCGCGAGAGCGCGGCCTCGAGGTGACGGAGCGCAGGGATCAGGTCGCGTACGACGGCAGCGGTGGCCGCGACGTGGATCGAGGACGGGAACACGTCGTTGGAGGACTGTGACGCGTTGACGTGGTCGTTGGGGTGGACCTCGTGGCCCAGGCGCTCAGTGGCGAGGGTGGCGATCACCTCGTTGGCGTTCATGTTGCTCGACGTCCCGGAGCCGGTCTGGAACACGTCGACGGGGAAGTGCTCGTCCCAGTCGCCGCGGGCGACCTCCTCGGCGGCGGAGACGATCGCGTCGGCGATGTTCTGGTCGAGCACCCCGAGCGACGCGTTCACCGTTGCTGCAGCGGACTTGATCCGCGCCAGCGCCTCGATGTGCGAGCGCTCCAGGGTGGCGCCACTGATGGGGAAGTTCTCGACGGCCCGCTGGGTCTGCGCCCGCCACTTGGCCTCCCGCGGGACCCGGACCTCCCCCATCGAGTCGTGCTCGACCCGGTAGTCCTTGTCGTCCTTGCTCATGCACCCTTCCTATCTCACTGCGCGCCGACCGGCGTGCCAGGGTGGGGTCATGGGGATCCTTCGCACCGTCACCCTCACCGCCGCCGCGCTCGCCGGCTACCGCGCGCTCGTCCGCGGCGACCTGACCCTGGACCTGGGGGTCGGTCGGCGCACACGCCCGCTCGTCTGCCTACCGGTGGACATCGAGGCCTCGCGTGAGGTCGTCTTCGACGTGATCGCCCAGCCCTACCTCGGGCGGATGACGCGGGCCCAGCGCGACAAGATCGACGTCGTCGAACGCGGGAGCGACATGGTTCTCGCCGCGCACCGCACACCGGTGTCGGGTGGCCTGGTGGCGACCACCCTCGAGACAGTCCGCTTCGAGCGGCCCGAGCGCATCCGCTTTCGGCTCGTACGCGGGCCCGTGCCCTTTGTCGTCGAGCAGTTCGTGCTGACCGAGACCGGGACCGGCACCCGCCTCGAGTACGCCGGCGAGATGGGCACCGACCTGTGGGGCCTCGGCGATTGGTGGGGGGACCGGGTCGCCCCGCCCTGGGAGGCGGCGGTCCAGGCGGCCTTCGCCAGCGTGAAGACCGAGGCGGAGCGGCTGTCCGGACTCCCACCGCGCGGCTAGGTGCCGTGGTCGAAGTCGATCGAGGCGTAGGCGCGCAGCTTGTCGAGGCGGTGCTCGCTCTCGACGATGCGGATCGTGCCGCTGCGCGAGCGGGTGACGATGGAGTGGGTGCGCACCGTGGAGCCGCGGTAGCGCACGCCCTTGAGCAGCTCGCCGTCGGTGATGCCGGTGGCGACGAAGAACACGTCCTCGCCCTGCACCAGCTCGTCGGTGGACAGGACGCGGTCGAGGTCGTGGCCGGCGTCGAGCGCCTTCTGCCGCTCGTCGTCGTCCTTGGGCCAGAGCCGGCCCTGGATGACGCCGCCGAGGGTCTTGAGTGCGCAGGCGGCGATGATCCCTTCGGGGGTGCCCCCGATGCCGACCAGCAGGTCGATGCCGGTCCCCTCGCGGGCGGCCATGATCGCTCCCGCAACGTCGCCGTCGGTGATGAACTTGATGCGGGCGCCGGTGGCCCGGATCTCCTCGACCATGTCGGCGTGCCGGGGACGGTCCAGGATCACGACGGTCACGTCGGACGGGGATTCCTTCTTGGCGCGCGCCACCCTTCGTACGTTCTCGCCGACGGGCATGCGGATGTCGACGACGTCCGCGGCATCGGGACCGGTCGCGAGCTTCTCCATATAGAAAACGGCTGACGGGTCGAACATCGAGCCGCGCGGCGAGACCGCCATCACTGACAGGGCGTTGCCCATGCCGAGAGCCGTCAGGCGGGTGCCGTCGATGGGGTCCACCGCAACGTCGCACTCGGGGCCTTTGCCGTCCCCGACGTGCTCGCCGTTGAAGAGCATCGGGGCTTCGTCCTTCTCGCCCTCGCCGATGACGACGACCCCGCTCATGCTCACGGTGTGGATCAGCCGGCGCATGGCGTTCACGGCGGCACCGTCGGCACCGTTCTTGTCGCCCCGGCCGACCCAGCGACCACCGGCCATCGCGGCGGCCTCGGTGACCCGGACCAGCTCGAGCGCGAGGTTGCGGTCCGGGGCCTCGGGGCTGGTCGCGAACAGGTCCGGACCGGGGGACTGGTCGGGCTGGTCTGTCATGCAGCGATCGTAGCCAGCCCGCAGTCGTTGACGCATCTGCGGCGAACTAGAGGACAATCAGCCGCAAGTGCGGCTATCCTCCGAGATCATGACCGTGTTCCGCCTCACCCAGGCCGCCGACCTGCTGGGCGTGAGCACCGACACGCTGCGCCGCTGGGCCGAGGCAGGCCGCATCGAGATGACCACTCTGCCGTCAGGACGCCAGGGCATCGAGGGCACCGTGCTCGCCGCCGCCGCACAGGCCGCGGCCGACGGCCACGACGTTGCCTCGGGCGCGCGGCAGTCGGCACGCAACCAGCTGCGCGGCATCGTCACCAAAGTCACCCGCGACACGGTCATGGCCCAGGTCGAGATGCAGGCCGGGCCGTTCCGGGTCGTCTCCCTGATGAGCCGCGAGGCGGCCGACGACCTGGGGCTCGAGCCGGGCGTCCTGGCCATCGCGTCGGTGAAGTCCACCAACGTCGTCGTCGAGATCCCGCCGGACCGTCCGTGAAACGCGCGGCGATCCTGTTGGGCGTCCTCGCCCTTGCTGCTTGTGGGCCCGATGAACCTGGTCCGCGCGCCGATGTGTCCGGCACCGTGGTCGTCCTTGCTGCCGCGTCGCTGACCGAGTCATTCACGGAACTGGGTGCCATCTTCGAGGCGGCGCACCCGGGCTCGACCGTGTCGTTCAGCTTCGCCGCGAGCTCCGAGCTCGCCACCCAGGTGGAGCAGGGTGCCCCCGCCGACGTCTTTGCCTCAGCGAGCCCGGCCACCATGGGCCTTGTCGTGGACAACGGGGACGCCGCCGCAGCCCCGGTCACGTTCGCCCGCAACACCCTCGAGATCGTGGTGCCGGCCGGCAACCCGGCGCAGGTCAAGGGTCTCGAGGACTTCGCGCGCAAGTCCCTCACCATCGCGCTGTGCGCGCCCGAGGTGCCTTGTGGCGCTGCCGCTGACAAGGCGTTCGGCGCGGCCGGAGTCACGCCCGCACCCGACACCCTCGAGGCGGACGTGAAGGCCACCTTGGGCAAGGTGACGCTGGGGGAGGTTGACGCGGCCCTCGTGTACCGGACCGACGTGCTCGCCGCCGGCGACGAGGTCGAGGGCATCGAGTTCCCCGAGGCGGCCGCAGCCGTCAACGACTACCCGATCGCCGTCCTCCGGAACGCTCGGAACGCCGCGGCCGCCGAGGCCTTCGTCGAGCTCGTTCTCTCTCCCGAGGGCAGCGGCATCCTCATGGACGCGGGCTTCGACGTCCCGTGATGAACGCGACCAGCCGGAGCGCGTCGGATGCCCGGCGTACGACAGGACTGCCCGCGCCCCTCGTGCCGCTGGCAGGGATCGCCTTGCTCTTCCTCGGTCTTCCCGTCCTCGGACTCGTGGTGCGCACGCCATGGACGACGCTGGCCGAGGTCCTCACCCGCCGCGAGTCCCTCGATGCCCTGCGTCTGTCGCTTGTGTGTGCCTCGCTGGCCACGGTCCTCTGCCTCGTCCTAGGAGTGCCGCTCGCTGTTGTGCTGGCCCGCGGCCACTTCCCCGGCCGGGGCCTGCTCCGGGCGGTCGTCACGGTGCCTCTCGTGCTGCCACCCGTGGTGGGTGGTGTGGCGCTGTTCACGGCTTTCGGGCGCCGCGGCATCGTCGGCCGACCGCTGGACGAGGTGTTCGGCGTCACCCTGCCCTTCACCACGGCGGCCGTCGTCGTCGCGGAGGCGTTCGTGGCCATGCCGTTCCTCGTCATCGCCGTCGAGGGCGCGCTGCGCGGATCGGACCGCCGCTACGACGAGGCCGCGGCGACCCTCGGCGCATCCCGCTGGTACACCTTCCGCCGCGTGACGCTTCCGTTGGTCGCGCCCGGCGTCGCTGCGGGAGCCGTTCTGTGCTGGGCCCGTGCCCTCGGCGAGTTCGGCGCGACCATCACCTTCGCCGGTAACTTCCCGGGCACCACCCGCACGATGCCGGTGGAGGTCTACCTCACCCTGCAGCAGGACCCGCCCGCGGCGGTCGCGCTCTCGCTGCTGCTGCTGGTCGTCTCGGTGGCTGTCCTGGCAGGTCTGCGGGACCGGTGGCTGACATCGGCCAGATGACAGGCGCCGCGCCCATCCCGACAAGGGACTCCGGGCTCGAAGCAGAGCTGCGCGTACGCCGGGGAGGCTTCGCACTCGACGTCATCCTGACCGTCGCGCCAGGTGAAGTGGTCGCGCTGCTCGGCCCCAACGGCGCCGGTAAGAGCACGGCCCTGCGGCTGCTGGCCGGGCTGCTCCCCCTCGACGACGGTCGGGTGCGACTCGGTGACGTCGTGCTCGAGGACACGGCGGCGCGGGTCCGGCTCGCGCCCGAACGCCGACGGGTGGGTGTCGTCTTCCAGGACTACCTGCTCTTCCCGCACCTGAGCGCCCGCGAGAACGTCGCGTTCGGGCTCCGTGCGCGGGGGAGCGACCGGGCCGAGGCAAGGCGCTGTGCCGACTCGTGGCTGGAACGCGTCGGGCTGGCCGAGTACGCCGGGGAAAGGCCGCGCCAGCTCTCCGGCGGCCAGGCCCAACGGGTCGCCCTGGCCCGCGCGCTCGCCTCCGAGCCCCGGCTGTTGCTGATGGACGAGCCGCTGGGTGCGCTCGATGCCGGTACCCGGCTCTCGGTGCGTGCCGACCTCCGCCGCCACCTCGCGGACTTCGACGGCGCAACCGTCGTGGTGACCCACGACGCGCTCGACGCGTTCGTGCTCGCAGACAGGCTCGTCGTCCTGGAGAACGGCTGCGTCGTGCAGGAGGGCACCCCTACCGACGTCGCACGACACCCGCGCACGGACTACGTGGCCCAGCTCGTCGGCCTCAACCTCTATCGCGGTCTCGCGGCCGGCGGGACCGTCACCCTCGACACCGGCGCGACGTTGTCCACCGCACATCCGACGTCCGGCCCCGTCCTCGTCGCCTTCCCACCGACCGCCGTGGTGCTCCACCGACATCGACCCGACAGCAGCGCCCGCAACTCCTGGCCGGCGCGGGTGACCGCGCTCGAGCAGCACGGCGACGTGGTGCGGGTCCGTCTCACCGGCGAGATCGATGCGGCTGCCGACGTCACCGCGCTGTCGGTGGCCGAGCTCGGGCTCGAGCAGGGGGCCTCGGTGTGGGCAGCCGTCAAGGCGACCGAGACCTCTGTGTACCCGGCCTGACCGACGCCGCCCTTAACCTCGGGAGGTGACGTTCTTCGCGGCGGGGGACCTGTCGTTCGAGACGGTGTACGCCCAGCCACCGCCCGGTGGCGAGGACCCGTCGATCCTCGACCGGCTCACCGCGCTGATCGACGACACCCCCGCGGGCGCCACCATCGAGGCCACCATCTTCCGCCTCACGGTGGAGCCGCTTCGGGACGCCCTCGTGGCCGCCGCCGACCGTGGCACGATCGTCCGAGTCGTCCAGAACGGAAGGGACGTGACCAACCCGGTCGGTGCCTCGCTCTCCAGGGAGCGGCCGGTCGGCCTGGGTGACGGTCACCGGTGGTCGGGTCGGCCCTACGACCCGAGGGTCCTGCTTCCCGACTACGGCGCGGTCGCCACCGGTCCCAACGCAGACCTCCACACCAAGCTGTTCCTGTTCTCCGCGACGAAGGACCCCGACGGTGTCCTGCGCGACAACGTGTCCTGGTGGGGCTCGGCGAACCTCAGCCACCGGTCCGGGATGCAGAAGTCCAACAACGCCGTCGTGGTCTACGGCGACGCCGTTCTTTACGCGGCGTACCGGTCGCAGCTGTGGGACCCCATGTGGGCAGGGACCCACTTTCCCCGCAACGACTTCTACAACGCCACCCTCGGACTCGGCACGTTCATGGGCAGCCCGGCCAGCAAGACCAAGGTGTTCTGCTCGCCGGAGCAGGACACCGACCTGTGGGTCGGACGGCTGGCGTCCGTGGTCGTGGGCCCGGGCACCGAGGTCGCCGTGGCGCATGCCCGGTTCACCGACAGCCGGACGGCGGTGGCCGACGAGCTCGTCCGGATCACGGAGCAGGGTGGCTTGGTCCGGGTCCTTGTCGGGGCCGATGCCGGGTTCCTGGGCCCCGCCGTCCGCGACACCCTGCTGGACGCCGGTATCGCCCTTCTCGCCGGAGACATTCACGACAAGCTCGTGCTCGTGAACTCCCGCTACGGTGCCTCGACGGGTCCCCGGAAGGTCGTCCTCAGCGGATCGCACAACCTCAACTACGACGCCAACTACGTCAACGACGAGATCCTCGTGAAGACGTTCAACGACGAGCTGTACGACGACATGCTCGCCGGGCACTTCGAGCGGATCTGGGCCGCCGGGCTGCCCCCCGTCGCCCCGTCAGGAACACTGGGGACGTGACCGAGTCCCCGACCGTCCCGCCGGGCAAGCGCTCCCGCGGCCGCGAGACGGCCGGCGACATGGTTCGCTCCCTGGCGGCCGTCCTCGTGCTGGTCGGCGTCATCGTCGCCTTCAGCCTGGCCGACCAGCCCGACCCCGTGGTCCCCGACATCGACTACGCCGACGCGCTGGCGCAGGCCCGCGAGCAGGCCCGCGAGCAGGGATCGTACGACGTGCTCGCACCGCGGCCGCTCCCCGCCGGATGGCAGGTCACCAGCGCGCGCCTCCGGCCGCAGGAAGCCGAAGCGGTCACCTGGCATCTCGGCCTGGTGACCAGGTCCGGCGCCTACGCAGCCGTGGAGCAGACAGACGGGGGCCGTGACGGGTTCGTCGAGCAGTTCACCGGCAGCGCACGGCGGGCCGGCACCGTCGAGATCGCCGGGACGACCTGGCGACGGCTGGAGGACGGCGACCCGGAGGACCGCGCGCTGGTCAGCGGCGCCGGCGGGGTGACCACGGTGGTCGCGGGCAGCGCGAGCTGGGAGGACCTGGAGCAGCTCGCGTCGTTGCTGCGGCCATAGGCCGTGCCACCACCGGTTTCACCCGACATCGTCACCAGGTTGCGGGCTGCCGGTTGTGTCTTCGCCGAGGACGAGGCGCGGTTGCTGGTCACCGCCGCGCAGACGCCGCTCGACCTTGTTGCCATGGTCGACCGGCGGGCGTCGGGTGAGCCCCTCGAGCACGTCCTGGGCTACGTGGACTTCGCCGGCTTGCGGATACGGGTCGACCCCGGCGTCTTCGTCCCACGCGGTCGCACCGAGCTCCTCGTCCGACAGGCCGCTTCGGTGGCTCCACCACGCGCCGTGGTCCTCGACCTGTGCTGCGGCTCGGGCGCGGTGGGCGTCGCCGTGGTCGCGGCGCTGGACCAGGCCGAGCTGTATGCCGCCGACGTCGACCCCCTCGCGGTGCGGTGCGCCCGCCGCACCGTCGTCCCGGCCGGAGGGCAGGTCTACGAGGGCGACCTCTACGACGCACTGCCCGAGGCGTTGCGCGGCCGCATCGACGTCCTGGTCGCCAACGCCCCGTACGTCCCCACCCAGGAGATCGGGCTGCTCCCCCCGGAGGCCAGGGTCCACGAGGCACGAGCGGCTCTCGACGGTGGCCGCGACGGGCTCGACGTCCTTCGGCGGATAGCAGCCGGAGCGCCGCAGTGGATGGCACCGGGCGGCCACCTGCTCGTCGAGACGAGTGAGCAGCAGGCGAGGGAGACCGTAGAGGCGTTCTCCCGCAGCGGGCTGGTGCCGCGGGTGGTCCGCTGCGACGAGCACGATGCCACCGTCGTGATCGGGGCCATGCCCTGGAGGCGCTAGACCCGGTTGCCACCGGAGGCAGCGTCACCGTCGCCGGCGAGTGCCGCGTCCAGCCGGGCCCGAGCCCCGTCGAGCCACTGCTGGCAGATAGCGGCCAGGGCCTCGCCCCGCTCCCAGAGGGTCAACGATTCCTCGAGGGTCACCCCGCCGGTCTCGAGCCGGCGGACGACCTCGACGAGCTCCTCGCGCGCCTGCTCGTAGCTGGGGGTGGTCGCATCGGGCACGGGCTGGTCGGGCACGGCGGTCACCTTACGGCGCCGGGCTGCTCCGCGACCCGCACCGCGAGCTCACCCTCCGCGAGACGGGCGCGCAGCAGATCGCCGCCCGAGACGTCGCCGGCCCGGCGTACGACGTACCCGGAACCGTCCTGCAGCACCGCGTAGCCGCGGTCCAGCGTCGCCGCCGGCGACAGCGCGGTCACCCGGGCACGGGTGTGCGCGAGGTTGTCCCCGGCCCGGTCCAGCGAGGAGCCGAGCACGCGGCGCGCGCGTTGGCGGAGCGCGGCCACCTCGCTCGCACGGGGCTCGAGCATGCTCAGAGGGTCGGCCAGGCAGGGCCGGCTGCGCACCGCCCGCAGTGACGTCGCTTCGCGGTCGAGCAGCGCCCGCACCGCGCCGAGGTTGCGACGTCGCAGCGCGACGACCCGCTCGGACTCCTCCACGACGTCGGGGACCACTTTCTTCGCGGCGTCGGTCGGCGTCGACGCGCGCACGTCGGCGACCAGGTCGAGCAGCGGGGTGTCGGCCTCGTGACCGATGGCACTCACCACCGGGGTGAGGCACGCTGCGACGGCGCGCACCATCGCCTCGTTGGAGAACGGCAGCAGGTCCTCCAGCGACCCGCCGCCACGGGTGACGACGATCACGTCCACCTCGGGGTCGGCGTCGAGCCGCGCGATCGCCGCGTTCACCTCGGTCACGGCGTTGGGGCCCTGGACGGCGACCTCCTCGACGCGGAACCGCACCGCCGGCCAGCGCCGCCGGCCGTTCTCGAGCACGTCCTTCTCCGCGGCCGACGCGCGCCCGCACACAACCCCCACCACCCGCGGCAGGAACGGCAGGGGCCGCTTGCGGTCGGCGGCGAAGACCCCTTCGGCCGCCAGGACCCCACGCAGCCGTTCGAGCTGCGCGAGCAGCTCGCCCACCCCCACCTGGCGGATCTGGTCGGCTGCGAGCGACAGGGTCCCGCGCGCGGCGTAGAGCTGGGGTCGGGCGTGCACGACGACGTGCGCGCCCTCCGCGATCCCCGCCGCCGGGCCGTCGAGCAGGGCGACCGAGCAGGTGACGGGAAGTGACATGTCAGCGCTGGTGTCGCGAAGGGTGAGGAAGGCGGTGCGCTGACCCGGACGGCGGGTGAGCTGGGCGACCTGGCCCTCCACCCAGACGAAGCCGAGGCGCCCGACCCACTCCGTCATGAGCTGGCTGACCCGGCGTACGGGCACGGGCTGCTCGGCCGAGGTCTGCATCGTCACGGCGGGCAGGCTATCCGCCGCGTCGGCCGCGACCTCTGCGGCGACCTATCATGGAGGTATGCCCGACACCGCGAAACGCGTCCTGCTGGCTGCCCCGCGCGGCTACTGCGCAGGGGTTGACCGGGCGGTCATCTCCGTCGAGAAGGCGTTGCAGACCTACGGCGCGCCGGTCTACGTCCGCAAGCAGATCGTGCACAACAAGCACGTCGTGGAGACGCTCGAGGGCCTGGGCGCTGTCTTCGTCGAGGAGAACGACGAGGTGCCCGAGGGCGCGACGGTGGTCCTCTCGGCCCACGGCGTCGCTCCGGTCGTCCACGAACAGGCCGCAGCCCGCCAGCTCAAGACCATCGACGCGACCTGTCCTCTGGTGACCAAGGTCCACCACGAGGCCCGCCGGTTCGCCGCTGACGACTTCGACATCCTGCTGATCGGCCACGAGGGTCACGAGGAGGTGGTCGGTACGGCGGGACAGGCGCCCGCCAACATCCAGCTCGTCGACGGCCCCACGGGAGTCGAGGACGTGCAGGTCCGCGACCCGGAGAAGGTGGCCTGGCTCTCGCAGACCACGCTGTCGGTGGACGAGACGCTGGAGACGGTACGACGGCTGCGGGAGAAGTTCCCGGCCTTGATGGACCCGCCCAGCGACGACATCTGCTATGCGACGCAGAACCGCCAGGTGGCGGTGAAGGAGATCGCCGCGCAGAGCGACCTGGTGATCGTGGTGGGGTCGACCAACTCCTCGAACTCCGTGCGCCTCGTCGAGGTGGCTCTCGAGTGCGGTGCGCCCGCCGGCCACCTGGTCGACAAGGCTGCCGAGCTCGAAGAGGCGTGGCTCGAGGGGGTGAGCACCGTCGGTGTCACCAGCGGTGCGTCGGTGCCCGAGATCCTCGTCCGCGGCGTGCTGGAGTGGCTGGCCGAGCGCGGTTACGCCGATGTGCAGGAGGTCGTGTCCGCCGAGGAGAGCCTGCTGTTCGCCCTGCCGCCCGAGCTGCGCCGCGACATGAAGGCTGCCGGCGTCGTCTGAGGCTCAGGCCGGGAGCTCGACGGCCGTCCCGGTGTCGTGCGAGCGCAGGGCCGCAGCGAAGACGCGGTGCGAGGCTAGAGCCTCGTGCGGCGTGGCGGTGCCGAACCCGCCCTCGAGCCGGCCCGCGCGCTCGCCGAGGAAAACCGCCCACATCTGCAGCAGGGCGTCGGGGAAGCCGAACTCGAAGATGGCCCCCGTCACCGTGGGCCACACACTGCGGTGACCGGGCTGCACCTCCGACCAGGCCTGTTCGCCGTCGACCATGCCGAAACGCTGCAACGTCTGCGGGCTGCGGGTGGAGAAGCGGACGCCGCCGTCCATGCCGTAGGCCTCGAAGAACCACGTGTTGCTCTGGCCGGGAGCGATCCGCTTGGTCTCCCACAGCATGGGGAAACGGCGGTCCGGAACGTCGACGGTCAGCGCGAGCACGGCGTTGTCCCAGGTGTCGCACGGGACTGGGGCGCCGTCAGCCCCGGGCCGGGTGCGCACGACGTCGTCGAGCAGGGCGTACACGGTCCGCGGCATCCACCCCAGCCGCAACGGCAGATGGGCGGCGTGCATGCCGAGGTCGCCCATCACGCCGATCTCCCCGCAGGTCGCCTTGCGACGCTTCCAGTTTCCCGGCTTGTCCCGGTCGAGGTCGGAAGAGTGCAGCAGACCCGACCGCACCTCGAGCACCTCGCCGAGCACGCCGTCCCGCACCAGGCCGGCAGCTCGCTGCGCACCGGGGAAGAACGGCAGCTCGCTGGACACCCGCACGAAGCAGTCGGAGTCGTCGATCGCCGCCACGATGCGGGTCGCCGCGCCGAGGTCGATCCCGAACGGCTTCTCGCCGAGGAAGTCCTTCCGCGCCGACACGGCGTCGAGGTAGAGCCGTTCGTGAACGTCGTGCGGAACGGCGAGGTAGAGGACGTCGATGCCCGGGTCGTCGAGCAGGAGGCGGTAGTCGTCGGTGACGGTCGCGACTCCTGCCTGCCGCCACCACTGCTGTACGCCCGGCGAGGGGTCCGCCAACGCGACGACCTCGGGTCGCGAGGGATGGTCGACCAGGGCGTCCCAGCGCCGGGTCAGTGCGAGCAGCTCCTTGCCCATAAGGCCGCCGCCCACGACCCCGATGCGGACCGGTTGGCCGGTCATCCGCGGACCAGCGCGAGCGCGTCCGCCGACGTCGCCGACACGTGCAGCATTGCCATCAGCGCACGGGTCAGCCCGGCCGGGTCCGGGTGCTGGATCACATTGCGGCCGTAGACGATCCCGGCTGCACCCTGCTCGAGCACGGCGGCCGTACGGTCGAAGAGCTGCTCGTCGGTCACCCGCCCGCCGCCACGGACGAGAACCGGGACGCTCCCCGCCGCCTGCACCACGAGGTGGTAGTCGCCGACGTCATCGGTCGGGTCGGCCTTGATGATGTCGGCCCCGAGCTCGACGGCCTGGCGAACCAGGGGGACTACAGAAGTCGTCGTCCCGTCCGAGGTGTAGCCACCGGCGCTCGCATCCGTCGCGCCCCCCGCGCCCTTCATGACCAGCGGCTCGACCATCAGGGGGATGCCGTAGCGCTCGCAGTCGGCCTTGGCCGTCAGGACGTTGCGGATGCAGTCCTCGCGCACCTCCGGCCGACCGGGAAGGTCGAAGAGGTTCACCACGACGCACACCGCGTCCAGCCGTACGGCCGTCAGGCCCGGCTCGGGGATGAGTCGGCTGAAGAGCCGGTCGGGCAGCGGGGCCCCATAGACGTTGGCGATGTCCGAGCGAAGGACGAGGGCTGGCCGGTCGCGGTCCGGCAGCTGCTGGAGCAGCCGCGCCTGCCCCTGCGAGAGCTGGATCGCGTCGGGGCCCGCTGCGGCCAAGGTACGGACCGCCGCACCGAGGTCCTCGATCCCGGTGAGGAACGACGCCTCCCCGAAGAAGCCGTGGTCCACTGCCACGTCGAGGCACCGCCCCGACCGGTGGTCGAACAGACGTGACATGCGGATGCTGACGTCGGACACGTCGTCCCTCTCTGCCGGGTCCCCTACCGTTGGGCCGTGATGAGTCATACCAGCACACCGATTCTGCTGCCGCCGAACCAGTTCCCTCACTTCTACCGGGGTGGCGACCGGATCGGCGCTCTCCGGGGCGGCCCGGGCGGACCCATGCGGCCCGAGGAGTGGATCGGCTCGACGGTCACCCGCGCCGGCGAGCAGGTGTCCGGGCTCTCGGTGCTCCCCGACGGCACGCTGTTGCGGGATGCCGTAGCGGCCGACCCGCTGGCCTGGCTGGGTCCGGAGCATGTCGCTGCGTTCGGGGAGAGCACCGAGATCCTCGTGAAGCTGCTCGACCCGGACCAGCGGCTGCCGGTCCACTTCCATCCCGACAAGGCGTTCGCCCGGCGGCATCTGGCGCTCGACCACGGCAAGACAGAGGCGTGGATCGTGCTCGAGGCCCCGGACGGGGGCGGCGTCGGGCTCGGCTTTGCCGAGGCCATGACCAAGGCCCAGGTCCTGGACATGGTGACCCGCCGCGACGCGGTGTCGCTGCTTCGGTCCCTGCACCGCCAGGCGGTCCGACCGGGGGACACGATCCTCGTGCCGGCCGGCGTACCGCATGCGATCGACGCCGGTGTGTTCGTGCTGGAGCTCCAGGAGCCCACCGACCTCTCGGCGTTGCTGGAGTGGGAAGGCTTCGCTGTCGACGGCGAACTCGACGGCCACCTGGGCCTCGGTTTCCCCACCGTCCTGGACGCGCTGCGCTACGAGCCCGTTGCTGACGTCGATGCCCTCGTCCGGGCGACGGGACTTACCGGCGGTGAGGCGCGCAGTCTGCTCAGCGACCGGGCGGACGGCTACTTCCGCGCCGACCTGGTGCCGGGAACGGGGCGGGTCGACGCCGGCTTCGCCGTGGCACTCGTCCTGTCCGGCGCGGGGGACGTGACGACCGAGAGCGGCGCGGTTCTGGAGGTGGGTCGCGGCTCGGCGTTCGTGGTGCCGTGGTCGGCCGGCGGGTGGGTGGTCGACGGGGTCGACGTCGTGGTCTGTCGCCCGCCCCTGCCCGAGGCCGCTGCGGGTGCCCCATGACGGACGGCCGGTGAGCGGCGCCGTCCAGAACCTCCTGGTAGGGGTGGACGTCGGGACGACGCGGGTCAAGGCCGTCGCGGTCGACAGCGAACGTCGGGTCCTCGGTGAGCACGCTGTCGCCACACCCTGGCGCCACGAGGGCGCGACAGCGGAGGTCGATCCCGGTGCGCTGGCCGCGGCAAGCATCGAGGCGGCGGTGGGAGCCACCCGAGCGGCCGGCGGACGCGCGATGGCCATCGGCGTCACCGGGATGTCGGAGACCGGCGTCCTGCTCGACCGCCACGGATCGCCGCTGGCACCTGCCTTGGCCTGGCACGACCCCCGGGGCGACTGCGACGCCGTTCGGGAACAGCTCGGCGAGGACGTCTACCGCAGGACGGCCGGACGACGGGTGGATGCGGTGTCCAGCCTGCCGAAGCTGCTCTGGCTGCGGCAGCACGTCCCGGCGGCTCGATCGGCGGTTCGGTTCCTGTCCTTGCCCGAGTGGGTCGTGCACGCCCTCGGGGGCGATCAGGTCAACGAGCTCTCGTTGGTGAGCCGCACCGGCCTGTTCGACGTACCCGCCAGATCGCCGTGGGCCGAGGCCCTGGCACTGCTCGACGCCGGGCCGTCGTTCCTCGGGGAGATCGTCGCTGCCGGCCAGCCCGTGGGCCGGGCCCGCGCCGACGGACCGGAGGAGCTGCGGGGAGCGATCCTGACCGTGGCAGGACACGACCACCAGACCGCCGCGTACGCGCTCGGTGCGGCGGTCGACGGGATCCTGTTCGACTCGTTGGGCACCGCCGAGGCCCTGCTCCGGACGGTCCGCGCACCGCTGGAGCCGGCGGCGGTACATCGGCTTGCCGACCGGAACATCACCACGGGCTGGGGGGTCGTGCCCGACCACCTGTGCCTGCTCGCCGGCCTCCCGACGGGCATCTCCCTCGAGCGGGTCGGGGCGATGGTCGGAGCGCCCACCCCCGCCCAGCGCATCGAGCTCGGGCGTCTCGCCCTGACCAGCGACCGGAGCACCACCGCGATGCACGCGACCGCGACGTACCACGGCCTGACGCTGCACGACGTGGACGACGAGGCCGACCCTGCCCTGGTCTGGAAGGTCGCCGTCGAGGACATCTCGGCCGCGGGCCAGCGGGTCCTGCTCGCCATGGCCGCCGAGGTGGGTCCTCACCGGGAGGCGGTCGTCGCCGGCGGCTGGTTGCACAACCCGATGGTGCGGGCGGTCAAGGAGCGACAGTACGGGTCGTTCGTGAGCCAGGAGCTGGCCGAACCGGGGGCGATCGGTGCGGCCGAGATGGCGGGTGTCGCGGCGGGCGTCCTATCCCCGCGGTGGGATCTCGCCTGATCCCCGCGCGATCAGCCGGCTGGGCACGATCTGGGTGCTGAAGGCCGAGGAGTCACCGTCGCTGCGGCGGAAGAGCCGCTCGGCCGCCCACCGACCGATGGTGTGCGGGTCCTGCGCGACCACGGTGACGGGCGGGTCCATCAGGTCGGCGAGCAGGAAGTCGTCGAAGCCCACGAGGGCGACCTCCTGCTGCAGGCCGAGGCGCCGAAGCGCCATCAGGGCGCCGATCGTCACGAGGTTCTGAGCCGTGAACAACGCCGTGGGCGGGTCGGCGCCGGTGAGCATGTCCGCCGCTGCCTTCGCAGCGATCTCCACGGTCGTCGCGTCGTGCACCACATGGTGGTGAGACACCGGGATTCCGGCGACGGTCAGCGCGTCGACGTAGCCCGCATAGCGCTCCTGGGCGGTGGCGATGCGGGCGCGGTCGCCCAAGAACCCGATGCTCCGGTGCCCTGCCGCGACGAGGTGGGCGACGCCGGTCTCGGCGCCCTTGCGGTTGTCGGTGAGCACCACGTCGGCATCGAGTCGTCCCGGTGTCCGGTCCACGAACATCAGGGGAGTTCCCGCCCGCCGCTCGGTCACCAGATAGCTGTGGTCGATACCCGTGGGCATCATGATCAGCCCATCGACGCGACGGGCGATGAACGCCGTGACGAGCTCCCGCTCGCGCGCCGGGTCCTCGTCCAGGCTGCCGGCGAGGACGACCACGCCCCGCCCCCGCGCGACGTCCTCCACGGCGCGGTGCAACGCCGAGGAGTACGGGTTGGCCACGTCCTCCAGGATCAGGCCGATGGTGGCCGTCCGGCCGTCCGCACGGCGCAGGCTGCGGGCCCCCAGGTTGAGCTGGAAGGCCAGGTGTTCCGCTGCCAGTCGCACCTTGCCGGTCATCGCGGGGGAGACTCCCGGCTCGTCGTTGACCACGCGCGACACCGTCTTCACGCTGACGCCGGCCAGGGCGGCCACGTCGCGCATCGTCGCGCGCGGAGTCGGCAACGCTGGTTTCGATAACGTTGTCATCACGATGTCCCTGGAGGCAACAAACCCTTGACGTGTGTGTAAGGACAGGGCTACAACTGCGACGACAACGTTGTCAAGCAGTCCGACGACAACTCCCAACGTAAAGGACAATTGAGATGGTTCGTAGCACAAGGGGCAGTTCCAGAGCCCGCTCGCTCAGGATTCTCGGCGTGGGAGTGGCCGCTCTGATGGCACTCTCCGCGTGCGGTGGCAGCGACTCGGGGGACACCTCGGGCACCGGGAGCTCCGGAGGCGGGGGCGACGAGAAGATCGCCATCTCGCTGATCACCAAGGACTCGACCAACCCGTTCTTCGTCGCCATGCAGGAAGGCGCCAAGAAGGCGGCCGCCGACGAGGGGATCGACATCACCATCGCCTCGGGCAAGGAAGAGGGCGACGACCAGGGACAGATCGATGCCATCGAGAACGCCATCACGGCACAGCAGAAGGGCATCCTCATCACCCCCATGTCGACCGGGGTCAACGACGCCATCGCGAAGGCTCGTGAGGCCGGTCTGTTCGTGATCGCGCTCGACACCCCGACCGACCCGCCGGACGCCGTCGACATCACCTTCGCGACCGACAACCGTGAGGCTGGCAAACTGATCGGTCAGTACGCCGCCGCCAAGCTCGGCGGGGAGAAGGCGATCATCGCCCTGCTCGACATCTTCGACGACAAGGTCGTCTCGGTCGACTACAACCGCGACCAGGGCTTCCTCGAGGGCATGGGCCTCGAGGACATCGGCGACCCGAAGACGCTCGGCGACGAGCCCAAGACGGGCAAGTACTCCGGTGGCGACTACGAGATCGTCGGCAACGTGGCGACGGGCGCCAACGAGGAAGGCGGCCTCGCGGGCATGGAGACCCTCCTGTCCAAGAACCCCGACATCAACGTCGTCTACACGATCAACGAGCCGACAGCAGCCGGCGCCGCGGCAGCACTCAAGGCTGCCGGCAAGGAAGGCGTGATCATCGTCTCGGTCGACGGTGGACGGGCCGGTGTCGAGGCCGTGCAGAACGGCACGATCGCCGCCACGTCGCAGCAGTACCCGGCCAAGATGGTGTCCCTCGGTGTCGCGGCCATCATCGAGATCGTCAAGTCGGGGACGAAGCCGGAGAACAGCCCGGGGCTCGACTTCTTCAACACCGGCGTGACGCTCATCGCCAACGAGCCGATCGAGGGTGTCGAGAGCAAGGACCCGCAGTTCGGCTTGGACAACGCTTGGGGCTGATCCTTCTGCGCAAGTCCAGCTAGACCCCTACGGTGGGGGGGGGGGGGCCCCGGCGGGCCCCCCCCCCCCCCCCCCCCCCCCCCCCGGCGGGGGGGGGGGGCCCCCCCCCCCCCCCCCCCCCCCCCCCCCCCCCCGGGCGGC
>JAJAYQ010000048.1 GCA_026786145.1 Spirochaetaceae bacterium | reverse complement strand
CCCCCCACCACTTTTTTTTTAACACCCCAACCCCGCCAACCCATTTTGTTTATATTGGGGGGGGGGGTGGTATTTGTTAAAACCCCCCCCCCCCGCCCCCGCCCGCGCCCCCGCCCCCCGCCGCTCCCGCGCGGCGCCCCCCCCCATCAGCGGGGGGGGCCGGGCCGGGACGCCGGTGCGGCGTCACCTGTCAGTCGATGTCAGTTGATGTCAGGCGGTGCGGGCCCGGTTGCGAGCGGTGCGGCGCTTGAGCGCACGACGCTCGTCTTCGCTCATGGCGCCCCAGACGCCGGCGTCCTGTCCGGACTCGAGGGCCCACTGCAGGCATTGGTCCACAACCTCGCAACGTCGACAGACCTCCCGGGCCTCCTCGATCTGCAGGAGGGCCGGACCGGTGTTGCCGATCGGGAAGAACAGCTCCGGATCTTCGTCACGGCAGGCTGCGCGGTGCCGCCAGTCCATGCGTGGTGCTCCTCTGCTTGCGGGGGACGATGGTGCAGATATCGGTCACATGGTGCTTGTGAAACCGTTCACGAGCCTGTCAGCGGTCGAAGCCAAGCCATTTTATAGGCCCGTTTTCCGCCCGTGGGGAGATCTCGGCAGGCTGTACCCCTCTACAGCCCAACTCAACCTTGCTTGTAAGCCTTCCAAACTAAGTGACTAGTTACAAGGCTCCACAGCGATATTTTCACTCCTCGGCCGGGTGGCGTTGGTCACAGGCCGCCGGGCGGGCGTGCAGCCGGGATGTTCAGACGAGCACTCGCAGCGCGTCGGGCACCGAGCGCAGGACCAGCTTGTCGGTCTCGCCCAGCGCCTCCCCGTCGACCTGGGCGGCCACCGGCCGGGACGCCCGCAGCGTCAGCTCGGCCAGGTCGTGCTCCCGATGGACTTGCCCCGCCCGCTCGCTGGTGCGGCCCCGCAGCAGCCGCTGAACCTCCACGAGGGTGCCGGCCGTGCGCAGGCGGGTGAGCGCGTAGAGGTCCAGGCCCCTGTCGAAGCTGGCCTCCGGTGAGGTGAGCAGGGGACGCTCGCCCCAGTAGGTCCAGGGGGCGGTGTTGGCCACGTTCGCCATGTGCACGCCCTCGAGGGGCTCGGCCCCCGGCCGGTGCACGGTCAGGGCGGGGTGGCGGCGCCTGGTGCCGGCGTAGAACTCGACGGCCGCGGCCCGGACGTAGTCGCCGCTGGTCGGGTGCCGCTCCCGGCCCACCTTGCGCCGGCGCCGGTCGACGCGGGCCACGACCTCGGCGTCCAAGCCCATGCCGGCGTTGAAGGTGAACCAGCGGTCACCGGCTGCGCCGAGGCCGATGCTGCGGCGGCGGCCCGCGCGGATCGCGGCCAGCAGCGCGCCGGTGGCCTCGACCGGGTCGCGGGGCAGGCCGAGCGCCCGGGCGAAGACGTTGGTCCCTCCGCCAGGAACGACCCCCAGTGCTGGCACGTCGTCGCCCGGTCCCGCGGACAACAGGCCGTTGACGACCTCGTTGACCGTGCCATCACCCCCGAGCGCGACGACGAGCTCGATGCCGTCGAGGCGGGCCTGGTGAGCGAGCTCGGTCCCGTGGCCGCGCCCGTTGGTGTGGGAGACCTCGAGCTTGAGGTCGCTCTCCAGGGCGCTGGCGAGGACCTCACGGGTGCGCTGCGAGGTCGAGGTGGCGACCGGGTTGACCACCAGCAGTGCCCTCATGAGGGGCGATCTTAGCTGCGGGTAGGGTCCGCGCGTGGCCCGTCCTGGAAGCTCGTTGCGCGCCTGCGCGGCGCTGGTCGCGCTGGAGGCGGTCGGTCTGCTGGGCGCCGCGGTGTTCTTCGTGGTTGAGGTGTTCGTCGCGACACCCGACGACCGGACCCGGGCGCTGGTGGCCGCGTTGCTCGCGCTGGTGGTGGCGGTGGGGATCGCGCTGGTCGCCCGCGGGCTGGCGGCCGGTCGGCGCTGGGCGCGGGCGCCGGCCGTGGTGGTCAACCTGCTCGTGCTGCCGGTCGCGTTCGATCTCGTGCGGGGAGGACGGTGGTACGTCGGGCTGCCGCTGGTGCTGGGCGGACTCGTCGTACTCGCCTTGTTGTTCGCTCCCGCCACCGACGCCGCGCTGGAGGACTGAGTTCACTCCGGGGGTTCACTCCGGGGGTTCACTCCGGGGGTCACTCGTCGACGAGGAGTCCTTCGCGCAGTTGGGCCAGGGTGCGGGCGAGCAGGCGGGACACGTGCATCTGCGAGATGCCGATCTCGGCCGCGATCTCGGACTGCGTCAAGTTCTTGAAGAAGCGCAGCATCAGGATCTTCTTTTCGCGCTGTGGCAGTCGCTCGAGCATCGGCTTGAGCGACTCGCGGTACTCCACGCCGACGAGGCCCTCGTCCTCGACGCCGAGCGTCTCGGACACCGGCATCGGCTCGTCGCCGCTGCCGGAGTCACCGGCGTCGAGGGACAGGGTGCTGTAGGCGTTGGCCGACTCGAGGCCCTCGAGCACCTCCTCCTCGCTGATCTTGAGGTGGACCGCGAGCTCGGCGACCGTGGGCGCCCGGCCCTGCCGCTGGGAGAGCTCGCCGGTGGCGGAGGCGAGCGAGAGCCGCAGCTCCTGCAGGCGCCGGGGGACGCGGACGGCCCAGCCCTTGTCGCGGAAATGCCGCTTGATCTCCCCGACGATCGTGGGGGTCGCGTAGGTCGAGAACTCGACGCCGCGCTCGAGGTCGAACCGGTCAACGGACTTGATCAGGCCGATGGTCGCGACCTGGACGAGGTCGTCGTAGGGCTCACCGCGGTTGCGGAAGCGCCGGGCGAGGTGCTCGACCAGCGCCAGGTGCTGCTCGACGAGGGAGTCGCGGGCCCGCTGGCGACGGTCGTCCCCCTCGGGGTAGCTCTGCAGCTCGTGAAAGAGGGCCCGGGTGCGCCCGCGGTCGACGGACAGGCGGGTCGGCGGGGGAGCGATGTCCTCGGTGTCGTCGGCCTCGGCGGACTTTGCCTCGGTGGTCTCAGCCTCGGCGTCTATGGGCTGCTGGGTGTCCTCGCCCGACATGGGATGGCGCGCCTCGGGGACCTCCGGGCCGCCGTCCCTCGTCTCCCGCGCGCTCGGTTCGGTCGCCGGGGTCATGCCGGTCCCGCTGAGCCACGGCGCTTGCGCAGGCGGATCCAGACCCGGCGGTCCTCGCCGAGCCCGGTGTCGACCTCGCCGGCGAGCGCGGAGAGCACCGTCCAGGAGAACGTGTCGCGCTCGGGCAGGGCGCCGTCGGTGGTCGGGATCGTCACGGTGACCTCGAGCGTCGCGGGGTCGAGGTGGAACCGACAGGTCAGCTGGGCGCCGACGATGGCGTGCGGGAGCAGCATCGCGCAGGCCTCGTCGACGGCGATGCGCAGGTCCTCGATCTCGTCGAGGGTGAAGTCGAGGCGGGCGGCGAGCCCGGCGGTGGCGGTGCGCAGCACGGACAGGTAGGCCGAGTCGGCCGGGAGCCGGATCTCGACGGCGTCCTCGATCTCGCCGTCCGTCTCCTCGCCGACCATCGGGAGCGAGTCGCTGCCCGAGTCGGTGACGACGCGTTCGCTCACCGTGCTGCCTCCCGATTCTGACGTTGCTGTCGACGCCGCCCCTGACCTGTCCCGTCCAGGCCCGATCCCGCAGCCCGCACCGTACCTCGTCGGGTCGACCGAGCCGCTACCGAACCCACGCTCAGCCGTGCTCCGCGAGTCGGGCCAGGGCCTGGCCGCTGACCCGGTAGGGGATCCACTCGGTCAGCGCCTCGGCGCCGATGGAGGAGTAGAAGCCCCTGGCGCTCTCGTTCCAGTCGAGCACCCCCCACTCGAGGCGTTCGTAGCCGCGCTCGAGGCAGATGGCCGCCAGTGTCTGGAGCAGCCGGCGCCCGACCCCGCTGCCCCGGTGGTCCGGACGGACGAAGAGGTCCTCGAGGTAGAGGTTGTGCGAGCCCAGCCAGGTCGAGTAGTTGAGGAACCACACCGCCATCCCGGCGACGCGACCGTCCGCGGCCACCGCGACATGGCCGAACACGGCGGGTACGTCGGCGAAGAGCGTCCGCTCCAGGTGCTCCTCAGTGGCGATGACCTCGTGCAGCGCTCGTTCGTACTCCGCGAGCTCGCGGATCATCGCCACGATCTCCGGGACGTCGTCGGGAGTGGCGGGCCGGATCGTCAGGCCGTCGGTGTCACCAGTCGTCACCTCGCCATTGTGGGGGTGCCTCAGCGCTTCGGTCACAGCGCCTACAACGGCGAATGAGTAACCCGTGACGCTCTGTTGAACCAGGCAGCTACCCACGAGTGGTCATTTTGCGGGGTTACGTCCGAGACGTGCCTGATGCCATCTTCGGGAGCGGAAAGGGGGGCCGATGAGTCGTCGTCCCCAAAGGCCGTTCTGCCGTCCTTCAGTCGAGGACGACAGAGGGAAAACTGACTGAGGAGTATGCGTGAAGCGTCTCATCGTTCTTTGCCGCGGTTGCCGCGGTTGCCGCGGTTGCCGCGGTTGCCGTGGCAGCAGTGGCTATGCCAGGTCCGGCGTACGCGGTCGCGCCGGGGGAGCAGGTCACGAGCCCGACCACTCTCGTCGCCTGCGGCTACTTCGTCGGCACCACGACAACAAGAAGGCGACCGAGTCCACCACTGACGGGGTCACGACGGTTTCCCGGGCCTTTCCCGCGTCCGTCATCACAGGCCAGAGTTCGAAGGGGTGGGGCGCGCAGGCTGCGCCCCACCCCTTCCCTGTTGAGGCGCCAGCTCCTCACCTTCGGGAGCCGGCACATCAGATGACAGTGTGCGCGATCTGGACGGGCGTGATCTGGCCCTGCACCACCAGCAGGCCGCTTCCGGT
>JAJAYQ010000047.1 GCA_026786145.1 Spirochaetaceae bacterium | reverse complement strand
CTAAGCCTAAATACTCCCTGGTGACCGATAGCGGACAAGTACCGTGAGGGAAAGGTGAAAAGTACCCCGGGAGGGGAGTGAAATAGTACCTGAAACCGTGTGCCTACAAGCCGTGGGAGCGTCGTCGTCGAGCTTGCTCGGCGGCCGTGACTGCGTGCCTTTTGAAGAATGAGCCTGCGAGTTAGTGATGCGTGGCGAGGTTAACCCGTCGAGGGGAAGCCGTAGCGAAAGCGAGTCCGAATAGGGCGATTGAGTCGCGTGTTCTAGACCCGAAGCGGAGTGATCTACCCATGGCCAGGGTGAAGCGCGGGTAAGACCGCGTGGAGGCCCGAACCCACCAGGGTTGAAAACCTGGGGGATGAGCTGTGGGTAGGGGTGAAAGGCCAATCAAACTCCGTGATAGCTGGTTCTCCCCGAAATGCATTTAGGTGCAGCGTCGCGTGTTTCTTGCCGGAGGTAGAGCACTGGATAGCTAATGGGCCCTACAAGGTTACTGACGTTAGCCAAACTCCGAATGCCGGTAAGTGAGAGCGCGGCAGTGAGACAGTGGGGGATAAGCTCCATTGTCGAGAGGGAAACAGCCCAGACCATCAGCTAAGGCCCCTAAGCGGTGACTAAGTGGAAAAGGATGTGGAGTCGCAGTGACAACCAGGAGGTTGGCTTGGAAGCAGCCACCCTTGAAAGAGTGCGTAATAGCTCACTGGTCAAGTGATTCCGCGCCGACAATGTAGCGGGGCTCAAGTCATCCGCCGAAGCTATGGCATTCATGCCCCCCTTTGTGGGGAGACGCCAAGCCGTCAGTCCTTGTGGCTGGTTGGTTCAGGTGTGTGGATGGGTAGGGGAGCGTCGTGTCGCGGGTGAAGCAGCGGAGTGATCCAGTTGTGGATGCGACACGAGTGAGAATGCAGGCATGAGTAGCGAATGAAGAGCGAGAAACTCTTCCGCCGAATGATCAAGGGTTCCAGGGTCAAGCTAATCTGCCCTGGGTAAGTCGGGACCTAAGGCGAGGCCGACAGGCGTAGTCGATGGACAACGGGTTGATATTCCCGTACCGGTAAAGTAGCGCCCATGACGAGCCCGGTGATGCTAACCATCTGAAACTCATCTGACTGGAGGCCTTCGGGCCCGAGGCGGGTGAGCGTAGCGTGGGACCCGAACCGGTAGTAGTCAAGCGATGGGGTGACGCAGGAAGGTAGCCCAACCGCAGCGATGGTAGTCTGCGGCCAAGCATGTAGGGAGAGAGATAGGTAAATCCGTTTCTCTGACTTTGATGTCGTTCCTGAGGTGTGATGGGGACCCCGTATGGGGGAAGTGGGTAATCCTATGCTGTCGAGAAAAACCTCTAGCGAGCTATACGCCGCCCGTACCCCAAACCGACTCAGGTGATCAGGTAGAGAATACTAAGGCGATCGAGTGAACCATGGTTAAGGAACTCGGCAAAATGCCCCCGTAACTTCGGGAGAAGGGGGGCCCGGAGCGTGTACCCACTTGCTGGGGAAGCGTGAAGGGCCGCAGAGACCAGGCCCAAGCGACTGTTTACTAAAAACACAGGTCCGTGCGAAGTTGTAAGACGATGTATACGGACTGACTCCTGCCCGGTGCTGGAAGGTTAAGAGGACGGGTCAGCCACGCAAGTGG
>JAJAYQ010000046.1 GCA_026786145.1 Spirochaetaceae bacterium | reverse complement strand
TAGGGGCGGCCAACCCGGCCGCCCGGCCTCCACCTCGGGGGGGGCCACGCGCCCCCCCTCGGGCCCCCCCGCTGGGTCCCCCCCCACCACCGGGGGTCGAGTCGGAGGCTCGCCCTGCAGATGTTCGACGACCCGAACGGGACCCCCCCGCTGCCGGACCTGGCGGTCCTGTGGCAGACCCAGACCGGAACCGGTGACGACGAGTCGATGCTCGCCCGGCTCGCCGCTGCCGAGCACGAGCTCTCGGCGTACCGCAGCAGCCTGCACACACGCCTCGATGCCGCCACCGGCGAGCTGATCTCCCGCTACCGGGACGAGCCGTCATTGGCGCTCCGGGCCCTTCCGCTCCCGCGCGGCACCCAGCTCGGGGTCGCGTGATCGCACATCGTCCTCTCGTGCGGCACACTGTGGCCGTGGACGAGCAGGTCGGCACGTTGGGGGCCTCTCCCCTGTTCGCCGCGCTCGACGACGAGGCCCGCGAGGCCCTGCGCCAGACCATGGACGAGGTCCGCCTCCCCCGAGGCGCGACGTTGTTCAACGAGGGCGATCCCGGTGACCGGCTCTACGTCGTGACCCAGGGCAAGGTCAAGCTCGGCCGCACCGCCGCGGACGGCCGCGAGAACCTGCTGGCGGTCATGGGCCCCGGGGAGATGTTCGGCGAGCTCTCGCTCTTCGACCCGGGCCCGCGCACGGCGACGGCGACCGCGATCACCGAGGCAACGCTGTCCGGACTGGGGCACGACGACCTGCAGCCCCTGCTGACCCAGCGCCCCGAGGTCGCCGGCCGGCTGCTCGCCGCGCTCGCCCGTCGGCTGCGCCGGACGAACGAGGCGATGGCCGACCTGGTGTTCAGCGACGTGCCGGGCCGGGTGGCCAAGGCCCTGCTCGACCTCTCGACCCGTTTCGGGGTGGCGGTCGACGACGGGCTCCGCGTCACCCACGACCTCACCCAGGAGGAGCTGGCCCAGCTGGTCGGCGCCTCCCGCGAGACGGTGAACAAGGCGCTGGCCGACTTCGCCGCACGAGGTTTCCTGCGCCTGGAGGGCCGCGCGGTCGTCATCCTCGACGTCGAGCGCCTCACCCGCCGCGCCGGCTGACCCCGAGGTAGTCGAGCTGGGCGAGCACGGAGAGCTCGGCGGCCGGCCACAGGCTGGGGTCGACATCGGCATAGACCCGGCGTACGACGTCATGGGCCGTCGTGGCACCTGCCGCCACGGCCGCCCGCACCTGGTCGAGGCGCCGCGCGCGATGAACGAGGTACGCCGCGGCCCGCTCCCCCGCCTCGCCACCGGCCGGGCCATGACCGGGCAGCAGTGTCAGCGCCCCGAGGTCCCGCAGCGTCTCCAGCGAGGTGAGGTAGTCGCCCAGCCGGCCGTCGGGGTGCGCCACGACCGTCGTGCCGCGGCCCAGGATCGTGTCGCCGGTGAGCAGGCCGGGCTCCCCGTGGTCCTCGTCCTCCACGACGAAGCTCACCGAGTCCGAGGTGTGCCCCGGAGTCGGCAGCACCCGGATGCGCAGCCCGGCGGCGGTTTCGTTGCGGGCGTCGCCTCTCAGTAGACGCCACGGGACCGCGTCGATGCAGAAGGCCGGGTCGGCGGCGACCACCGGAGCCCCCGTCATCTCGTGGAGCCGTCGCGCCCCGTCGGAGTGGTCGGGATGGCCGTGCGTCAGCAGTACGCGCTCGACCGGCCCGTGCGCCGCGACCGCCTCCAGGTGCCCCTCGTCGAGCGGGCCGGGGTCAACCACCATGGCGGCCGTGGCACCGTCGCCGCGCAGCACGTAGGTGTTGGTGCCCTCGAGCGTCATCGGCGACGGGTTGTCGGCGCGGACGAGGGTGCACCACCGGGGCAGCCACGGAAGGTCTAGTCCCCTCACTGGACGACCAGGCGCAGCACTCCGGCCTCCTCCACGAGGCGAGGGAGCAGCGGGCGCAGCTCGCGAGGAGTCGCGAGGACGGCGTCGACGTCGGAGTGGCGCGCGACGTCGCGCAACCCTTCGATCGTCGGCGGGAGCATCGCCATCGTCCCGGCCTCGTGGGCCGCGACGGCGTCACGCACCGGGATCCACGCGGCGTGGTCGGCCTCCCCGCTCACGTCGCGGGCGAGCTGGCCGGCGGGCAGCGCGGCCACGAAGAAGCGGGTGTCGAATCGGCGCGGCTCGAACTCCGGGGTGATCCAGTGCGCCCAGGCGCGCAGGAGATCGCTGCGCAGGACGAGCCCACGCGTCGCGAGCATCCCGGCCATCGACAGCGACCGGTCCAGCAGTGCTGCCCGGTCGCGTTCCCAGTCGGGCCCGGTCGTGTCCGCGGCGACCTCCTCCGGCGACGGGCCGGCCAGCAGGACCCCTGACTCCTCGAACGTCTCGCGCACCGCGGCACAGACCAGCGCCCGGGCCAGCGGCTCGTCGCACCGCAGGCTCGCCGCCCAGTCGGCGGGGATGGGACCGGCCCAGGCCGTCTCCTGCTCGCCGTCGCGCGGGTCGACGGAGCCGCCAGGAAAGACGTGCATCCCCGCCGCGAACGCCATCGTCGCGACCCGGCGCAGCAGGTAGACCTCGACACCGCCCGGGCTGTCACGGAGCAGCACCACTGTGGCCGAATGCCGAGGGACCGCCACCTCGCCGGGGTCGGCCAGGAACGCCCGGGCCCGCTCCAGCAACGATGACGGGACGTCGACGACGCTCTCCACGGTTCTAGGCCGGCTCGACCTCGACGACCATCTCGACCTCGACGGGCACGTCCAGCGGAAGTGCTGCGACCCCCACCGCGCTGCGGGCATGCACGCCGGCGTCCCCGAAGACCTTGCCGAGCAGCTCGCTGGCGCCGTTGACCACACCGGGCTGTCCGGTGAAGTCCGGCGCGCTGGCGACGAACCCGACGACCTTGACCACCCTCCGTACGTTCGCGAGGTCGCCGATCTCGGCCTTCACGGCGGCGATCGCGTTCAGGGCACAGGCCTGCGCGGCCTCCTTTGCCTGCTCCGCCGTGACCTCGGCACCGACCTTGCCGACGTGTGTCAGCTCGCCGTCGATGCGCGGCAGCTGGCCCGAGGTGAAGACCAGGTTGCCGGTGCGCACCGCCGGGACGTAAGCGGCCAGCGGCGGGGTGTCCGACGGCAGCGTCAGACCGAGCTCGGCAAGGCGCTCCTCGGGGCTGCTCACTTCGCCCGCTTGAGATAAGCCACGACCTGCTCGCCACCTCCCGGGCCGGGCACGACCTGCACGAGCTCCCACCCGTCCTCGCCCCAGGTGTCGAGGATCTGCTTGGTCGCGTGCACCAGCAACGGCACGGTGGCGTACTCCCACTTCGTCATGGGCAGGACCATACTGCGCGGGGTGAGCGGCGGCTGTGGTCCCACCGGCTACCTGCTGTCCAGACCGGTGCCGCCTCCCGACCTCACCCTCTCATTCGGTCCGCTCGCGGAGCACGTCCTCGACGTGCGGCTGCCCCCGGGTGCCTCGCCCCTCGGTCCCCGACCGCTCGTGGTCGTCGTGCACGGCGGGTTCTGGAGGGCGGAGTTCGACCGCGCCCACGCCGGGCCCCAGAGTGTCGGCTTCGCCGAGGCCGGGTACGTCGTCGCGACGGTGGAGTACCGCCGGGTCGGGGAGGGGGGCGGCTGGCCGGCAACCTTCGACGACGTCGCACTGCTCACCGACGCCGTGCCGGCCCTCGTCCACGAAGCCGTCGGGAACCGGGTCGACACGGGTAGGACCGTGCTGGTCGGGCACTCGGCCGGAGGTCACCTCGCGTCCTGGGCGGCGTCCCGCCATCGGCTGCCCACGGGCTCGACCTGGCACCGGCCCTCGGCGCTGCCGGTCTCCGGCGTCGTGTCCCTCGCCGGTGTCCTCGACCTGGTCGCCTCAGAACGGATGGGGCTCGGCTCACACGCCGCGCGCCGGCTGCTCGGCGGCAGCCCCCGCCGCCGCGCCGAGCGCTACGCCCTCGCCAGCCCCGCCGCGCTGCTGCCGACGGGATGCCGCACCGTCCTTGTCCACGGGACGCGCGACGACGTGGTCCCCGTCGAGATCAGCCGCACGTACGCCGAGCAGGCGGCTGCCGAGGGCGATGATGTCGAGCTGCACGAGCTGGAGGGGGTCGGCCACTACGAGCTCATCGACCCCCTGTCCCCGGCCTGGCCGACGGTCCTAGCGGCCGTTGCGGCGCTCACCCGCTGACCCCCACCCGATCAGGTCGGGCGCTCGAAGTGCCAGTGACGGTCGTGCTCACCGTGGTCGCGCTCACCGGTGTTCGCGAAGCCGAGCCGTTGGAGCACCCGGCGCGAGACCTCGTTGCCGACCTCCACGGAGGCCTCCACGGTGCGTACGCCGGGCTGCGCGGCGACCCAGTCCACCAGCGCCCTGACGGTTTCGGTCCCGTACCCCCGTCCGCGCCACGGCGCCGCCAGCCCGTAGCCGATCTCGACCCGGCCCTCGTCGTCGACCCAGCCGTGGGTTCCGCAGTCGCCGATGACGCGGCCGTCCTCAGCGAGCGTGACGAACCATCCCGCGGCCTCCGGCCCGCCGTGCTCGACGTACATCCGCAGTCCGTCGAGAGTGTCGGCGTGCGGGTACCCCTCCGCCAGCGGCAACCCGCAGTCGCGCCCCTCCAGCAGCGCCACCGCGGCCTCGCGCGTCTGCGGCACGAGCACCAGGTTCTCGGTGCGCAGCGTCGGTCTCACCACGGGCCGCAGCGTAGGTCCCGCAGGGCGCGGATACGCTCCCCGGGTGGCGAGCCGGGAGTCGGACTGGGACGGCGTGCGCCTGCACGTGGTGACCGGCAAGGGCGGCACCGGCAAGACGACGGTGGCCGCGGCCCTCGCCCTCGCGCTCGCCGGGCCGGGCCGGCGCACGTTGCTCGTCGAGGTCGAGAACCGCCAGGGCATCGCGCAGCTCTTCGACTCCCCGCCGCTGCCCTACGAGGAGCGCAAGGTCGCGGTCGGGCCAGGCGGCGGCGACGTGTTCGCGCTCGCGGTCGACCCGGAGGAGGCACTGCTCGAGTACCTCGAGATGTTCTACCGCCTCGGCCGGGCCGGGCGGGCGCTGCGCCGCATCGGGGCGATCGACTTCGCGACGACGATCGCGCCGGGCATGCGCGACGTCCTGCTCACCGGGAAGGTCTACGAGGCCGTACGCCGCCAGAAGGCCGGCCAACCGGTGTACGACGCCGTTGTGCTCGACGCTCCGCCGACGGGACGGATCACCCGGTTCCTCGGCGTCAACGCCGAGGTGGCGGGGCTGGCCAAGATCGGCCCTATCCGCGGCCAGGCCGACAACATCATGGGGCTGCTCACCTCGCCGCAGACGGCGGTGCACGTGGTGACGCTGCTCGAGGAGATGCCGGTGCAGGAGACCGCGGACGCCGTGACCGACCTGCGCGCGGCCGGGCTGCCGGTGGGCGGCATCGTCGTCGACGCGGTGCGCTCCCCGCTGCTCAGGCAGGCGGACCTGACCGCCGCGGCCAAGGGCCGGCTCGACCCCGAGGTGGTCGCGGCAGGGCTTCAGGCCGCCGGCGTCGGCGTCCGCGGCGGCACCGTGAGTGGAAGCCTCGTGGAGTCGCTCCTGGTCGAGACGGCCGAGCACGCCGCCCGCGTCGCCCTGGAGAAGAGCGAGCGGCGCACGCTCAAGGCGTTGGAGCGACCGACGTACGAGCTGCCGCTGCTTCCCGAGGGCGTCGACCTCGGCGGGCTGTACGCCCTGGCCGAGCACCTGTGCCGGCAAGGCGCAGCATGAAATCCCCACGACGTCGCTCGCTGCGCTCACGAGGCCGCGGGGGCCCCACATGACAGCTGCTCTCGATCTGGATCAGGTCATCGGCGACCGGTCCACGCGCATCATCGTGTGCTGCGGGTCCGGGGGGGTCGGCAAGACGACGACCGCGGCCGCGTTGGGGCTGCGGGCCGCCGAGCAGGGCCGCAACGTGGTGGTGCTGACCATCGACCCGGCCCGGCGGCTCGCCCAGTCGATGGGCCTCGACGCCCTGGACAACACCCCGCGCCGGGTGAAGAAGGTCGACGAGGCAGCAGGCGGGTCGCTGGACGCGATGATGCTGGACATGAAGCGGACGTTCGACGAGGTGGTCCTCGCGCATGCGACACCCGAGCGCGCCCAGGTGATCATGGACAACCCGTTCTACCAGTCGCTGTCCTCGAGCTTCTCCGGCACGCAGGAGTACATGGCGATGGAGAAGCTCGGCCAGCTGCGGGCCGAGGAACGCTGGGACCTCATCGTCGTCGACACCCCGCCGAGCCGGTCCGCCCTGGACTTCCTGGACGCACCCAAGAGGCTGGGCTCGTTCCTCGACGGCCGCTTCATCCGGATCCTGATGGCTCCGGCGAAGACCGGGGGCCGGGCCTACCTCAAGGTCATCGGCGCCGGGCTCGGCGCGGTCACCGCCGCGATGACCAAGATCCTCGGCGCCCAGGTGCTCAAGGACCTGCAGGCATTCATCGCCGCCCTGGACACGATGTTCGGCGGCTTCCGGGAGCGGGCGGACGCGACGTACCAGCTCCTGCAGGCGTCCGGCACCCGCTTCGTCGTGGTCGCGGCCCCGGAGCGCGACGCCCTGCGCGAGGCGTCCTACTTCGTGGAGCGCCTCGGCGAGGAGCGGATGCCGCTGGCGGGGCTGGTGCTCAACCGGGTCCACACGACCGGAGCGCGATCGCTGTCGGCGGCCCGGTCCACCGCGGGCGCCGAGACCCTGGAGGACACCCAGGAGCACGCCGTCGCCGCGGGGATCCTGCGCCTGCACGCCGACCGGATGCGCATGATCGAGAGAGAGCAGTCGCTGCGGGGGCGGTTCACCGCGGCGCACCCGGCGGTGGCCGTGGTCGACGTCGCGGCCCAGCCCGGGGACGTGCACGACCTGGCTGGGCTGCGGGTGATCGGGGCGGCGCTGGCCGGGCTACGGGTGTGATCGGCGCCGCTGGCCATGAGCTATCCAGCCACCCAGCCGCTGGCTACATCGCGACCGGGAGTTCCTCGCTGCGAGAACTGCGCTGGAACTCGGCGCGGGCGGTCTCGAGCAGCGCCCGCCACGACGTGACGTTGGGCCGGCGGCGCAGCAGGCCCCGGCGCTCACGCTCGGTCATCCCGCCCCAGACGCCGAACTCCACCCGGTTGTCCAGGGCGTCGGAGAGGCACTCGGTGCGGACCGGGCAGCCCATGCACACCGCCTTGGCGCGATTCTGTGCGGCGCCCTGCACGAACAGCGTGTCCGGGTCGCTGGTACGGCATGCCCCCCGTGAGGCCCAGTCGTCTGACAGCGTCATGCCGGTCCATCCTCTGAACTGATGCACAACCCCCGTTGTGCGCCGAAGCGTCTGATCAACGACCGTACGGACCCGGACGGCCACTCCGACAGGACCGTTCGGTCCAATTTGACCTAGTCAGTACGGACTATGGACGGTCGATTCCCGCGTACTCTTGCGCGGTGAGCGCATTCCGCCCGGCGGCCGACAGCGGCTTCCTGACCCGGGTCACCCTCTTCCTCGGCTGCAGCGTGCTCGCCGGCCTGCTCGTCGCCGGGCTCACGCTGCCGCTGGTCGGCGGGCTCGGGCTGGCGGCCCGGGACAGCTCGGAGGGCTTCTACTCCCTGCCTGCGGAGCTGGAGATCCCCCCGCTCCCGCAGCGCTCGCGCATCCTGGCCGCCGACGGCTCGCTGATCGCCACCTTCTACGACGAGAACCGCATCTCGGTGGCGCTCTCGGACGTCGCGCCGGTGATGCGCCAGGCCGTGATCGCGATCGAGGACTCGCGCTTCTACGACCACTCCGGCGTCGACCTCCGCGGGACCATGCGGGCGTTCATCAACAACCAGTCCGGCGACGACGTCCAGGGCGGCTCGACCCTGACCCAGCAGTACGTCAAGCAGGTGCTGCTCGCCCAGGCAGGGACGATCTCCGACGAGAAGGAGCGCAAGGCCGCCCAGCGAGCCGCCGTCGAGCAGTCCTACAGCCGCAAGGTGCGCGAGCTGCGCTACGCCGTGGCGCTGGAGGAGCAGTACACCAAGGAGCAGATCCTCGAGCGCTACCTCAACATCGCCTACTTCGGGGCCGGTGCGTACGGCGTGGAGGCAGCGTCCAAGCGGTACTTCCGGACGACCGCCCGCGAGCTGACCCTGGTCCAGGCCGCGACGCTGGCCGGCATCATCCAGCAGCCGACGGCGTACGACCCGATCCGCAACCCGGAGCGCGCCCTCGCCCGGCGCAACATCGTGCTGGCCCGCATGGAGGTGGTCGGGGTCGCGACGCCGGCAGAGGTGGCCGAGGCGACCTCCGCTCCGCTGGAGATCCAGGAGCCCAAGCGCCAGGGCAACGGGTGCAACGAGTCGAGGGTCGCGTTCTTCTGCGACTTCGTGCTCAAGACGATCCTCAACGACCCCGTCTTCGGCGAGAAGAAGTCTGACCGGTCGGCCCTGCTGCTGCGGGGCGGCCTGACGATCACCACGACGCTGGACCGGGACACCCAGCGAGCGGCCCAGGACGCGCTCGCCACCTATGTCGACCCCACGGACAAGGTCGCCTCCGCCCTGGCCACGGTCCAGCCGGGGACCGGCCAGATCCGGGCCATCGCCGTCAGCCGTGGCTACGGCGACCGGAAGGGCGAGATCAAGTTCAACCCCGCCACCGACCGGGCCTACGGCGGCAGCAGCGGCTTCCAGGCCGGCTCGACGTTCAAGCCGTTCGTCGCGGCGGCGGCCCTCGAGGCGGGCTACCCCTTCAGCTACCCGATCTACGCGCCCTATCAGGCCGACATCGGCGACGTCGAGGGCTGCACCGGCACGCTGACCGACGTGTGGAAGCCGTTCAACGAGACGACCTCCGAGAACGGCACCTACACGCTGCAGTCGGGCATCGAGGGGTCCATCAACACCTACTTCGCCCAGCTCGAGGAGCGGGTCGGCGTCTGCCGGCCGTGGGAGATCGCCACCGC
>JAJAYQ010000045.1 GCA_026786145.1 Spirochaetaceae bacterium | reverse complement strand
TGCCGGATGCCGGCGCGCCGATGCCACCTCGACCACACCCGCCCGTTCCCGGACGGGCCGACGGCGGAGAGCAACCTCGGGCCGTTGTGCGAGTTCGACCACATCGGCAAGCACGAGACCGACTGGCGCTGCGAGCAACGACCTGACGGTGCCTACGTGTGGGCCAGCCCGACGGGTCATGTCTACGTCGACCGGCTGGAGCCGGTGCTCGACGCACCCGACCGTGCCCCACCGGCCCAGCCGCCGGAGGACGACATTCCGCCGTTCTGAGCTGCGGCATGCTGTCCGTCGTGCAGGCGACGGGGCATGGTGGCGAGTCTCCCGGTGCCGAGTCTCCCGGCCCGGCCACGGTCCGGGAGGGGTACGACGCGATCGGCATCAGGTATCACGAGTGGTCGCACCGGAGCCCGACGCGGCTGGGCTTCCTCGACGAGGTGCTGCGACGGCTTGCGCCAGGGAGCACGGTCGTGGACCTGGGCTGCGGTCCGGGGGACCCCGCGACCCGGATGCTCGCCGAGCACCACACCGTGCTGGGTGTGGACCTGTCCATGGAGCAGCTGCGGATCGCCCGCCGACTCGCGCCCGGCGCGCTGCTGGTGCAGGCCGATCTGGTCGACTTCTCGCTCAGCGCCGGCTCGGTCGACGCCGTCGTGTCCTTCTACGCGCTCGGGCACGTCCCGCCCGAGGACCACCGTCCGCTGTTGCGCCGCGCCGCGGCGTGGCTGCGTCCGGGAGGGTTGTTCCTGACCAGCGCACCGCTGACCCCCGGTGCGGGCGTGGAGGAGGGCTGGCTGGGCGTGCCGATGTTCTTCGGCGGTATCGGGAGGGACGCAACGCTGACGGCCGTCACCGACGCGGGCTTGACGCTCGAGTCGGCGCGCGAGGTCGAGGAGGAGGAAGGGAACGGTCGGACGGTCGGCTTCCTGTGGGTGACGGCGACGAAACCGATCCATCCGGCTGTTATTCCAGCGGTGCCACCGGCGGCTGGCCCTCACGGCGCGCGAGGGTGACGCCCAGGCTCGCCACGCTGACCAGCACCAGGGCGACCAGCTCCCGGGGAGCAAGCTGCTGGCCAAGGACGACGAGCCCGGCAAGGGCTGCCGCCGCGGGCTCGAGACTCATCAGGATGCCGAACACGCGGGTGGGGATCCGGCGGAGGGCCGCGAGCTCGAGGCCGTACGGAACGACCGAGGACAGCAGGGCCACCGCGACACCAGCCATGAGAAGCATCGGGTCGCCGAACGCGCCCATGGCCCCCTCCGCCCCGAAGGGCAGCGCCAGTGCCGCCGAGACGACGAGCGCGACGGCGAGCCCGTCCATCCCGGGGACGAGTCGGCCGACCCGCGCACTGGCCAGGATGTAGCCGCCCCAGAACAAGCCGGCGAGGAGCGCGAGCGCCAGCCCGCCGATGGGTACGTCGCTCCCGCCGTCCACGCCCAGCAGGACAACCCCCGCAGCGGCGAGCAGCACGAAGACGAAGTCCCGGAAGCGGCGGCTCTGCACCAGGGCGACCAGCAGCGGTCCGATGAACTCCACCGTCACCGCGACACCCAACGGCACCGTCCGGATCGACAGGTAGAACACGATGTTCATCGCACCCATCGTCAGGCCGAGCAGGACCGCGGACCCGACCTGCTGCCGCGACCAGCGCCGGACGCGGGGTCGGACGACCAGGACGAGAAACAAGGCGGAGATCCCGAGGCGGAGCAGGGTGATGCCGTTAGCCCCGACCTCGTCGAACACGGTGCGGGCCACGGCGCTGCCCAGCTGCACCGAGGCGATGGCGACGAGCACGAGCAGTGGCGCGGGCACCCGGTCGGTCGGCGCGCGACGGTCCTCGGGTGCGCTCACCCGGGAAGGCTAGGGCTCTAGGCTGACCGTCATGGCCGTGCGCGCGATCAGGGGAGCGACCCAGCTCGACCACGACGAGCGGGACCACCTCCTCTCCTCGGTCGTCGAGCTGATCGGCGAGCTCCTCACCCAGAACGACCTCCGCAACGAGGACCTCATCTCGATGCTGTTCACGGCCACACCGGACCTGCACAGCGAGTTCCCGGCGCTGGCCGCCCGCCAGCTCGGCATCGGCGACACCCCGCTCCTGTGCACCCAGGAGCTCGACGTCACAGGGGCGCTCCCGCGGGTCATCCGGGTGATGGCCCATGTCGAGACCGAGCTGAGCAAGGCCGACGTACGCCACATCTACCTGCGCGGCGCGGCGGCGCTGCGGCGCGACCTCGCCCAGTGACCCAGCGCAATGAACACACCCGAATGACATCAGCCGAAGGAAGCATCAGCAGCGCCCTCGTCGTGGGTTCGGGCCTGATCGGCACGTCGGTCGCGCTGGCTCTCGTCCGGCGCGGGGTGGTCGTGCACCTGACCGACCGAGACCCGGTGGCCGTACGCCGGGCAGCGGACCTCGGCGCCGGGACGCCCGACCCGCCTCCCTCGCAGGTCGACCTGGCCGTCGTCGCGGTCTCCCCGTCCGCCACCGCCACCGTCGTCGCGGGGCTGCTCGCCGGCAACGTGGCCGCGACGGTCGTCGACACCGCCGGGGTCAAGGCGGGCATCCTCCGGGAGGTCGCGGCCGTCGTCGGCGCTGCCCCGCACTTCGTCGGCACCCACCCGATGGCCGGTCGCGAACGCTCCGGGCCGGGTGCCGCGCGGGCCGACCTGTTCGAGGGGAGGCCATGGGTCCTGACGCCGGGCGCCGCCGACGCGCGGTCGCTGTCGAGGGCTCACCTGCTGGTGTCGCTCTGCGGCGGGCTCGCGGTCGAGATGGACGCCACCGCCCACGACGCCGCAGTTGCCCTGGTGTCCCACGTCCCGCAGGTGGCGGCCTCGATCGTGGCCGCCCGGCTGGCCGAGGGCGAGGACACCGCGCTGGGCCTCACCGGGCAGGGGCTGCGCGACGTGACCCGGGTTGCGGCGTCCGACCCCGACCTGTGGGTGGACGTCCTCGTCGCGAACGCCGAGCCGGTGGCACGGATCCTGGCCGAGCTGCGCCAGGACGTCGACGCCGTCGTCCACGCCCTGCAGGACATCGTCGAGGACCCCGACGACCCGGAATGGGCGCGTACGTCACTGCGCGAGGTGCTGCTGCGGGGCAACGCCGGGCGAGCGCGCCTCCCGGGCAAGCACGGCGGCCGCTCCACGGCGTACGCCGTCGTGCCAGTCGTCGTCTCCGACCGGCCCGGCGAGCTGGCCCGCCTCGTCAACGACGTCGGTGCGGCCGGGGTGAACATCGAGGACCTGCGCATCGAGCACTCGCCCGGCCAGGCCGTGGGGCTGGTCGAGCTCGCCGTCACGCCCGAGGCGGAGACGCAGGTCACGGCGGCCCTGACCGCTCTCGGCTGGGTGGTGCACGCCGAGAAGGCGTAGCCTCTGAGGGTTCCCACCCCGACAGTCCGAGGTCCCCGCATGCCCACGTCCCGCCCTGATTCACCCCCCGGGCCGCGCGCTGAGTTCCGCCGTGAGTCTCCGCGTGGCCACCGGCTTGTCGTGGCAGTGGACGGCCCGTCCGGCTCCGGCAAGTCCAGCGTGTGCCGCGCCGTTGCGCAACGGCTGGGCCTGCGCTACCTCGACACCGGCGCGATGTACCGGGCCCTGACCTGGTGGGCCCTCGACCAGGGCGTGGACCTCTCCGACCCCGCGACCGAGTCCCGAGTGGCCGGGATGGCGCGCAGCCTGCCCCTGGAGATCGGCCTGAGCCCGTCCGCCCCGCACCTCGTACTGGACGGACGTGACGTCAGTGCCGTCGTCCGGGAGCCCCGCATCTCCGGCGCCGTCAGCGCCGTGGCGACCAACCTGGCCGTGCGCGAGGAGCTGGTGCGCCGGCAGCGTGTAATTGCGGCGGAGGACGGCGGGATCGTGATCGAGGGTCGTGACATCACCACCGTGGTGGCACCTGACGCGGACGTCCGGGTGCTGCTCACGGCCGACGAGCAGGCCCGGCTGGCCCGTCGCGCGCTCGAGGTGCACGGCAGCGACGACCAGGACGCCATCGAGGCGACCCGCGACCACGTCGTGCGACGGGACGCGCTCGACTCGACCGTCGCCACGTTCACCGAGGCCGCCGAGGGCGTCACGGTCGTCGACTCGTCGGCGATGACGTTCGAGGAGACAGTCGACGCGATCCTCGGGCTGGTCCGCGCGGCAGCAGAGACACCGACGCGGACGCGGCCTCAGAGGCAGACGCAGGTGTCGTCATGACGGAGGACGTCCTCGACGGTGCCGCGGATGCCGGGGACTCCGGTCCCGTTCCGGTGGTTGCCGTCGTCGGCCGCCCCAACGTCGGCAAGTCCACGCTGGTCAACCGCATCCTCGGTCGGCGCGAGGCCGTCGTCGAGGACGTCCCCGGCGTGACCCGCGACCGGGTCCCCTACGACGCGGCGTGGAACGGCCGCCGCTTCACCGTCGTCGACACCGGCGGCTGGGAGCAGGACGCCAAGGGGCTGCAGGCTCAGGTCGCCGCCCAGGCCGAGATGGCGATCGCGGCGGCCGACGCGGTCATGTTCGTCGTGGACGCGACCGTCGGGCCGACCGACACCGACGAGGCCGTGGTGCGCGTCCTGCGCCGGGCCGGCAAGCCGGTCGTCCTGGTCGCCAACAAGGTCGACAACGCCAAGACCGAGGCCGACGCTGCGGACCTGTGGTCCCTCGGCCTCGGCGAGCCCTATCCCGTCTCGGCTCTGCACGGCCGGGGGAGCGGCGACCTGCTCGACGCGGTGCTCAAGGCGTTGCCCGAGACCTCCGCCGAGGCGAACGACGAGGAGGGCGGCCCACGTCGGGTCGCGCTCCTCGGCCGGCCCAACGTCGGCAAGTCCTCGCTGCTCAACCAGCTGGCCGGCACCGACCGGGTCGTCGTGGACTCGGTGGCGGGCACGACTCGTGACCCCGTCGACGAGATGATCGAGCTCGGCGGGCGTGAGTGGCGGTTCGTCGACACCGCCGGCATCCGCCGTCGCGCGCACCAGTCCAGCGGCACCGACTACTACGCGACGCTGCGCACCCAGTCGGCGCTGGACCGGGCCGAGGTCGCCGTCGTCCTCGTCGATGCGAGCGACACGCTCTCGGAGCAGGACACCCGGATCATCACGATGGTCGTCGAGTCCGGTCGGGCGCTGGTGATCGCCTACAACAAGTGGGACCTGCTCGACGAGGAGCGCCGCTTCTACCTCGAGCGCGAGATCGAGCGCGACCTCGTGCAGGTCCAATGGGCCCCGCGGGTGAACATCTCCGCGGCCACCGGCCGCCACATGGACAAGCTCGTGCCTGCTCTGGACCAGGCGCTGGAGTCCTGGGACTCGAGGGTGCCGACCGGCCGCCTCAACGCCTTCCTCGGCGAGCTGGTCGCGGCGCACCCGCACCCCATCCGCGGCGGGAAGCAGCCGCGGATCCTCTTCGCGACCCAGGCCGACACCCGGCCGCCGCGCTTCGTCTTGTTCTCGACCGGTTTCCTCGAGGCGGGCTATCGCCGGTTCGTCGAGCGGCGGCTGCGCGAGGAGTTCGGCTTCATCGGCACCCCGATCGAGGTCAGCGTCAAGATGCGCGAGAAGCGCGGCCGCTCATGATGCCGGCGCACGAGCGCTGGTTCGTGCAGAACACCAGCGGGGGCGACTGGGACTTCTTCTTCTCCCCGTTCCCGCTGGCGTTGACCGCCGCCATGGTGGCCGTCACCGTGGCGTGGCGGCTGGTGGCCCGCCGGCTGCCGTCACCGGAGCTGTCGCTCCTCCGCCCGCTCGGTCGCCTGGCGCCCTACGTTCCCCGTCTGTTGGCGATCCACCTCGGTGTCAGCCTGCTGACGCTGGCAGCCACCGGCGGCTTCCTCGCGCACTCGCTGTCGTTGCGCGACGTGCCGGCCGGCTATGTCGTGGGCCTGCTGGAAGGTGCTCTCGGCGTCTGGTTCATCACCGGCGTACGCCTGCGCCCCGCGGCGGTTGGTCTCGTCGTCCTGGGTCCCGTGGCACTGCTCGCGGCCGGCCCGGTGGCGCTCTTCGAGTCCGCGGCCTTGCTCGGGATCGCCGCGTTCCTCGTGATTCTGCCCCCGTCGGACGGGGCGTTCGGACGCGTCGAGCCGGACCTTCGGGCGCTCCGTGCAGCACTGCTCGCCCTTCGGATCGGTGTCGCGACGGCGCTGGTCACCCTGGCGTTCTCCGAGAAGTTCACCAACCCAGAGCTCGCCGCCAAGACGCTCGAGACCTACCCGCGCCTGGACGTGCTCGCCCAGATCGGTATCGACGTCCCGCACGACACCTTCACTGCGATCGCCGGGTCGGTGGAGCTGCTGTTCGGGCTGCTGGTCCTCTCCGGCGCGCTGCCGCAGGTTGCCGTCCTGGTCGCGGCGGTGCCGTTCAACGCGACCCTGTTCCTCTTCGGTCAGACCGAGCTCATCGGGCACCTGCCGGTGTACGGGGTGTTCCTCACGTTGCTCGTCTACGGCTCGAGCTCGACGACTGCTCCCGCGGTCAGCTGGCTCCCGCGCCTCGGG
>JAJAYQ010000044.1 GCA_026786145.1 Spirochaetaceae bacterium | reverse complement strand
CTTCGCCTTGGCCAGGGCGGACTGGGTCACACCAGGATGGGTGGCTGTCGCGGTGTCGGCGAGCGCCACGTTGACGGGGGCCAGGATCAGGCCGGCGGCCACGAACAGGGATGCGGAAGCGGTACGTGCACGCACAGGGACTCCTCGACAGTGCCGGCTAGTGACATCTGTCTTCGGCTGCCGAGCGAGCACAACTTGACGATAAACCGGACATATCTGCCAAGTTCGCCTGGTCGGCCCAACGGGTCAGGCCCGCAGCGACGTCCCCGCCGACCGCAGGTCTTCGCAGGCCTCGACGACGCGAGCCGCCATGCCGGACTCGGCGGCCTTGCCGTAGGCGCGAGGGTCGTACTGCTTCTTGTTGCCGACCTCGCCGTCGATCTTGAGCACGCCGGCGTAGCTGCTGAACATGTGGTCGACGATCGGGCGGGTGAACGCGTACTGCGTGTCGGTGTCGACGTTCATCTTCACCACCCCGTAGTCCAGCGACTCCCGGATCTCCTCCAGCGTCGATCCCGACCCGCCGTGGAACACCAGGTCGAACGGCTTGTCCCGACCCACCTTGGCGCCGACCTCGTCCTGGATGTCCTTGAGGATCGAGGGCCGCAGCTGCACGTTGCCGGGCTTGTAGACGCCGTGCACGTTGCCGAACGTCGCCGCCAGCAGATAGCGACCGTTCTCGCCGCTGCCCAGGACCTCGACGGTGCGCAGGGCGTCACCCGGCGTCGTGTACAGCTTCTCGTTGATCTCGTTGGCGACCCCGTCCTCCTCGCCACCCACGACACCGATCTCGAGCTCCATCACGATGTGGGCAGCGGCGCACTTCTCCAGCAGCTCCGACGCGGTCTGCAGGTTCTCCTCCAGCTCGACCGCCGAGCCGTCCCACATGTGCGACTGGAACAGCGGCTCACGCCCCGCGGCCACCCGCTCCTTCGAGATCGCGATCAATGGCCGCATGTAGCCGTCGAGCTTGTCCTTTGGGCAGTGGTCGGTGTGCAGCGCCACGTTGATCGGATAGGCCTTCGCGACGTGGTGCGCGAACTCCGCGAGCGCCTCCGCGCCGAGCACCATGTCCTTGATCTTCGCGCCGGAGAGATACTCCGCCCCGCCGGTCGAGACCTGCAGGATGCCGTCGCTGCCGGCCTCGGCGAACCCCTGCAACGCAGCGTTGAGGGTCTGCGACGACGTGACGTTGATGGCCGGGTAGGCGAACGCGCCGGCCTTGGCGCGGTCGAGCATCTCGGCGTAGACCTCAGGCGTGGCGATAGGCATGCTCACCATCAAACCAGAGCACGTCGTACGCCGGGGAGCGGCGTCTCAGGAGCCTGCGCGGACCTTGTCGGCGGCCTTGCGGGCGGCGATCAGGACCGGGTCCCACACGGGGGAGAACGGTGGGGCGTAGCCCAGGTCCAGGGCGCTGATCTCCTCGACGGTCATGTGGTTCCACAGCGCGACCGCCAGCGTGTCGATGCGCTTGGCGCTGCCCTCCCGCCCGACGATCTGGGCCCCCAGCAGCCGGCCGGTCCGCTGCTCGACGACCAGCTTCACCGTCACCGGCTGCGCCCCCGGGTAGTAACCGGCTCTCGTCGTGGAATCGACCCGCACCGTGAGGTAGGCGAAGCCCACCGCGTCGCAGTCCTTCTCCTTCAGACCGGTGCGAGCGATCTCCAGCTCGCACACCTTGCTGACCGCGGTGCCGACGACGCCGGGGAAGGTTGCGTAGCCGCCGCCAAGGTTCGTGCCGAGCACCCTGCCCTGCTTGTTCGCGTGCGTCCCGAGTGCGACATGCACCCGGTTGCCCGACACCAGGTCGATCGACTCCACGCAGTCACCCGCCGCCCAGACCCCCTCGGCGTCGAACACCCGCATCTGCAGGTCGGTGACCAGACCGCCCCACCGCCCGACTGGCAGCCCGGCGGACGACGCCAGCTCCGTCTCCGGGGAGACGCCGGTGCCCAGCACGACGAGGTCCGCTGCGAACTCGCCCGCGTCGGTGACCACCGCGCGTGCCCAGCCGTCTGCCGACGTCTCGACCGCCTCGATGACCGCTCCCGTCCGCACGTCGATGCCCATGCCCTCCATGGCCTCGTGCACCTGCCGGCCCATGTCCGGGTCGAGGGTCGCCATCGGCTCCGGCGACCGGGTCACGACAGTCACCGACAGACCGCGGGTCACCATCGCCTCGGCCATCTCGATGCCGATGTAGCCGCCGCCGACGACGACCGCCCGCTGCGGCCGGCGGCTCTGCAAGGCGTCGAGGAACCGCTCGCCGTCATCGAGGGTCTGCACGCCCAGCACGCCGTCGGCATCGATACCCGGCACCTCCGGCCTGCGCGGCCGGGCCCCGGTGGCGATCACGAGGTGGTCGAAGCCCAGGCGGTACGTCGACCCGCGGGAACTGTCGGCACCCGAGCCGTCGAGTTCGCGCACCTCGACCTCCCGCCGGTCCATGTCGATGCCGACCGCCTCGTTGCGCATCCGCAGGTCGATGCCGTTCGCGCGGTGCTCCTCGGCGGTGCGCGCGACCAGGTCGTCGACCGATCCGACGTCCCCGGCGATCCAGTACGGGATCCCGCAGGCGGAGTACGACGTGTGGCTGCCGCGCTCCAGGACGGTGACCTCGAGGTCGTCGCCGCGCATCCGCTTGGCCTGCGACGCCGCCGACATACCGGCCGCGTCAGCGCCGATGACCACCACCCGCTCGCTCATGAGCAGAGGTTAGGGCCGCCACATCCAGGGCGTCGTCGAGGTGAGGGTCCGCAGGCCCAACCGCTCCAGGATCGGCCGGCTGTCCGGGGACGCATCGACCTGCAGGTACCGGAACCCGCGCTCCGCCGCCTCGGCCGCCCGGCGCGACACCAGCGCCTTGTAGATGCCCCGACCGCGGTACTCCTCCAGCGTGCTGCCGCCCCACAACGAGGCGAAGTCGGTGCCTGCGTGGAAGTTCGCCCTGGCGGCGCAGACGACTGTGCCGTCCTCCGCCACCGCGAGCCACATCGACGTGCCCCGCGGGTCGGCAGCGATGGCCGCGGCGACCGTCGTGCTCATGCCGGTGGAATCCTCGTGCCAGACGGCCCGGTGCAGGTCGTTGATGCCCTGCCAGTCCGCCGCGGCGCCTTCCTGGTCCTCCCGCAGCCGACGAATCGTGATCCCCTCGGGCTCGGGCGCGGCGGCCAACCGATCGAGCACGTCGCTCACCTCACCGATAACCAGGGCCTCCTCGTCGTCGGCCTCGAAGCCGGCAGCCTCCAGCCGGTCGGCGAGGTCGGACGGCTGGTCGTACGCGTAGTACTTCCACTCGAACTCGCGGCCCAGCGGTCGGAAGTGCTCGACCGTCGCCGCGATCGCGGTGTCGGCGTTGCCCTCGTCCAGGTCGCACCAGAAGACCCCACCGCCCCAGCTGGCGTCGGCGACCTCGGGCGTGACCCAGATCAGCGGCGCGGGGTCGAGGAGAATCTCGGCGCGGAACCCCGGCGTCGCGTCCGGCACCCGGCGGATCTGGCGGTCGAAGACTTCCAGTAGTGCCGCGTCGTCCACCCGGGCACCCTAATGCGGGTGACCGACCACGTGCTGGCGGACCCAGGTGTGCATCGCGACGGCCGCTGCCGCTCCGGCGTTGATGGAACGGGTCGAGCCGAACTGCGCGATCGAGCACACCGTGCCCGCCGCCGCGTGAGCCGGCGCGGACAGGCCCGGGCCCTCCTGGCCGAAGAGCAGCACGCAGGCGCGCGGCAGCCGTGTCGACTCCAGCGGCACCGCGCCGGGGAGGTTGTCGATGCCCACGACCTCCAGCCCGTGCTCGCGCGCCCACGCCGCAAACCCTTCGAGGTCCTCGTGATGGCGCACGTGCTGGTAGCGGTCGGTCACCATGGCCCCGCGCCGGTTCCAGCGTCGCCGGCCGATCACATGCACCTCGCGCGCCAGGAACGCGTTGGCCGTCCGGACGATCGAGCCGATGTTGAAGTCGTGCTGCCAGTTCTCGATGGCGACGTGGAAGTCATGGCGGTGCAGGTCGAGGTCGGCGACGACGGCGTCCTGGTGCCAGTAGCGGTAGCGGTCCACGACGTTGCGGCGGTCACCGTCGCGCAGCAGATCGGGGTCCAGCCGCGGGTCCTCAGGCCACTCTCCCGGCCAGGGACCGACCCCGATCTCGTCCTTCCCGACGTCCACAACGGCGACCATAGGCTTCGGCATGTGCCCGACATCACGCCGGACCTCGGCTCCCTCACCGCCGCTGCGGTGTACGCCGTCGTGCTGGGCTTCGTCTTCGTCGAGTCCGGGCTGCTGGTCGGCTTCTTCCTTCCCGGCGACACGATCCTCTTCGGCGCCGGCCTCGTGTCGGCCACACCGGAATCGGGCGTCGACCTGTGGCTACTCGTCACCGGGGCCTTCGTGGCCGCGGTCGCCGGCGACTCCGTGGGCTACGCGACCGGGTCGCGGCTGGGCCGGGTCTGGCTGGAGCGTCGCGTCGCCGCCGGCCGCTTCGACCCGCAGCACCTGCGCCGTGCCGAGGCCTTCTACGACCGGTTCGGCTGGTGGGCGGTCGTGGCCGCACGCTGGGTCCCGTGGGTCCGCACGTTCACCCCGATCCTGGCGGGCACCAGCCGGATGGGCTACCCGCGGTTCCTGTCGGCCAACGTCGTGGGTGCGCTGGCGTGGGCGGTCGGCCTTCCCGTGCTCGGCCACCTCGCGGCGTCGGACCCAAGACTTCGCTACACGTCGTACGCCGTCGCCGCCCTGTTCGTCGGCGCGTCCCTCGTCCTCGCCGCGATCGGGCTGGTCCGGCGCCGCAGGTAGCCTGCAGCGGTGTCCACCATCGCTCTGGGCCCCAGCTGGCTCGACCCCGACCACCTGATCCGGACCTTCGGGCTGATCGGGATCATGGTGATCGTCTTCGCCGAGTCGGGGCTGCTGGTGGGCGTGTTCCTCCCCGGCGACTCCCTGTTGTTCACGGCGGGCCTTCTGTCCGCCACGACCGACCTGCTGCCTCCGCTGTGGGTGATCATCCCAGCGATCGTCGTTGCCGCGATCGTGGGCGACCAGGTCGGCTACGTGATCGGGTCGAGGGCCGGCCCGAAGATCTTCCACCGGCCGGACTCACGGTTCTTCCGCAAGGAGTTCGTCGACAAGGCCTACTCCTACTTCGAGCGCTACGGCGGGCGCACCATCGTGGTGGCGCGGTTCGTGCCGATCGTGCGGACGTTTGTCCCCGTCATCGCGGGCGTCAGCCAGATGTCCTACCGCACCTTCGTCGCCTACAACGTGCTGGGCGGCACGCTCTGGGGTGTGAGCGTCACGACCATCGGCTACTTTCTCGGCCAGGTCGACTTCGTCGCGGCCCACATCGAGCCGATCCTCATCGGCATCGTCGCACTGTCCGTGCTGCCGATCGCCTTCGAGCTGCTGCGGGCGCGGTCGCGCTCACGGTCCACCGACTGAAGCCGCTCGACACGCGGTCAGGAGAAGTCGACTGTCGGCGCGGAACGGACCGCCTCGTCCTCGACCTCGAAGTACTCCTCCTTGGAGAAGCCGAACATGCCCGCGACGATGTTTGACGGCACCGCCTCGACTCGCGTGTTGAGCGCACGCACGTTGGCGTTGTAGAAGCGGCGTCCGGCAGCGATGCGGTCCTCGGTCTCGGTCAGCTCGCGCTGCAGCGCGAGGAAGTTGGTGCTGGCCTTGAGGTCGGGGTACGCCTCGGCGACCGCGAAGAGCCGGCCGAGGGCCTGGCCCAGGATCCCCTCCTGCTGGCCCTGCTGGGCCGGCGAGGAGCCGGGCGCCGCGGCTGCTGCCCGCGCGCGGGTCACCGCGTCGAAGACCTCGCGCTCGTGGGTGGCATAGCCCTTGACGGTCTCGACGAGGTTCGGGATGAGGTCGTGGCGACGCTTGAGCTCCACGTCGACCTGACGCCATGACTCCTGGACCAGGTTGCGCTGGGAGACGAAGCGGTTGTACGACACGGCCACCGCGACGGCGATGATGACGACGACTCCGAGCACGATCCACAGGGCGGTCATGGCTCGGGATCGTAGCCACTCGCCAAGCCGGCGTCCCTCCACACGAAGGACGGGATGCCGTCGAGGACCCGGTCCAGCACGGCGCAGGTGCGCACCACCTCGGCGGCATCGAGGCGGCCCGGGTGCCAGGACAGGACGTGCCCTCCCTCGATGCGCCAGGCCTCCGGGGCGACGGAGAGGAGGTACTCCATGGTGCGCGGGGTGAGCACGTCGCAGGCCAGCTTCCGGTCGCCGGCGCGCACCCGGAAGCGCCGGTTGAAGTCCTCGCTCTCCAGGTCGATGTCGGACAGCACGCCGACGGCTCCGGCCATCCGGGTCAGCACGTTCTCGGGCGCCACCTCGACGGTGCCCAGCGGCACCGGCAGGGGTACGGCACAGATCCCGAACCGGTGGGTGGTCGTCGTGGTGTGCCCCTTGGAGTCCGTCGACCGGGTCTCGTAGGAGTAGTCGAACGCCGTGAACGGGCGCCCGCTCTCCTGCCCGGTCAGCACGTTGCGGGCCTCCCGGTCCTCCCCCTCCCCGAAGGGGTCCCCGGTGAAGAGGTCGACCAGGCCCGGGTCCTCCCCTGCGTACTGCCAGCCGCGCATCAGCGCGAACTGCATCAGCCGCTCGCGCCGCTTGCGCTCCAGGACGAAGACGCCGACCATGGCCGCGACCACCAAGGCGACGAACGCCACCAGCAGCAGGATCGG
>JAJAYQ010000043.1 GCA_026786145.1 Spirochaetaceae bacterium | reverse complement strand
GAGAAGGACCGGTCCTTCCCGCGGTACGCCCGGAACCGGCGTACGAGCTCATGGCGAAGGTTCTCCGGGGTCACGATGTCCTCGACCACCAGCTCGCCGGCCAGCCGCACGATGTCGATGTCCTCGTCGTACTCGCGGCGCTTGTCCGCGACGAACGCGGCTCTCTCGTCCTCGTCGGTGATGGCCGCGATCTTGTTCGCGTACACCGCGTTCACCGCAGCCTCGGCGCCCATCACGGCGATCTTCGCGGTCGGCAGGGCGAGGGTCGCGTCGGGCTCGAAGCCCGGCCCGGCCATCGCGTACAACCCGGCGCCGTACGCCTTGCGCACGACGACGCAGATCTTCGGCACGGTCGCCTCGGAGATCGCAGTGATCATCTTCGCGCCGTGGCGGATGATGCCCTCCCTCTCGACCACCGAGCCGACCATGAAGCCCGGCACGTCGGAGAGGAAGAGAAGCGGGACGTTGAACGCGTCGCACAGCGACACGAACCGCGTCGCCTTGTCGGCAGAGTCGATGAAGAGCACGCCGCCCTTGAACATCGAGTTGTTGCCCACCACGCCGACCACCTCGCCGTCGAGGCGGCCGAAGCCGACGGTCAGCTCGCGGGCCCACAGCGCATGGATCTCGAAGAAGCTGCCCTCGTCGAGCAGGCCCTTCACGTACCGGCGCATGTCGAAGGCCTGGCGGTCGCTCTCGGGCACCAGCGCGGCCAGGTCGATCGACGCGGGGGGAGGCAGCGCAGCCGAGGAAGGCGGCGTGCCCTCCCAGCTCGACGGCAGGTAGGACAGGTAGCCCCGCACCGTGTCCAGCGCCTCCTGCTCGGTCTGCACCAGGAAGTGCCCGACCCCGGACTCGCTGCAGTGGACCCGCGCGCCGCCCATCGCCTCCAGCGTCGTCTTCTCACCGGTGACCATCTCGACCATGCGGTCCGAGCCGAGGTACATCGACGCGTTGCCCTCGACCATCACGACCACGTCGCAGAACGCCGGGATGTACGCCCCGCCCGCCGCCGAGGGCCCGAACAGGGCGCACACCTGCGGGATGGAGCCCGACGCGCGGACCTGGTTCCAGAAGATCTTCCCGGCGCCGCGGCGGCCGGGGAAGAGGTCGATCTGGTCGGTGATGCGGGCACCGGCCGAGTCCACGAGATAGACCATCGGTACGCCGGTCCGGTACGCGGTCTCGATGACCCGGATGATCTTCTCGACGGTCCGCGCCCCCCAGGAGCCCGCTTTCACCGTCGAGTCGTTGGCCATCAAGGCGACCGGCCGCCCGTCCACCGTCGCGAGCCCGGTCACCACGCCGTCGGCCGGCAGGTCACCGGCCGTCACGTTGGCGAAGACACCGTCCTCCACGAACGAGCCCTCGTCGACGAGCAGGCGCACCCGCTCCCGGGCGAACAGCTTTCCCTTGGCCGCGTTGGCCGTGTGGTACTTCTCGGCCCCGCCCTCCTCGACCCGCGCGCGCAGGTCAGGGACGGGAAGGTGGCCGGGGATCGGCCCGTTGTGGGGAATCGGGGCGGGCGGCTCGCTCTGCACCGGGGACACGACGGCAGAGCCTAACGTCGCTCCGACCGGGCGTGAGGGACCGCCGGCTCGTCGTCCGGCTCGCCCCCTGATCGGCGGACCCCCGCGACGGCGATCGCCACGAGCGCCCGCAGCACCGGTTCGAACGCGGCCATGGGAAGGCTGATGTGGTCGGCGTAGACCTCCACCAGCCATCCGCTCTCGGCGTCGGAGGCACCCGCCGCCAGCATCGAGTGGTAGCCGGCCGACACGAGGGTTGCCTCCTCGGCCGCGTCGTTGCCGGGCATCCCCACCTCGACGGCGAACGAGCCCGCCCCCTCGATCGCCCGCCGGGTGAGCGGGTAGTCCCGGAGGTCGAACGTCAAGCCCACCTCGGCGAAGCCCCCCGACATCCCGGGCACCTGCTCCGCGGCCCGTTGCACCGAGCTGTTCAGCGTGACCAGGTCCTCCGCTCCCGGCGCGACCCCCGAGAGCCACCACGCCGCAGCGTCGAGAATGTCGCGTACGTGGTCGGCGACCTGCTCGAGGCGCTCCTTGACGCCGTCGTCGGGCATCGCGTCGAGCAGCGCGAGACCCGACTCGAGCGCCGCCTGGACGTCCGTGCTCAGCCGGCCCCGGCGGACGCGTCGGTCGTCCTCACCCGCGTCGACCTCGTCCTCGGGCGCGGACCGGCCCGCCACGACCGGATGGCGTGACCCGGCGCGCTTCGCTCGGTACTGCGCGGCGTCGGCGAGGCGGAACAGGCGCACGGCGCTGTCCACCGGCCCCGAGAGCACCTCGGTGGACGCCACACCGCAGGAGATGCCGGTGCTCATGGGCTGGGTGTCGACAAGGCGGCACAGCTCCTCAGCGACCAGGACGGCCGTCGCGAGCGGCTCGCCACTGATGACCACGCAGAACTCGTCGCCGCCGATCCGGGCCGCCATGGCGTCCCGGGCCAAGCCGCTCGCGCGGCTCACGGCCGCAGCGACCGAGACGATGAGGCGGTCGCCGGCCTCGTGCCCGAAGGTGTCGTTGACCTGCTTGAGCCGGTTGATGTCGGCAAGGATCACCGACACCGACCCCTTGGTTGCTCTGTGGTCGGCCAGCGCCAGGTCGAGCCGCTCGTCCACGGCCCGCCGGTTGGCCAGGCCGGTCAACGGGTCGGTGAAGGCCAGCCGCTCGACCCGCGCCAGGTGGTCGGCCTGAACGACCGCCGCGCCGATCTGCACCGCGACCGCCTCCGCGAAGTCCAGGTCCTCCTCGAGATACCGCGGTTGCCCGGCCACGCGGGCCGCCCACAGCTCACCCCAGGTCCGCGACTCGACGATGATGGGCACCGAGAGCGAGCTGTCCCGGCCCATCTGCGCGAGCAGGCCGCCCTCGGCGCTGCCGTCGCCGACCGTGGCCAGGAAGGATAGGCGGTCCTCGACGAGCACGGCCAGGTCCGGCCAGGCAGCCAGGGAGTAGGTCTCGTCGTCGGGGAAGCGGGTCTCGCCCGGGCACAGCATGCCGACGTTGACCAGGGTCCGCAGCACCCCGCTCTCGCGGTCCCACCTCGAGATCGAGAGGGAGGCCGCGTCTAGCGACCGGCGCGCCGACTCCGCGGTGGCCTCCACCAGGTCGTCGAAGCGCCGGGTGGAGCTCACGACCTTGGCGATGTCGAGCAGCGAGCGCAGCCGGAAGGCGTCGTCGTTGGCCCCTGTCATGGGCCGACCATCTCGCACCGGGCCCGGTTGTGGCGACAGAACCCGACATTTCCCCGCGCGCCCTCCTCCGCAATCGACCACGTACGGCAGGGCGGTGATCGCTTCAGGAGGTGTATACGCCTAGCGAGGCAATGCCACGACTCCCGTACGTGGTCGATTGCAGGCGGTACGCGAGGGGCTCAGGTCACGGTCCGGGTCCGCGGACCGGCCCGCAGCACCTGGGAGGGCAGCGTGCGGCCCACCAGTACCTCGGCCTGGGCAGCGACGGCGATCATGGCCTCCAGGTCGACTCCGGTGGACACCCCCATGTCCTCGACCATGTGCACGAGCTCCTCGGTCGCGATGTTGCCCGTCGCCCCCGGGGCGTACGGGCAGCCACCGAGCCCGCCCACCGAGGCGTCGAAGTCGCTCACTCCGAGCTGCAGCGCCGCGAGCACGTTGGCCAGCCCGGACCCGCGGGTGTTGTGGAAGTGCAGGTTCAGGGCCGCGTCCGGGTACGCCGACCGGGTCTCTCCCACCAGCGCGGTGACCCGGGACGGCGTCGCCATGCCCGTGGTGTCGCCGTAGGACAGGCCGTCGGCGCCGTCGCGCAGCGCACGGCCGGCGACCGAGAGCACCCGCGACACCGGGACGTCGCCCTCGAACGGACAGCCCCACGCGGTGGAGACGATGACCTGACAGGTCGCTCCCTGGTCGTGCACCAGCGCCAGAATCGCCGCGATGTCGTCGAGGGACTCCTCGGTGGAGCGGTTGAGGTTGCGCCGGTTGTGGGTGTCCGACGCCGAGACGACGACCTCGATCTCGGAGAACCCGGCGGAAAGGGCGCGCTGGGCGCCCTTGAGGTTGGGCACCAGGGCCGAGTACCGCACGCCCGGGGTCGGTGTCACCGCGGCCCAGACCTCGGCGGCGTCGGCCATCTGCGGGATCGCCCGGGGGTGCACGAAGGACACGGCCTCGATGCGGCCGACACCGGTCCTGGACAGCGACTCGATCAGCGCCACCTTGCCCGCGGTGGGCACCGGTTCCTCGTTCTGCAGTCCGTCGCGCGGCCCGACCTCGCGCAGCGAGAGCCGCTCCGGCAGGTCAGTCATCGCGCTCCCAGCATCGTCATCTCCCGGGCCAGTCGGGGCGCCGCTTCTCGTTGAACGCGGCCACCCCCTCGGCCCGGTCACCCGAGAACGCGGTCGCCGCCCACGCCGCGTCCTCGACGTCGAGGCCGGCGGCGAGGTCGACGTCGCTCCCCTTCCGTAACGCGCGCTTGGCGTTGCGCACTCCCACCGGCGAGTTCGCCGCGATCGTGCGCGCGATCGCCAGCGCCGCGTCCCGGTCGCCGCCGGCCGGGACCCGCCGGTCGGCGAGCCCGATCCGCCACGCCTCCTCGACGTCCAGGCGGCGCCCGGTGAACACGAGGTCGGCGGCCCTCGACCACCCCACCCGCCGCGGCAGCAGCTGGGTGCCCCCACCGCCGGGGATCACCCCGACCGTCACCTCGGGCAGCCCCAGCACGGCGGTCTCGTCGCACACGATCAGGTCGCAGGACAGCGCCAGCTCGAGGCCACCGCCGAGGGCGAAACCGTGCACAGCCGCGATCGTCGGCACCGGCAGGTCGAGGATCCCGGCGAACGCCGCCCGGAAGTGCGGCCGCTGCGCCCGCAGGTCCTCGTCGCTGAAGGTGTTGCGCTCCTTGAGGTCCGCGCCGACACAGAAGGCCCGGTCCGACGCGGACGAGACGACGACGGCCCGGACGGCCCCGTCCGCGGCGAGCCCGGCCGTGGCAGCGGCGATGTCACGGGCCATCGCGGTGGACAGGGCATTGAGCGCCGCGGGCCGGTCCAGCACCAGCTCGACCACGTGCCCGGCGTCGTCGTGGTCGACCAGCGTGACCGAGTCGTACGCCGTGGCGCCGCCCGGCCGGTTCCTGCTCACGGTGGCCGAGGCTAACGCGTACGGCGGGCGGCCCTCACCTCGTGCGGCGTACCGTCCCCGGACGCACCAGCCCCAGCCCGCGCACGGCCCGGGTCGGCTCCAGGTGGAACGAGAAGTCCTCGCTGCCGGCGAGCGCCTCGGCGGTGCCGCTGTCGACGAGGACCGTCCCGGGGGCGGCGAGAGCGGTGAGGCGGCTGGCCAGGTTGACCGTCCGGCCGAACACGTCGCCCATGCGGGTGAGCACGGTGCCGGTGGCGATGCCGACGCGGACGTCGGGCAGGACCGGGTCGTCGGCCATCGTCTCGGCCAGCTCCAGCCCGATCTGGGCCGCCGCTGCGGCCGAGTCCGCGACGAAGAGCACCTCGTCGCCGAGGGTCTTGACCAGCCGCCCGCCGGCTGCGGCGATGACGTCGGCGCTCCGCTGACCGAAGCGGTCGACCAGCGCGGCCAGCTCACGCTCCTCGAGCTTCTGCGACAGCCGCGTCCAGGACACGAGGTCGGCGAAGCCCACCGAGCGCACCCCGCTGACCGAGTCCGCGTCGCGGACCGCGAGGACGCGGCCGGCGACCGCTGCGAGCTGGCGCCGCCACGCGTACGCGAGCAGCGCCTCGAGCTCCTCGAGGTGGTCGCTGGACAGGTCGACCGCCCGGCGGACGGCCTCCTCCGGAGAAATGCCCTCGGCGTGCTCGAGGTGCTCGGCCAGCGCGTCGACCTGCCACTCCACCAGCCGCGCGGCGTTGTGGCCGAGCGCCCGCGTGACGCTCACCGCCAGCTCCTCGTCGAGCACGCCGTCGCGCACCAGCGCCGTCAGCCGGTCCAGCGCGATCAGGTCACCGTCGGTGAAAGCAGCCGCGCCCTCGCCCACGTTCGCGAAGCCCATCGCGCGCCACAGCCGCTGGGCGTACTCCTCGGAGACGTCGGCAAAGGCCGCCGCCTGTGCCCGGGTGTGCCGCCGCGGCCCGCCGAGCAGGCGCTCCTCGACCTCCGCGACCCGACCGAGGGGGTCGGGCTCGTCCTCGGGGGGCTCGCTCACCGACCACCGGGCTGTCGGGGCCGGTCGTCGGCATCCCGGCCGTGGTCGTCGCGGCGCCGGTCGTCGTCGGCCTCGGCCAGCCGGTAGACGTCGCGCTGGACCTCCTCCACGCGTGGCACGTCGCGCAGCACGAGCTGCCCGCGCTCCCCGGCCGACTCCACGACCAGCGTCCCGCAGCCCAGCATCCGCTCGAGCAGGCCGCTGTGCTCGAAGGTCACGTCGTTCACCCGCGAGAGCGGCATGTCCCGGCCGAGCCGGGCGACGACGCCGACCCGGGTGATGAGGCGACGGTCTGTGACGACGTACGCCGTGGTGACCCACTTCAGGAACGGCCACAGGGTGAACCGCAGGACCACCAGGACCGCGACGGCGGCGATGGCGAGCCGGAGCCAGAGCTGGGCGCCGCCCTCGGGCACGATCGCGGCCAGGAAGGTGGCCAGCGGGCTCACGACCAGCAGGACCAGGACGGGAAGGACCATCTCCTTCCAGTGCGGCCGCATGGCCAGCACGATCTCTTCGCCCTCGCCCAGCAGCTTCTTGGGGATCCCGGTCACGGAGCCGATGGTGCCAGAAACGCCCCCGAGCGCTGCCAACATGCCGCAACGCAGGCGTCGGTTTCGGCATGTTGGGAGCGCTCGCGGCTGGTGGCGGGGTCAGCGGACGTGGACGACGTCGCCGGCGGCCAGCGCCTCGACGCCGTCGGTGCCCTCGACGAGCAGTCGGCCCGCCCCGTCGACATCGCGGGCCCGGCCGGTGAGCTCCCGCCCCCCGGGGAGGTGGACGGTGACGTCGCGGCCGATGGTCACGCACGCGGCGCGGTAGTCGTCGAGCAGCCCTGACGTCTCGGCGTCGCCGTCCGCGTCACACCAGGTGCGGTAGCGGGTCGCCAGGTCTCGCAGCACCGCGCGCAGCACGGGCGCCCGGTCGACCACGTCGGAGCCGGCGAGGTGCAGTGAGGTCGCCGCCGGCACCGGCAGCTCGTCGCCGCGCAGCGACACGTTGATGCCCACGCCCAGGACGACGGCATCCCCCACCACCTCCGCGAGCAGCCCGGCGACCTTGCGCTCGGCCACGAGGATGTCGTTGGGCCACTTGAGCCCCACGTCGAGGCCGCTCAGGCGGGTCAGGGGCGTGGCCACCGACAGGCCGACGAGCAGGGGCAGCCAGCCCCACATCGGCCGGGTCGGCCCTGGCGGCCTGAGCAGGACGGAGAAGGTCAGCCCGGAGCGAGGGGGCGCGGACCACTCGCGGTCGGCCCGGCCACGTCCCGCGGTCTGGTGCTCGGCCACCAGCACGAGACCCTCGGGGGCACCGGCCGCAGCGGCAGCGGCCACGTCGGCGTTGGTCGAGCCGGTCTCGGCGACCACCCGCAGGTCCGACCAGAGCCCGCCCTCGGCGACCAGGGCGGACCGCAGCGCACCGGCCCGCAAGGGTGGCCGCTCGAGGTCGACGAACGGGCTGGTCACCGCACCTCCGTTGCGGGAGTGTCGCTCGTCGCGGTGTCGGCCGGTGCGCGCTCCCGCCTGCTCAGCAGGAGGAACGGCACGGCGATCACCTGGAACACGCTGGCCACGACGAAGGACGTGCCGTAGCTCCACACGTCGGCGGCTCGGCCCAGGACGGGCTGGATGACGACCCCGCCGCTGCTGCCCATCAGCGAGTCGAAAGACAGCACGGTGGCGCGCTGCGGTGAGGGGATCATGTCGTTGAGGTACGCCGAGCGGATCGGTGTCGCGGCAGCGAGGATCAGTTGCGACACGGCCAGCAGAGCGAGCGCCACCCAGAAGCTGTCCACGAGCCCCAACAGTGCGAGCAGGACGGCGCCGGCGACCGCGCTCAGCAACAGCGGCGTGGTGCGGCGGCGGAAGAGCCCGCGGATCCGGGGGGCGGCGAAGCCACCGGCGATCTGCGAGCCCGCCACGATGGCCGCAGCGAGGCCGGCGACCGCGTAGGCCTCCGGGTCACCGTAGAGCTCGAGCAGGAACGGCTGCAGCGCGTAGAACACGTAGATGCCGACGCCGGTGGAGAACGGGGCGGCCAGCATGACGAAACGCACCGGTCGTTTGCGCAGACCGTGCTCGATCGACGCCGCGAGCACGGCCTTGGTCTCGCGCAACGGATGCGTCGCGCGCCGCGGGGTGAAGCCGACGTCGTGCATCATGCGGGCGGCGACGATGAACATCAGCAGGAGGACGGCCACCCGCATCAGGAACGGAACGCCCAGGTTCGTGGCTTGGGCGACGACGCCGCCGAGCACCGAGCCGCCGAGCATGGCGACCCCGGCCACCATCTGCCCGCGCCCCAGCACCGACTCGAGCGGCCCTCGGTAGTCGGCTGCCCACAAGGCGTCCACCAACCACGCCTCGACCGCCCCCGAGAAGAAGGTGAACCCCAGGCCGATGAAGACGGAGACGACCGCCCAGGCCCAGAACGGTGCGTCGACCTGCCACATGAAGAAGTAGAGGAGGGTGGCGGCCGACAGGGTGACCGTGCCGAGCAGGTAGGACGCCCGGCGCCCCCAGGTGTCGGCGATGACCCCGGTCGGGACCTCGAAGAGCACCATGCCGGCCGTGAAGAAGGCGTTGGCCGCGAAGGCCTCGGTTTTGCTCAGCCCGGCGTCGAGCAGGAAGAGCGTGTTGATCCCCCAGATGAACGAGGCGGCCAACGTGTTGCCGAGCAGCAGCGTGAGATAGACGCGTTGGACCCGGCTGGCCTCCTCGGTCATCGGAAGTCTCTCCTCGTGGCTGCTGGCGACGGCTCACGGTAGACCGCCGGTCGATGCTCAACCGTCTGGAGGGTCGTCGCCCAGCAGGTAGCGCGCACCGTCACCGCGCGCAGCCGCCATGTCGTCGGGGTTGTAGAGCGAGCACAGCCGTAGGGAGAGGCAGCCGCAGCCGATGCAGCTGGTGAGCCGGTCGCGCAGGGCCTCCAGCTCGGCGATCCGGGCGTCGATCATCGGCCGCCACCCGCGCGACAGCCCGGCCCAGTCGGCCTTGGTCGGGGTCCGTGCGTCGGGCAGCGTCGCGAGCGCGCTCCTGATCTCCTCCAGGCTGAGCCCGACGTGCTGGGCGGCCCGGACGAACCCGACCCGCCGCAGCGTCGCCCGGTCGTAGCGGCGTTGACCGCCGGCAGTGCGGGTCGCGGCGATCAGCCCCTCGGTCTCGTAGAACCGCAGCGCGGACGTCGCCAGTCCACTGCGCGCGGAGAGCTCACCGATGGTCAGCTGCGTCGGGAGGGCTGCCATGCTGCTCACAGTACGGCGACTTGACCTCAAGTGGACTTGAACAGTCATGGTGGTCCCCATGACTGCTGAAG
>JAJAYQ010000042.1 GCA_026786145.1 Spirochaetaceae bacterium | reverse complement strand
CGAACGAGGTCTAGCGCAGGTCGCCGCTGTCCATGCCGGTGCCGGCAGGCGGCAGCGCCGCCAGACCCAGCTCGGCGGCCCCGGTCATCAACCGGTGGTTGGGCACCACCCGGGTCGTGTAGCCGAACGCGCCGGGCCGGTCCAGCTTGACCTCGCCGACGTAGCGATGGCGGCCGCCCTCGTAGGTCTCCTCGCGGCGCAACGACAGGATCGAGGTGTCGCGCAGCCGGTCGGACTCGTCGACCCGGCCGTAGACGACCTGGACGTCGACGTCCTCGGGCGCCAGCTCCCCCAGCGACACGAACGCCCGCAGCTCGAGCGTGCTCCCGACCTCGGGTGCGTCGGCGACACCGGAGGACTCCACGTGATCGACCCGTACACCCGACCAGCCCGAGCGCACCCGGTGCTTCCAGCCCGCCAGCTCGCGGGCCCCGGCGTAGCCGCCGTCCAGCGCCCGCGACGACGCCGCGGCCGGGGCGTACAGGTCGAGCACGTAGTCGCGGACCATGCGGGTCGCGTCCACCTTCGGGCCGAGGGTCTGCAGGGTGTGCCGGACCATCTCGATCCACCGTGCCGGGTGCCCGTCGGCGTCCTGGTCGTAGAACATCGGGGCGACGGTGCCCTCGAGCAGGTCGTAGAGGGCGCCCGCCTCGAGGTCGTCCCGGAGGTCTGCGTCCTCGACGCCGTCGGCGGTGGGGATGGCCCAGCCGTTGTGCCCGTCGTACATCTCGTCCCACCACCCGTCGAGGACCGAGAGGTTCAGGCAGCCGTTCAGCGCCGCCTTCATCCCCGACGTGCCACACGCCTCCAGCGGCCGCAACGGGTTGTTCAGCCAGACGTCGCAGCCCGGGTAGAGCGCCTGGGCCATCGCGATGTCGTAGTTGGGCAGGAAGACGATCCGGTGGCGGACACCGACGCCGTCGGCGAACCGCACAAGCTCCTGGATGAGCTTCTTGCCGCCGTCGTCGGCCGGGTGGGCCTTGCCGGCGATCACGATCTGCACCGGCCGGTCCTTGTGGGTGAGCAGGGCCGTCAGGCGGGCCGGGTCGCGCATCATGAGCGTAAGGCGCTTGTACGACGGGACGCGGCGGGCGAAGCCGATGGTCAGGACGTCGGGGTCGAGCACCTGGTCGACCCAACCGAGCTCGGCGATGCTGGCGCCCCGCTGGCCCCAGGACTGCCGGACGCGGCGGCGCACGTCGTCGACCAGCCGGGTCCTCAACAGGCGCCGGACCGCCCAGACCTCACCGTCGCTGATCTGCTCGACGTCGGACCAGTCGTAGACCTCCGGCGCGACCCACGTCGGCGCGTGGACCCCGTTGGTGATGTGCCCGATGGGAACCTCGGGCTCGTCGAAGCCCGGCCACAGGTTGGCGAACATGTCGCGCGCCACGTGCCCGTGCAGCGCCGACACGCCGTTGGCGCGCTGCGCTAGCCGGAAGCCCATCACCGCCATGTTGAACACGGTGGGGTCGCCGCCCTCGTAGTCCTCGGCCCCGAGTGCGAGCACCTGGTCGACAGGGACGCCGGGGGCCGCGTTGTCGCCCCCGAAGTGCGCCGCCACCAGCTCGCGGGAGAACCGGTCGATACCGGCCGGCACCGGCGTGTGGGTGGTGAACAGGGTCGCCGAGCGGGCCGCCTCGACGGCCTCGGCGAAGGTGAGCCCAGCCTCCTCGATCAGCTCCCTGATCCGCTCCACGCCGAGGAAGCCGGCATGGCCTTCGTTGGTGTGGAACACCTCTGGCGTGGGCGCGCCGGTCAGCCGGCTGAACGCGCGAAGGGCGCGCACTCCCCCGATGCCCAGCAGCATCTCCTGGAGCAGCCGGTGCTCGCTGCCGCCTCCGTAGAGCCGGTCCGTCACGTCACGCTCGGCGCGGGCGTTGTCCTCCACGTCCGAGTCAAGCAGCAGCAACGGCACCCGGCCGACCTGCGCCTTCCACACCTGGGCCACCAGCGCCCGGGCGCCGGGCAGGCCGACCGTCACCTTCAAGGGCTCACCCGTGGGTTCGCGCAGCAGTGATATCGGCAGGCCGTCGGGGTCGAGGACCGGGTAGCGCTCCTCCTGCCAGCCCTCGCGCGACAGCGACTGCGCGAAGTAGCCCGAGCGGTACAGCAGCCCGACACCGACGATCGGGACGCCGAGGTCGCTGGCCGCCTTGAGGTGGTCACCGGCCAGGATGCCGAGACCGCCGGAGTACTGGGGCAGGGCCGCGGTGACGCCGAACTCAGGGGAGAAGTAGGCGATGGCCGCCGGCACGACGCCGACGCCGTCGCCTCCGCGGGGCCTGTCCGCGTCGACCTGGCCGGAGGCGAGCTGCTGGTACCAGCGCTCGCCGTCGAGGTAGCCCCGAAGGTCCGCAGCGGCGTCGGCCACCCGGCGTACGACGTCGGAGTCCTCGGCCAGTGCGGCGAGCCGCGCGGGACCCAGACCGCCGAGCAGCTGCACAGGATCGCCACCGACGCGCTCCCACAGAGCCGGGTCGAGGTCCTCGAACAACGCCTTGGTCGGGGTGTGCCACGACCAGTGGAGGTTGAGGGCGAGCTCACCGAGGGGCTCGAGCGACCCGGGCAGCACGGTGCGGACGGTGAACCGTCGGATGGCCTTCACCGTCGCGAGGATAACGGTGCCCGGCGACCGCTCCGACCGGTGCCCGAGAGGCGGACAGCCACCGGCGATGTGTGCACCACCCGCCGTGGTGGGTAGGTTCGGCCCCGATGATCGGACGCATCCCCATCCTGGACGTGCAGCCCGCCGTGAGCTGCGGTCGCTGGCCGGCGAAAGCCGTCGTCGGCGAGACCTTCACGGTCTCGGCCACCGTGTTCCGCGAAGGTCATGACATGGTCGCCGCCGACGTGGTCCTGCGTGACGCGAAAGGGCGCCGGGGCCCGTGGACCCCGATGCGTCCCGGCGCCCCCGGCACCGACCGCTGGGAGGCGGAGGTCACCGCCACGAGCGAGGGTCGGTGGACCTTCACCGTGGAGGCGTGGGGCGACCCCGTCGGAACCTGGCTGCACGACGCCACGATCAAGATCGGGGCCGGGGTGGACGTCGAGCTGATGCTCGAGGAGGGCGCTCTCCTGCTGGAGCGCGCGGCGGCCGCCCGCCCGGCTCCCGGACGCAGGGCCCTGCTCGACGCCGTGACCGCGCTGCGTGACACCAGCCGCCCCGTGCCCGTACGCCTGGCGGCGGCCTCATCCTCCGACGTGACTGCCACGCTGCGCGACCAACCGTTGCGCGACTACGTCACGGCGGGCGACCGGATGCCCCTGTGGGTCGACCGCGAGCGGGCGCTCTACGGCAGCTGGTACGAGCTCTTCCCCCGCTCCGAGGGGGCTGTTGCCGACCCCAAGACGGGCGCGACGACCAGCGGCACGTTCCGCACCGCGATGGAGCGCCTCCCCGCGGTGGCTGCGATGGGCTTCGACGTGGTCTACCTCCCGCCGGTCCACCCGATCGGCGAGACCAACCGCAAGGGGCCCAACAACACCCTGACCCCCGGACCGCACGACGTCGGGTCCCCCTGGGCGATCGGGGGCGCCGACGGGGGCCACGACGCGATCCACCCCGACCTGGGCACGATCGAGGACTTCGACGCCTTCGTCGCCCGCGCCGTCGAGGTGGGTCTCGAGGTGGCCCTGGACATCGCCCTGAACGCCACCCCGGACCACCCGTGGGTCAAGGCCCACCCCGAGTGGTTCACCACGCTCGCCGACGGCTCGATCGCCTACGCCGAGAACCCGCCGAAGAAGTACCAGGACATCTACCCCCTCAACTTCGACCGCGACCCCGAGGGCATCTCCGCCGAGATGTTGCGGGTGGTGCGCCACTGGATGGACCACGGCGTGCGCATCTTCCGCGTCGACAACCCGCACACGAAGCCGGTGCGGTTCTGGGAGTGGCTGCTCGGTGAGGTCCGCAAGACCGACCCCGACGTGATCTTCCTCGCCGAGGCGTTCACCCGCCCGGCGATGATGCACACCCTGGCGAAGGTCGGATTCCACCAGTCCTACACCTACTTCACCTGGCGCAACGAGAAGTGGGAGCTGGAGGAATACCTGCGCGAGCTCTCCCAGGAGACCGGCCACTTCCTGCGCCCCAACTTCTTCGTGAACACCCCTGACATCCTTCCTGCCTACCTGCAGTACGGCGGCCCGCCCGCGTTCACGATCCGGGCGACCCTCGCGGCCACGATGTCGCCGACCTGGGGCGTCTACGCCGGGTTCGAGCTCTACGAGCACGTCGCGATGCGACCCGGCAGCGAGGAGTACCTCGACACCGAGCAGTTCCAGCTGCGCCCGCGCGACTGGGCGGGCGCGCAGGCCCAGGGCCGCAGCCTGGCGCCCTACCTCACCCGGCTCAACGAGCTGCGCCGGGCGCATCCGGCCCTGCAGCGGCTGCGCAACCTGCGCT
>JAJAYQ010000041.1 GCA_026786145.1 Spirochaetaceae bacterium | reverse complement strand
TGTCGAAGATCCCGTCGTCGACCCGGACGGCGTCGCGAACCTGTGGCCACCACTGTGGGTAGTCGGAGACCTCCCGCAGCGCCCGGTAGACGGCATCGGGGTCGGCCGGGACGACCCAGGAGCTACGGAAGCTGTACCGGTGCACGTCCACGGTGGCAGTGTGCCCGCACCCCGTCCCCGGCGCCGCGTCGTCCGGACCTGATGGCATCGTGGCCCCCATGCTGAGGATGCCGTCAAAGCTGGCGCGCCGACAGGAGGTGCTGTTCTTCGGCCTCCTGTTCCGCGCCTCACCGCTGCTGGCCACCGTCTGGTGGCTGCTGCTCCTGCTGCGGGGGTCGATGCCCGCGCTGCTCGCCGTGGCGACCGGTGTGCTCGTCGGGGCCGTCAACGACGGTGACCCGCTGACCGTGCCGCTCACGTTCGTCGGCGTCGTGTTCGTCGTGTTCCAGGTGCTCACACCACTGCAGCAGGCGGTCAGCGCCAACCTCGGCGCGGTCGCGGCCGACTGGATGAACGACCGGCTCATGGTGGCCACGGTCACCCCGCCGGGCATGGGTCACCTCGAGAGCCCTGAGCTGGCCGACGACCTCAGCGTCGCGCGCGACTTCGACCTGGGCTACACCGGCCCGCCCCTGTTCGTCGCGATGGACTTCATCGCCGGTGGGCTGGTCCTGCTGGTCGTCGGTGTGGTCTCGGCCGCGGTGCTCGCTGCTTTCACCTGGTGGGCGCCCCTGGTGCTGCTGGTCGCGTGGGGCTCGACCCACTGGCTGCTGCGCGAGAGCGGCGTGTGGAAGGACCGCAACACCCCGGCCGTCCGCGTGGCCCACCGGCACGCGGAGTACGCCTACCGGCTGGCCACCGAGCCTCCCGCCGCCAAGGAGCTGCGGCTGTTCGGGCTCGCCGGCTGGGTCGTCGACCGGTTCACCGCCCGGCGTACCGAGCTCTACGACCTGCAGTACGAGGCCACGAGGCTCCGCGAGCGCTCGGTCCTCGGCGCGCTGGCCGTCGTCCTGGCCGGCAACGCGGTGGTGTTCTGGGCCCTGGCCGATGCCGCGTCCGACGGGCGCCTCGGTCTCGGCGAGGTGACGACTTTCCTGCAGACGGCGGTGGGGGTGAGCGCGGTCGCCTTCGGAGGGCTCAGCTGGGCGCTCGACGGAGCGTCGGCGCCGGCGGCTGCGGTGCTGCGGCTCCCCGAGGCGATGCGTGCCGCGGGTTCACTGACCGGAGGCACCCCGCGACCGGTCCCGACGGCCCTCGCCGGTGAGGTGCGCTTCCGCGACGTGACGTTCGGCTACGGCGCGGGGGACCGGCCCGTCCTCGACGGGTTCGATCTGACCATCCCGGCCGGGACCTCCATGGCCATCGTCGGGGTGAACGGCGCGGGCAAGACGACGCTGGCCAAGCTGCTCTGCCGGCTCTACGACCCGCAGGGCGGTGCGGTCGAGGTGGACGGCGTCGACCTGAGGGACATCGACGTCGATGACTACCGCGCCGGGGTGACGGCGGTGTTCCAGGACTTCGTCCGGTACGAGCTGCCGCTGCGGGACAACGTGGCCCCGCTCGGCGCGCCGGACGAGCTGGTGGACGAGTCGCTCGCCGCGGCGGGCGCTGAGGGCCTCGCCAGCCTCGACACCGTGCTGGCCAGGGGCTACGAGGGGGGCACCGACCTGTCGGGAGGCCAGTGGCAGCGGGTCGCCCTGGCGCGAGCCCTTGCCGCCGTCGGACAGGGCGCCCGGCTGGTGCTGCTCGACGAGCCCACGGCACAGCTCGACGTCCGCGGGGAGGCCGAGATCTTCACCCGCATCCTCGCCGCGACCCGTGGCGTCACGACGGTGCTGATCTCCCACCGGTTCTCCACGGTCCGGCAGGTCGACCGCATCTGCGTCCTCGAGCACGGGCGGGTCGTGGAGCAGGGGTCCCACGACGAGCTGATGGAGCTCGGCGGGCGCTACCGCACGATGTTCGAACTGCAGGCGTCGCGGTTCACCGAGGTCGACGAGCTGGGAGAGGAGGTCGTGCATGAGTCCCTCTAGCCCGTCGAACCGCCCGAATGCCTCGACTGCCTCGACTGCGTCGACCGACGACCTGCCGCCCGCTCTCGAGTCCCTGTGGCGGATGTTCAAGCTGGCCTACAGGGTCGAGCCCCGGCTGCTGTCCGTCTCGCTGGCCATGACGCTGTTCACCGCGCTGCCGCAGGCCCTGGTCGGGCTCTGGCTGGCGATCCTCGTCGGCGGCCTCGGCGACGGCGACCGCAGAACCGTGCTGTGGGCCGCGCTGGGGCTCGCCGGGTCGGCCGTCCTCACGTGGTACCTCCAGGTCGTCTTCGACCGGGTGCAGCGCCGGTTCCGGGACCGGGTGAGCATCGCGATGGAGGCCCATGTCGCGTCGCTGCTCGCCACAGTGGCGACGATCGCCCACCACGAGCGCCGTGAGCACGTCGACCGTCTCGAGGTGCTGCGGCGACACACGTTCGGGCTGGACCACCTCTTCATGTCCGTCTTCTCGACCCTGGGCTGGGTGCTTCGTCTGGGCGTGGTGCTGGTGCTGCTGGCCACCCGGGTCCACCCGGCGCTGGTCCTGCTGGTGCTGTTCGCGGTGCCCACGGTCGTGTCAGCCACCTGGCGACCCGGCGTCGAGCGGGCCGCCGAGGAACGTGCCGCCCCGCACCAGCGGCTGGCGCGTCACCTCTTCGCGCTCGGGACGACGGCAGCCCCCGGCAAGGAGGTCCGAGTGACCGGCAACGGAGCACGACTCGTCGCGGCCCGTCGCGCCCAGTGGCGTCTCTGGTACGAGCCGATGGCGTCGGCGCGGTGGGTCACCGCGCGGTGGAACTGCCTGGCGTGGGCGGTCTTCGGGGCCGGCTACGTCGGTGCCGTGGTGTTCACCGCCGCGGGCCTGGACGGCTCGCCCGGGCAGGTGGTCCTGGTTCTCGTGGTCGGCAGCCAGCTCACGCAGTTCGTCGCCGCCGCGGTGGGAGAGCTCGGCTTCCTGCGCAGCATCTGGCTCGACCTGTCGCGCCGCCTGATGTGGCTCGAGGACTACGCAGCCGCGGCCGACGCACGGGCGGACGGCACACCTCCCGAGCGACTGGTCCGTGGGGTCCGCTTCGACCACGTGTCCTTCCGCTACCCCGGGACCGACCGGCTCGTCCTCGACGACGTGACCCTGGACCTCCCGGCCGGGTGCGTGGTCGCCGTCGTCGGCGAGAACGGCGCGGGCAAGACCACGCTGGTGAAGCTGCTGGCCAGGCTCTACGCGCCGGAAAGCGGTCGGATCGAGGTCGACGGCACCGACCTCGCGTCGATGTCGGTGAGGGAGTGGCGCTCGAGGATTTCCGGGGCGTTCCAGGACTTCTACCGCTTCGAGCTGCGGGCACTGGACAGCGTCGGCCTCGGCGAGCTGACCCTGCTCGGGGACCGGGCGGCAGCGACGACGGCGGTCGAGCGGGCCGGGGCGACCGACGTCGTCGACGGGCTGGCCCGGGGGCTGGACACCCAGCTCGGACCCACCTGGGACGACGGGGTCGAGGTGTCCTTCGGGCAGTGGCAGAAGCTGGCGCTGGCCCGGGGGTTCATGCGCGACGAGCCGTTGGTGCTCGTGCTCGACGAGCCGACGGCGGCGCTGGACGCGGAGACCGAGCACTCCCTGTTCGACCGCTTCGCGGCGGCCTCCCGCGACGGGTCGCCCAACGGACGCGTGACGCTGCTGGTGTCGCACCGCTTCTCGACCGTCCGGATGGCCGACCTGATCGTGGTGCTCGACGGGGCCCGGGTGGCGGAGGTAGGCAGCCACGACGAGCTGGTCGCCCGGGGTGGTCACTACGCCGAGCTGTACGCCATCCAGGCGGCGGCGTTCCTGTGACGACTCTTCCATGACCGGTGACGCGGGTCTGGTCCGGCTGCGCGAGGACCCCGACTTCCGCCGGTTCCTCGCGGCCCGCCTGATCTCGCTGGCCGGCACGTCGGTGACCTACATCGCCTTCCCGGTCGTGGTCTACGAGCTGTCGGGCTCGCCTCTCCTGACCGCCGTGGTCGCGGCCTTCCAGGCGTTGCCCTATCTCCTCCTCGGTCTGCCGGCAGGCGCCCTGGCCGACCGTTTCGACCGCAAGGTCGTCATGGTCCGCGCCGACCTCGTCAACGCCGTCGTGCTCGCCTCGATCCCGGTGGCGCACTGGTTCGGGGTCCTGACCGTGCCCCACATGCTGGTCGCGGCCTTCCTCGTCCCCGCCCTCTTCGTGTTCTTCGACGCTGCTGACTTCGGAGCCGTGCCGACACTGGTCGGCCGCGACCGGATCGCCGGCGCCAACAGCGCCATCTGGTCGACAAGCACCGTGGTCGAGACGGCTGTCCCGCTGCTGGCCGGCGCGCTGCTCGCGGTCGTCGACGGCGCCTCGCTGATCGCGGTGGACGCGCTGACCTACATCGCCTCGGCCTTGCTGATCCGGGCGATCACCCGTCCCTTGTCCGACCCGTCACGGGCCGGCGCGGAGCCGCTCAACCGGTCCGCCCTGGTGGCCGACGTCCGTGAGGGCCTGCACTTCCTCTGGGGGCACGTCACCGTCCGCAGCATGACGATCGTGGGCGCTCTCCAGTCGGTGGCCGGCGGCGCGTTCGTCGGCCAGCTCGTGCCGTGGTCTGACCTCCAGCTCGGCGTGCAGGCCGGCGACTGGCGCCTCGGGGTGGTGTTCTCGGCGTGGGGCGTGGGTGTCCTCCTTGCAAGCCTGGCGTTTCCCCGTGCCGTACGCCGGGTGGGCGCCGCCCGGGTCACGCTCCTCTGCCTGCCGGCCAGCGCGGTCCTGTGCACGGCCACGGCGTTCGCCTACGACTGGGTGTCCGGCAGCCTGGCTCTGGTGGCCTGGGGGGCGGCGTACATGGGGGTCGTGATCAACACGATCACCTACCGCCAGCAGGTGACGCCCGAGCCGCTGATGAGCCGGGTCAACACCACCGGCCGGATGCTGTCCTTCGGCCTCGGCTGGCCGGTCGGGTCGGTGCTCGGCGGAGTCGTGTCGCAGTTCTCCGGGCCGCGGGAGGCGATGCTCGCCGGTGCGGCCGTCCTCGCGGTCGGCGTTGTCGTGGCCTGGACCTCGCCGCTGCGCCACGAGGGCGCGGCGCCCGCGATGGTGGCGCCCTAGCCGTATCGCAGATACGCTATGCTCATGGCGACGTCGACCGGCCGGCACCTGCTCGGCAACGACCTGGTCCGTGAGGCGCGGCGGCGGGCCGGGCTGACCCAGCGCGAGCTCGCCGAGCGAGCCGGCACCACCCAGTCGGCGATCGCCCGTCTGGAGGGCGGTCACACGTCGCCGAGCTTCGAGAAGGTCCTCGCGCTGGTTCGCCACTGCGGCCTTGACCTCGCCGTGGGCATCGTGGAGCACGACCACTCGGCGATCGAGCAGGCCATGCGGAACCTCTTGCTCGAACCCGAGGAGCGGATCCGCCAGCTCAAGGGCACCGTGCGCTTCGTCGAGGCCGGGCGGGTCGCTGTCCGTGAGGCACGCGGTGCCTGAGGCGTTCGAGCCACGCGAGATCCTGGCGGCGCTTGCGGAGCAACGGGTCGAGTTCGTGCTGATCGGTGGCCTTGCGGCAACTCTGCACGGTTCGCCACACCTGACGCAGGACGTCGACATCACACCGCGACGAGAGCATGACAATCTCTCTCGGCTGTCCGCGGCGCTCGATGGGCTCGGCGCCAAGGTCCGCGCCGCCGGCGTCGAGGGCGGGTTGCCGCTCTCCCACGACGCGGACTCGCTGGGCGACGTTGGAGTCTGGAGCCTCACGACGCCCTTCGGTGACCTCGACATCTCCTTCGTCCCCGCGGGTACGACTGGGTTCCCCGACCTGACCCGGGACGCGGTGCCCATCACGGTCGAGGGCGTGGACGTCCGCGTCGCCAGCCTTGCTGACATCGTCCGCAGCAAAGAGGCCGCCGACCGGCCCAAGGATCATCTGACGCTGCGGACCCTGCGGGAGATCCTGGCGCGCCGGGAGATGACGCCGGGCACCTGACCGACGAGAATCCGGTCGGCTGCCCGACGTACATCTCGTTATCCTCGGCCCGTTACCCCCGACGATCGGAAACCCTGTGCTGCTGCGGATGTCGACCCTGTTCCTGCGCACCCTTCGCGAGGACCCGGCCGACGCCGAGGTCCCGAGCCACCGCCTGCTGGTGCGTGCCGGGTACATCCGCCGCGTGGCCCCCGGCGGCTACACGTGGCTCCCGCTGGGCTGGCGGGTGCTGCGCAAGGTCGAGGCGATCATCCGCGACGAGATGGACGCGATGGGCGCGCAGGAGGTGCACTTCCCCGCGCTGCTGCCCAAGGAGCCCTACGACAGGAGCAACCGGTGGACCGAGTACGGCGACGACGTGTTCCGGCTCCAGGACCGCAAGGGTGCGGACTACATGCTCGGCCCCACCCATGAGGAGTTCTTCACCCTCTTGGTGAAGGACCTCTACTCGTCCTACAAGGACCTGCCGCTGTGGATCTACCAGATCCAGACCAAGTTCCGCGACGAGCAGCGCCCCCGGGCCGGCCTGCTGCGCGGCCGGGAGTTCGTGATGAAGGACTCCTACTCCTTCGACGTCGACGACGCGGGGCTGGACCGGTCGTACGCCGCGCATCGTGACGCCTACGTGCGCATCTTCGACCGGCTCGGCCTCGACTACGTGATCGTGTCGGCGCTGTCCGGATCGATGGGTGGCTCGAAGAGTGAGGAGTTCCTGACCCCGGCGGAGGTCGGCGAGGACACCTACGTCCGCTGCACGACCTGTGACTACGCGGCCAACGTCGAGGCGCTGCGTACGTTGGTGCCGCCGGCCCGGTCCTACGACGGTGCGCCGGCCGCGCACGTCGAGGACACCCCCGACACCCCCACGATCGAGACCCTGGTGGCCACCTCCAATGCCCGCGGGGAGCTGCGTCGCGAGGACCGTGACTGGACGGCGGCCGACACGCTGAAGAACGTCGTGGTGAAGCTGAGGCAGCCCGACGGCAAGACCGAGCTGCTCGCCATCGGCCTCCCCGGCGACCGGGAGGTCGACGCCAAGCGGCTCGAGGCCGTGGTGCACCCGTCGGTGGTCGAGCCGTTCACCGAGGAGGACTTCGCCGCCACGCCCGGACTGGTGCGCGGCTACATCGGTCCGGCCGCCCTCGGCCGGGACAAACCGGCCGGGGTGCGCTACCTGCTCGACCCACGCGTCGTCGAGGGCACCCGGTGGATCACCGGGGCGAACGAGCCGGGCCGGCACGTGTTCGACCTGGTGGCCGGTCGCGACTTCAGCGGCGACGGGACCATCGAGGCCGCCTCCGTGCGCGAAGGCGACCTGTGCCCCAACGACGACGGCGGCACGCTGATCACCGCACGCGGCATCGAGATGGGCCACATCTTCCAGCTCGGGCGCAAGTTTGCGCAGGCCCTCGACCTCAAGGTGCTCGACGAGCACGGCAAGCAGGTCGTGGTGACGATGGGGTCCTATGGCATCGGTCCTTCCCGCGCCGTCGCTGCCATCGCCGAGGCGACCCACGACGACATCGGCCTGTGCTGGCCGCGCGCGGTGGCGCCGGTCGATGTGCACCTCGTGGCGACCGGCAAGGACGACTCGGTGTTCGAGGCTGCCCAGGCGCTGGCCGACGACCTGGTGGCGCAGGGTCTGGACGTCCTCTACGACGACCGCCGTGGCGTATCGCCGGGAGTGAAGTTCAAGGACGCTGAGCTGCTCGGCATGCCCACGGTCGTGGTGGTCGGCAAGGGCCTCGCCGACGGGACCATCGAGGTCCGCGACCGCAGGAACGGCGAGCGTGAGGACGTCGCCGTGGCTGACGCGGCCGCCTCGATCGTGGCTGCCGTCCGCACGTGACCGTCGTCTGATGTCGGTCGAGGCGGTCATCTTCGACTGGGGCGGCACGCTCACGCCCTGGCACACGATCGACCTGCAGGAGCAGTGGGCGGCGTACACCCGCGTGTACGACCGACTGCGCGCCGACGAGCTGGCGGGGCGGCTGTTCGAGGCCGAGACGGCGGCCTGGGCCCGGGCTCGTGACCACCAGCGCAGCGGCACCATCGACGACCTGCTGCGCGAGGCGGACATCGAGCCCTCGGGGCAGCGCCACGACGAGGCCATGGCGGCCTATTCCGCCTTCTGGGCGCCGCACACGTTGATCGACCCTGACGCTCCTCCGCTGATGACGGCCTTGCGCAGCCGTGGGATCAAGGTCGGGGTGCTGTCCAACACCCTGTGGGCCCGGGACCACCACGAGGAGGTGTTCCGACGTGACGGTGTGCTCGACCTCATCGACGGGGCGGTCTACACCTCCGAGATCGAGTGGACAAAGCCGCACCCGGAGGCGTTCCGGGCCGCGATGACGGCGGTCGAGCTCGATGACCCCGCTGCAGTCGTCTTCGTCGGGGACCGGCCGTACGACGACGTCCACGGGGCGAAGGAGGTCGGCATGCGCGCTGTGCTCGTGCCGCACAGCGCAATCCCCGAGAACCAGAAGGGTCATGTGGAGGGCGACCCCGACGCCGTGATCGACCGGCTCGCCGACCTGCTCGCCGTGGTCGACGGCTGGTCGAGGGCCTGACGAGGTGCCGGACCTCCAGGAGGTGCTGCTGCTGTGCCTGGCGGCGGGATTCGCCGGGTGGATCGACGCTGTCTCCGGCGGCGGCGGCCTCGTCCAGCTGCCCGCACTGCTGATCCTGCTCCCCGGCGCCTCCCCGGCGCAGGTGCTGGCGACCAACAAGCTCTCGTCCGTCTTCGGCACGACCGCGGCCGCCGCGACCTACTACCGGCGGGCCCGCCCCGACCTGCGGACCGCCCTGCCGATGGCCGGCATCGCCCTGGTCGGTGCCGCGCTCGGTGCCCTCTTCGCCTCGGTGCTCCCGGTCCAAGTCTTCCGGCCCGTGGTGCTCGTGCTGCTCGTGGTGGTCGCCACCTACGTCCTGCGCAACCCGGACGCCGGGCAGGAGCAGTCGCTGCGCTGGGAGGGTCGCCGGCACCACGTCGCCGCCGGTCTCGGTGGTCTCGGACTCGGCTTCTACGACGGAATCTTCGGTCCCGGCACCGGCGCCTTTCTGGTGTTCCTGCTCGTGAGCCTGCTGGGCTACTCGTTCCTGCAGGCGTCGGCGAAGGCGCGCATCGTCAACGTGGCGACCAACATCGGAGCACTGCTCGTGTTCATCCCGCAGGGTGCTCCGCTGTGGCGGCTCGGGCTGCTGATGGGCCTGTGCAACGTCGCCGGTGGCTGGCTGGGTGCGCACACCGCGATCCGGCGGGGGAGCGGTTTCGTGCGCGCGGTGTTCCTCGTCGTCGTCGCGGGTCTCGTCCTGCGACTCGCGTACGACGTGTTCACGTGACGTCCTTTCCGCTCCCGTCGAGGCTCGTCGAAAGTGTGGAGCGCGACCGGCACCACGGCCGTCGGCAGTGGATCGCCCGGCTGCCCGACCTGGTGGCCACCCTGTCCCGGCGGTGGGAGCTGCAGGTCGGGGAGCCGTTCCAGCCCGGCGGTGAGACGTCGTGGACCGCACCCGCGCGGGACCTGGAGGGGCGGGCCCTTGTGCTCAAAGTCGGCTGGGGTCACCAGGAGGGCGCGAACGAGGCCGACGGGCTGCGGGTCTCGTCGCCGGCCTGCTGCGGCGGCTGTGGCACGAGCCCGCACCCGGCCACCCGTTCCGTCCCCTGCAGCAGGTGTGCGACGCATGGGCGGACGAGTACGAGTCAGACCCGAACCCGCACCTCGACGCGGGGCTCGCGCGGGGTGGTGTCGCGCTCTTCCGGTCGCTGCCGGCGAGTGCGTCGCACCGGGTGCTGCTCGCCACGGACCTGCACGCCGGCAACATCCTTGCCGCGCAACGCCAGCCGTGGCTGGTGATCGACCCCAAGCCGTACGTCGGCGACCCGACGTACGACCCGCTCCAGCACCTGCTCAACTGCCACGTGCGCCTGTACTCGGATCCCGCCGCTCTGGCCGACCGGATGGCGGACCTCTCCGGGGTGGACCACGACCGGCTGCGGCTGTGGTTGTTCGCCCGGTGCGTCATCGAGTCGAGGTGGCGCGACGACCTGGTCGACGTGGCGGCGCGCCTCGCCCCACGCTGAACCATCCACAGCACGAGGGTTAGTTGCGTTCGGGGAGGCCGGGGAAGGCGACGCTGCCGCCCCGCCAGCGGGCGGCTGCCACCGCGGCCTCGCCGAGTCCGCGCACGGCGAGGTCGCGCAGGTCGCCATCCAGTGCCGCCACGGCGTCGGCCCACACGGCCGCGAGCCGCTCCTCCAGCAGGGTGGCGAGCGCACGGGCGTCCTCGGCAGACTGCACGGGCCCGGGCAGGTTGTACGTCGTGGCGGTCGGCTCCGGCTCGCCGCCGAGACCGGTCACGAGACCGGCCAGCTCGTCCCGTCGGGCGCGGTGACCGTCCCACGCCTGCTGCGCGCGTCGACGGGGTCCCCCGGTCAGCCGGGCACCCGCGACGCCGTACCCGTAGACGACCGCGTGCTCAGCGGCGAGCACCTCCTGCAGCACGGCAACCTCGTCGCGGCCGGTCATGCGGTACCGACCGCTCCGGACAGCAGGGCCGCGTGCGCCGCCTCACTGCCCGCGATCGACGCGAGGAGCCGGGCCAGCACCGGCGAGGCGCGCCCTGCCTGTCGGCCCCTCCGGCGAGCCGCCGCCTGCTCCGCCGCCACCAGCGACTGCAGCGCCGCGTCCAGGCCGACCGGCATCTCTGGCTCCGGCGCGCTGGGGGAGGGAGCGCCCGGCGAAGAGGTGCCCGGTGTCGCGGCGCCCGGAGATGGGCCCAACAGCGCGCGGGCGTGGGCATCGTGCTCCGCCGCGAACGACGCGAGCTGCGGGTCCGCGTCAGGGAACGCGGCCACGACCGCGGCGTACCGGCGGGAGAGCGCGCGGACCTCCTCGGCGATCCGGGCCCGGGTGCGGACCTCCGGGTCCACCGGTGGCCGTGGCGGCTCGCCGCCGGGCACGCAGCCGGCGAGAGCGAGCAGACCGGTGCCGGCAGCGGCGAGGACGCTGCGGCGGCTCGGCCACCGCGCCGCCGCCTCGGACATCTGGTGATGATGGCATGCAGCCCGAGCGCTATCGTCAGCGCACGCGCGACATCGCGGGCGCACACAACAGCAGAGCAGGGAGGTCCGACATGAGCAGGTCATCGGATCGCGAGTCCCTCCTCGCGCTGCTCGGACCGGTGGTGGCGGGCACCGGCCTCGATCTCGAGGACGTCGTCGTCACACCGGCCGGAAAGCGCCGGCTGGTGCGGGTGGTCGTCGACCAGGACGGTGGGGTCGAGCTCGACGCCGTCGCTGCTGCGGCCTCCGCGGTGTCCCAGACGCTCGACGACAGCAATGCGATGGGCGCCACGCCGTACGTGCTCGAGGTGACCTCGCCGGGTGTCGAGCGCCCGTTGACCGAGCCCCGTCACTGGCGTCGCGCGCTCACCCGGCTGGTCAAGGTCACCCTCGCGGACGGCGGCACCCTGCAAGGTCGGGTCGCGGCTGTCGACGACGACGCGGTGACCCTCGACGTCGACGGCACGACCCACCGGCTCGAGTGGGCAGCCGCGACGAGTGGGCGGGTCCAGGTCGAGTTCAACCGGTCCGGAGCCGCCGCTCCGGACGAGAGCAGCCCGGCGTACGACGAGGAGGGCTGAGCCATGGACATCGACATGAGCGCTCTGCGTGCACTGGAACGAGAGAAGGAGATCTCCTTCTCGACCTTGGTCGAGGCCATCGAGTCCGCACTGCTGATGGCCTACCAGCGCTCGGAGGGCCATCAGACGACGGCTCGCGTCGAGCTGGAGCGCAAGAGCGGCCACGTCACCGTGTGGGCGGCTGAGACCGACGACGACGGCAACGTCCTGCGTGAGTGGGACGACACGCCGACCGGCTTCGGGCGCATCGCGGCGATGACCGCCAAGCAGGTGATCCTGCAGCGGCTGCGCGACGCCGAGGACGAGCAGACCTTCGGGGAGTTCGCCGGCAAGGAGGGCGACATCGTCTCGGGGGTCGTGCAGCAGGGCAAGGACCCGCGCAACGTCTTCGTCGACCTCGGCCGCATCGAGGCGGTCCTGCCGCCGCCCGAGCAGGTGCCCGGCGAGACCTACGTGCACGGCAGCCGGCTGCGCTGCTACGTCGTGAAGGTGAGCAAGGGCATGCGCGGTCCCTCGATCGTGCTCTCGCGGACGCATCCCAACCTGGTGCGCAAGCTGTTCGCCCTCGAGGTGCCCGAGATCGCCGACGGCACGGTCGCGATCATGGCCATCGCCCGCGAGGCGGGTCACCGCACCAAGCTCGCGGTCACCTCGAACCGTCCGGGGGTCAACGCCAAGGGAGCCTGCATCGGCCCGATGGGCGCGCGGGCCCGCGCCGTGATGTCCGAGCTGCACGGCGAGAAGATCGACATCGTGGACTGGTCCGAGGACCCGGCCACCTTCCTGGCCCAGGCCCTGCAGCCCGCCCGGGTGACCTCGGTAGAGATCGTCGACCTCGAGGCCCGCTCCGCGCGGATCATCGTCCCCGACTACCAGCTCTCGCTGGCCATCGGCCGGGAGGGTCAGAACGCCCGTCTGGCCGCGCGTCTGACCGGCTGGCGCATCGACATCCGGCCCGACGTCGTCGCGCCCGGTGCCGAGCCTGTCGAGCCTGTTCAGGCCGCCCAGGCTGCCAGTCCCGAAGGCGCCGGCTGAGCCCGATGCCTCAGCCGGTCCGGACCTGCATCGGCTGCCGGGGACGAGGCGCCGTCACGGACCTGCTGCGGGTCGTGGCGCGCGACAGTGCGGTCATCCCGGACCCCGATCGACGGCTGCCCGGGCGCGGTGCCTCCCTTCACCCGGATCCCGCCTGCCTCGCGCTGGCCGAGCGGCGCCGGGCCTTTGCGCGTGCGCTGCGCGTGCCCGGCCCGCTGGACGTGACCGCCGTCCACGCTGCCGTAACAGCCCCCGGGGCCAGAACGCGTTAGACTTCCTAGGACGGCTGCGGCTGGTCGCCTCCGCGCGCCCGGTGCCGCTTCCGCCGTCGCAGTCACTCCCCGCACGGGCTCCCGCCCGGTCGGGAGCCAGTCCGTCCATCGCGAAAGCGGGTTGAAGTGTCATGAGCGCCCGATGAGCCTGCACCGATGAGTGCATCCATGAAGTAACGACGGTCTGCGCCGGAAGTACCCCGGCCCGGGCCAAGACAGGAGAGTTGTGGCAAAGGTCCGGGTCTACGAGCTCGCCAAGGAGCTCGGTCTAGAGAGCAAGGTCGTCATGACCAAGCTCAACGAGCTCGGGGAGTTCGTCCGGTCGGCATCGTCGACCGTGGAGCCCCCCGTCGTCCGCAAGCTGAGAGAGGCGCTGCCGGCAGCGGCGCCCGCAGTCGATGCCCCCGCCAAGCCGGCAAAAAAGGCGGCGGCCGCGGCGAAGAAGTCAGCACCAGCCCCCGCTGCCCCGGTCGAGGCGAGCGCCCCGCCGATCAGCGAGCCGGTGGCACCCCCGACGCCCAGCGCGCCGGTCCCCGCGCCTGCGGCGCCCGCTGCGCCGGCTCCGGGCGAGTTCTCCGCGCCGACGCCGCAGCCTGCCGCTGCAGAGGCGCCCGCAGCGCAGGCGCCTGCCGCGCACACACCCGCAACAGAAGAGCGCACGCGGCCGTCGGCCCCGCGTCCGGCGGGTCCGCGCCCGGGCAACAACCCCTTCACCTCGGGCGGCTCGAGCGGCATGGGCCGACCCGTGGCCCCGCGCCCGGGCAACAACCCCTACTCGACCGGTGGTGAGACCGGGATGCCCCGTCCCGGCGGCGCCTCCGGCATGCCGCCCCGTCCCGCCGGCGTGCGGCCCGGCGGCAGCGCCGGCCCCGGCGGTCCGCGTCCCAACCCCGGCATGATGCCCACGCGCCCCGCGCCGGGTGCTCGCGGCCCGGGCGGCCCCGGAGGTCCCGGAGGTCCTGGTGGCCCCGGTGGCGCCGGACGCCCTGGTGCTCCTGCCGGTCGTGGCCGACCCGGTGCCCCCGGCGCCGGCCGTCCCGGTGGTGGCGGCGGCTACGGCGGCGGCGGTGCGCCCGGTGCCGGTCGCCCTGGTGGCGGTGGGTTCGGTGGCGGCCGCGGTGGCGGCCCCCGTCGCGGTGGCACCGCGGGTGCCTTCGGGCGCCCGGGTGGCCCGCCTCGTCGGGGACGGAAGTCCAAGAAGCAGCGGCGCCAGGAGTTCGACAACATGGACGCCCCGTCGCTGGGCGGCGTCCAGATCCCTCGTGGCGACGGCACCGATGTCGTACGCCTGGCGCGGGGCTCGTCGCTCACCGACTTCGCTGAGCGCATCGACGCCAACCCGGCCGCGCTGGTCACGGTGCTGTTCCACCTCGGTGAGATGGCGACCGCGACCCAGTCCCTGGACGAGGAAACGTTCGCCCTGCTCGGTGCCGAGCTCGGCTACTCGGTGCAGATCGTCAGTCCCGAGGACGAGGACCGCGAGCTTCTCGACTCCTTCTCGATCGACTTCATGGGCGAGGAGTGGGACGAGGACCAGCTGGTCTCTCGGCCGCCGGTCGTGACCGTCATGGGTCACGTCGACCACGGAAAGACGCGCCTGCTGGACGCGATCCGCAAGACCGACGTGATCTCCGGCGAGGCCGGCGGAATCACGCAGTCGATCGGCGCGTACCAGGTCCACCACACGCACGAGGGCGTGGAGCGTGCCATCACCTTCATCGACACCCCTGGTCACGAGGCCTTCACGGCCATGCGTGCCCGCGGTGCGAAGGTGACCGACATCGCGGTGCTGGTGGTGGCCGCCGACGACGGCGTCATGCCCCAGACCATCGAGGCGCTCAACCACGCCCAGGCGGCCGACGTGCCGATCGTGGTCGCGGTCAACAAGATCGACACCGAGGGTGCCAACCCGGCCAAGATCCGCCAGCAGCTCACGGAGTACAACCTCGTGGCGGAGGAGTACGGCGGCGAGACAATCTTCGTCGACGTCTCGGCCAAGCAGGGGACCAACATCGACCAGCTCCTCGAGTCGATCCTGCTGACCGCGGACGCCTCGCTCGACCTGCGCGCCGTGGCCGACGAGCAGGCCCGCGGTGTCGCGATCGAGGCACACCTCGACCGTGGCCGTGGCCCGGTCGCGACGGTGCTGGTGCAGCGCGGCACCCTGGCGGTCGGCGACTCGATCGTCGCCGGCGACGCCTACGGACGCGTGCGCGCCATGCTCGACGAGCACGGTGAGCACCTCGACGTGGCGCTGCCGTCCCGGCCGGTCCAGGTGCTCGGCTTCACCTCCGTGCCCGGTGCCGGCGACAAGTTCCTCGTCGCCGACGAGGACCGGATCGCCCGGCAGATCGCCGAGAAGCGTCAGGCGATGTCGCGCAACGCGGCGCTGGCCAAGGCGCGCAAGAAGGTCTCGCTCGAGGACTGGCTGGAGCAGAGCAAGGTCGAGTCGCTCAACCTCATCCTCAAGGGCGACCAGGCTGGTGCGGTCGAGGCCCTCGAGGAGGCGCTGCTCAAGATCGACGTCGGCGACGAGGTCGAGATCCGCATCATCGACCGCGGCGTCGGCGCCATCACCGAGACCAACATCATGCTGGCCTCCGCGTCCGAAGCCGTGATCATCGGCTACAACGTACGGCCGCAGGGTAAGGCCACCGAGCTCGCCGACCGCGAGGGCGTCGACGTGCGCTACTACTCGGTCATCTACCAGGCGATCGAAGAGGTCGAGGCAGCCCTCAAGGGGATGCTCAAGCCCGAGTACGAGGAGGCCCAGCTCGGCACCGCCGAGGTCCGCGAGGTGTTCCGCTCGAGCAAGTTCGGCAACATCGCGGGATGCATCGTCCGGACCGGGGAGATCCGCCGCAACGCCAAGGCCCGGCTCGTGCGGGACGGCGCCGTGGTCGCGGACAACCTCACGGTCGAGTCGCTCAAGAGGTTCAAGGACGACGCGACCGAGGTCCGCGAGGGCTTCGAGTGCGGCATCGGGCTGGGGTCGTTCAACGACATCAAGCCCGAGGACGTCATCGAGACCTTCGAGATGCGCGAGAAGGCGCGGGCCTGACGGGCGGTCCCCGATGTACGTCGGGTGCCTCGAGCTCGATCTGCTGCTCGGTGACGTCAGGTCGCTGAAGCAGAAGCGCTCGCTCGTACGGCCGGTGGTCGCCGAGCTGCGCAGGCGATACGACGTGAGCGCGGCGGAGGCAGGTCATCACGACCTGCACCGCCGCGCTCTCGTCGGCGTCGCTGTGGTGGCCCCCGATCGGGCGCACTGCGTCGAGGTGCTCGACTCGTGCGAACGATGGGTCGCGGGACGGCCGGAGATGGAGCTGCTGTCGGCGCGGCAGTGGTTCAGCAGCAGCAAGGACGAGACCTAGCGAGAGGATGAACAGCCGTGGTGGACGCTGCGCGTGCGCGCAAGGTGGCTGACCGGATCAAGGTCATCGTGGCCGAGATGCTGGAGCTGCGGGTCAAGGACCCCCGGCTCGGGTTCATCACGATCACCGACGCCCGGGTGACCAACGACCTCCAGCAGGCCACGGTCTTCTACACGGTGCTGGGCGACGAAGCCGCGCAGGCCGACACCGCCGCCGCGCTGGAGAGCGCCCGTGGTGTCCTGCGCTCGGAGGTCGGACGACAGACCGGTGTCCGGCACACGCCGACGCTGACGTTCATCGCCGACGCCGTGCCCGAGACCGCGGCGCACATGGAGGAGCTCCTCGCGAAGGTCGCAGCGGCTGACGCCGAGGTGCACCGGGCCGCCGCCGGCGCCACGTACGCCGGAGAGGCAGACCCCTACCGGGCCCCGCGCGTGGAGGAGGCGGACGGCGAGGACGACGGCGTGCCGAGCGGCGCAGGCACCGACGACGGGACCGATGACCGCCGCTGACGGACTGGTGGTCGTCGACAAGCCGGCGGGGCTGACCTCGCACGACGTCGTCGCCCGCGTCCGGAGGCTTGCCGGCACCCGCAAGGTGGGGCACGCCGGGACCCTGGACCCGATGGCGACCGGGGTGCTCGTCGTCGGCGTCAACCGCGCCACCCGCCTGCTGGGCCACCTGACCCTGACCGAGAAGTCCTACGACGCGACCATCCGCCTCGGCGCGACGACGGTGACCGACGACGCCGAGGGTGACGTGCTCACGACCACTCCGGCCGACGGCATTGCCGACGACGCGATCCAGCGCGGCGTCGTCGGGCTGACCGGCGACATCGAGCAGGTGCCGTCTGCCGTCAGTGCCATCAAGGTCGACGGCCAGCGCGCCTACAAGAGGGTGCGAGCGGGGGAGGACGTCGACCTCCCGGCCCGCCCGGTGACGGTGCGCGAACTCGTGGTGCTCGCCACCCGGCGTACGCCGGGTGTCATCGACGTGGACGTGCGCGTCGTCTGCTCCAGCGGGACGTACGTCCGGGCGCTCGCCCGTGACCTGGGAGCCGGCCTCGGGGTCGGTGGTCACCTCACCGCGCTCCGGCGGACCCGGGTCGGTCCTTACGGGCTGGACGGCGCGCACACCCTCGGGTCCCTGGGCGAGGACTTCGTGCTGGTGCCGATCGCGGACGCCGCGCGGGCTGCGTTCGCCTCCCGGAACGTCGACGACGCCGCGGCCGTCGTCATCTCCCACGGCGGGCCGCTGCCGGCGAGTGGCGTGCCGGGTCCGGTCGCTGTCTTCGGCCCCGACGGTGGTCTCCTCGCCCTGGTCGAGGATCGCGGTGAGGTCACGCGAGTGCTCGCGGTCTTCGTCTGAGGTCTACAGCGGGAGGATCAGCGTCCTCAGCTCGGTGAGCTCCTCGAAGCCGGCGCCCCGGTAGACGGACAGCGCGGCATGGTTGTCCGCCTCCGTCTGCAGCCCGACGCGGACTGCGCCGCCGGCCCGGGCGTCCGCGGCCACTGCGTCGACGAGCGCCCGGCCGACGCCGCCCCGTCGGTGCTCGGGTGTCACGAAGAGGTCACGCAGCGCCCAGAACAGCGACAGCGACAGCGACGCCGGAGATACGGCG
>JAJAYQ010000040.1 GCA_026786145.1 Spirochaetaceae bacterium | reverse complement strand
CGCGCCGGTCGGCCGCCCGGGGCAGAGCGACCGGTGCTCCGCTGGTCCTGCGCGGGGCCGGGCGCGCCCTGCAGGCGGTGTGGCTGGCCGTTGCGCACGTGGTGGGCGGGCTGGCCCGGCGGATCGGGACCAGCGCGCGCGAGCTGGACCCGGCCCACCGCCGAGATGGGATCGGCCTGGCGCTGATCGGTCTGGCGACCGTGGCGGCAGCCGTCGAGTGGTGGGACCTGCGGGGGCCGGTCGGTGGGGTGGTGCACGCGGTCATCGCCGGGACGTTCGGCCGGGTGGGCCTCGTCGTGCCGATCGTCCTGCTCGGGCTGGGCCTGCGCCTACTGCGGCATCCCGAGGATGCTCAGGCCGGTGGCCGGATCGGCATCGGGCTGGGCGCGGTGGTGCTGGCCGTCACGGGCCTTGTGCACATCTCGCGGGGACTTCCCGCGCCGCCCGACGGCGGCGGCGAGGAGATCCGCGAGGCGGGTGGGTACGTCGGGTTCCTCGTCTCGTCACCCCTTCAGGCCGCGGTGACCTCCTGGGTGGCGGTGCCGCTGCTCGTGCTGGTGCTGTCCTTCGGCCTGCTCGTCGTCACGGCCACCCCGCTTCACGCAGTGCCCGAGCGTGCCAAGGCACTCCTGGGCAAGCTGCTGCACCGCCCGTCGACGGACGAGACGCAGGGCGAGGATGCGCACGGGGAAGAGTCGCACGGACTGCTCGAGCCGCTCAAGCGGCACCGTCCCCGGCGTCGGCAGGGCTCCTTGGCAAACAACGAGCCCGACGTCGCGTCTAGCGGAGCGCCCTACGAGAGCCCGGTCCTCGCAGCTCCGGGAACTGACGGCGAGCGGGTTGGGGAGGAGGAGAACTCCCCTCCGGCGCACTCGCCGATGCCCACCCGCGTCGAGCAGCTGCTGCTCTCCGGCGACGTGACCTACTCGCTGCCTCCGTCGGACATCTTGCGCGAGGGCTCCCGCCACAAGGCCCGGTCCGCCGCGAGCGACGCCGTCGTCGACTCCCTCACCGAGGTTCTCGAACAGTTCGGCATCGATGCCCAGGTCACCGGCTACAGCCGCGGTCCGACGGTGACCCGCTACGAGGTCGAGCTCGGCCAGGCCGTGAAGGTGGAGCGGGTCACCGCCCTGTCCAAGAACATCGCGTACGCCGTGGCGAGCGCCGACGTGCGGATCCTGTCGCCCATCCCCGGCAAGTCGGCCATCGGCATCGAGATCCCCAACGTCGACAAGGAGGTCGTCAGCCTGGGCGACGTCCTGCGCTCCCCGGTGGCGCGCAACGACCACCACCCGATGCTCGTCGCCCTCGGGAAGGACGTCGAGGGCGGCTTCGTCGTGGCCAACCTGGCCAAGACCCCACACCTGCTCGTCGCCGGTGCCACCGGCTCCGGGAAGTCCAGCTTCGTCAACTCGATGATCACCTCGATCCTGCTGCGCTCGACGCCGGACGAGGTCCGGATGGTGCTGGTGGACCCGAAGAGGGTCGAGCTCACGGCGTACGAGGGAGTGCCGCACCTCATCACCCCGATCATCACCAACCCGAAGAAGGCCGCCGAGGCTCTGCAGTGGGTCGTGCGCGAGATGGACATGCGCTACGACGACCTCGCCGCCTTCGGCTTCCGTCACATCGACGACTTCAACAAGGCGGTCAGGGCCGGCACGGTGACGGTGCCCCCGGGGAGCGAGCGGGTGCTGGCGCCGTACCCGTACCTTCTCGTGGTCGTCGACGAGCTCGCCGACCTGATGATGGTCGCGCCGCGCGACGTCGAGGACTCGATCGTTCGCATCACCCAGCTGGCCCGGGCTGCCGGGATCCATCTGGTGCTCGCCACCCAGCGGCCGTCCGTCGACGTGGTGACCGGCCTGATCAAGGCCAACGTCCCGTCGAGGCTGTCGTTCGCGACCTCCAGCCTGGCCGACAGCCGGGTCATCCTCGACCAGCCGGGTGCGGAGAAGCTCGTCGGCCAGGGCGACGGCCTGTTCCTCCCGATGGGCCAGAGCAAGGCGATGCGCATGCAGGGCGCGTGGGTGACCGAGGCCGAGATCGTCGCGGTCGTCGAGCACTGCAAGGCCCAGCTGCAGCCGACCTACCGCGAGGACGTCATGGTGCCCGCCGGTGCCCGGCGCGCGGTCGACGAGGAGATCGGGGACGACCTCGACCTCCTGTGCCAGGCCGCAGAGCTCGTGATCACGACCCAGTTCGGGTCGACCTCGATGCTGCAGCGCAAGCTCCGGGTCGGCTTCGCCAAGGCCGGCCGGCTGATGGACCTGATGGAGAGCCGGGGAATCGTCGGCCCGAGTGAGGGTTCCAAGGCCCGCGACGTGCTCGTGACGGCCGAGGAGCTCGACGGCCTGCTGTTCGCGATCAGGGGCTCGTGACGCGGATTCATCCTCTTGCCGCAACGTGGTGCCTCAGGATGTGACAGCGGTCGGCCGACAGAGAGGGAGAGGCCGGGAAGTCCGACGCTCGCAGCATCCTGTTCGGGGGAGGAGCACTCGTGTCCATCGGCCAGACCCTTGCCGAGGCGCGGGAGACGGCCGGTCTGACGGTGGAGGAGGTCGCGGCCGCGACCCGCATCCGCCGCACACTGGTCGTGGGCATCGAGGGTGACGACTTCTCCGCGTGCGGTGGCGACTTCTACGCCCGCGGCCACGTCCGCACCCTCGCCCGCACGGTCGGGATCGACGCGCGCCCGCTGCTCGCCGAGTTCGACGCCTGCCGGTCCGGCGCCGTGCCACGGCGCGCGAGCGACGTCTTCGAGTCGGAGACGGCGGCCCGCCCAGAGCGGCGCGGGCCCAACTGGAGTGCCGCCATGGCCGTCGCGCTGCTGGTGGTCGTGGTGTACGGCGTGGCCCAGGTCTTCGTCGGCTGACGGTCGCCCGGCGACGACCTGTCCGACCAGCACCTAGGCTGGCACCATGTCCATCGTCCCCCCGGGCCGGCGCCCCGCGCCGGGTCGCCGCGTCGCGCTGGTCACGTTGGGCTGCGGACGCAACGAGGCCGACTCCGAGGAGATGGCCGGTCGGCTGGCCGCGGACGGCTGGGAGGTCGTCACCGGAGATGTCAAGTCGGCCGACGCCGACGTGGCGCTGGTGAACACCTGCGGGTTCGTCGAGGCGGCCAAGAAGGACTCCATCGACACGGTGCTGCAGGCGGCCGACCTGAAGGGCGCCGGTCGTACGCGGGCCGTCGTCGCGGTGGGCTGCCTGGCCGAGCGGTACGGCGAGACGCTGGCCGCGGAGCTGCCCGAGGCCGACGCGGTGCTGGGCTTTGACGACTACGAGGACATCTCGGCGCGGCTCGGAGCAATCCTTGACGGCGAGGTCCACGTACCCCACGCGCCGCGCGACCGGCGGCGGTTGCTGCCGCTGGCGCCGGCCGACCGCCAAGCGCCGCCGGCTCCCTCATCGGCGCCGGTGCTGGATGCACCCGACCTGCCCGAGCACCTCCCCCCCGCCTCGGGCCCTCGGCCGGTCCGTCGCCGGCTCTCCGACGGGCCGGCTGCCCCGCTCAAGATCGCCTCGGGCTGTGACCGACGCTGCACCTTCTGCGCGATCCCGACCTTCCGCGGTTCCTTCGTCTCGCGCCCACCGGCCGAGGTCCTCGCCGAAGCGCGGTGGCTGTCCGGCCACGGGGTGCGCGAGCTGGTCCTCGTCAGCGAGAACTCCACGTCCTACGGCAAGGACCTGGGCGACCTGCGGCTGCTGGAGTCGCTGCTGCCGGAGCTGGCTGCTGTGGACGGGGTCGACCGGGTGCGCGTGAGCTACCTCCAGCCCGCCGAGATGCGGCCCGGGCTGGTCGAGGTGATGACGTCCACCGAGGGGGTGGCGCCGTACTTCGACATGTCCTTCCAGCATGCGAGCGGCCAGGTGCTGCGCCGCATGCGGCGCTTCGGTGACACCGAGCGCTTCCTGGAGCTCGTCGGGCGTATCCGCTCGGCGTCGCCGGGCGCCGGCATCCGCTCCAACGTCATCGTCGGCTTCCCGGGGGAGTCGGAGGAGGACCTCGCCGAGCTCGAGCGGTTCCTCACGCAGGCCAGGCTCGACGCGGTGGGGGTGTTCGGCTACTCCGACGAGGACGGCACCGAGGCAGAGGGGCTCGACGGCAAGCTGCCCCAGGATGTCGTGCGCGACCGGGTCGATCGGGTCAGCCGCCTCGCGGACGAGCTGGTCTCCCAGCGCGCGGAGGACCGCGTCGGCGAGACCGTGGACGTGCTCGTGGAGTCCGTGACCGGGGACGTCGTCGAGGGCAGGGCCGCCCACCAGGCGCCCGAGGTGGACGGCACGTGCACGGTGCACGGGCTCCCGGCCGGGGACCGTGTCGTCGGGCGGATCGTGCGAGCCCGCGTCGTGGGCAACGACGGCGCGGACCTCGTGACCTCGGTCCGGTGACCGGTCTGCCGCCGCCGGTTCCCGTCCCCGGACCGATGGTCGGAGCACCGGCGAGCGCCTGGAACGTCGCGAACGCGCTGACCGTCCTGCGCCTCGTCCTTGTCCCCGTGTTCCTGCTCGCGCTCTTCCACGACGGCGGCGAGGACGCGACGTGGCGGGTCCTCGCGTGGGTGACCTTCGCTGTGGCGTCGGTCACCGACCGCATCGACGGCGAGCTCGCCCGGCGGCGCGGCCTGGTCACCGACTTCGGCAAGATCGCTGACCCCATCGCCGACAAGACGCTCATCGGGGCCGCCCTCATCGGGCTCTCCCTCCTCGGCGAGCTGCCGTGGTGGGTCACCGCGATCGTCCTGGTGCGGGAGATCGGCGTCACCGCGCTGCGCCTGGTCGTGATCCGGCACGGGGTGATGCCGGCCAGCCGTGGCGGCAAGCTCAAGACGCTGCTGCAGAGCGTCGCGATCGGCCTGCTCGTGCTGCCCACCGAGGGCTGGGTCACGACGGCGGCCCTCGCGGTGATGGGCGTCGCCGTGGTGGTCACCGTGGTCACGGGCGTGGACTACGTGCTGCGCGCCGTGCGCCTGCGCCGGACCAGCGCGCGCTCCCAGCTCAAGCGGGCCCGCCGTCAGTGACCGATCTCGCAAGACCGAGCACGCAGAAGGCAGCTCGCGGAAACGACCTCGCGCTGGAGGTACACGAGTCCTTGCTGCGCCGGGGGGCGACGCTGGCTGTCGCCGAGTCGGTGACCGGCGGTGGGCTGGGCGCTGCCCTGACCCGAGTGCCGGGGGTGTCGGCCACCTTCCGGGGCGGCGTCATCGCCTACGCGACCGAGCTGAAGACCTCCCTTCTCGGCGTCGATCCGGCGCTGCTGGCGCGAGTGGGTGCCGTGGACCCCGAGGTGGCGCGCCGGATGGCGCGCGGCGTCCGGGACGGGCTCGGCGCGACGTACGGCCTGGCGACCACCGGTGTGGCGGGGCCGGACTCGCAGGACGGGCACCCACCGGGGGAGGTGCACCTCGCCCTGGCCGGGCCGGGAGGAGTCGTCTTCATCTCGCTGGCGCTGGTCGGTGACCGGGAGCAGGTCCGGGCCGAGGCCGTACGCCGGGCCCTGGCGTTCGCCCGCGACCACCTGGCCGCACCGCCCACGCCGGCCACGCCGGGGCGGGGCGGGAAGCCCAGCGTGTGATTACCGCGTTACACTCGGCACGACCGGCTAGAGTGCACTGACGACAAGGGAGGCTCCACGATGGTTCTGCTCCGCCGACTGCTCGGGGACGTCCTCCGGGAGCACCGCCGCGAACAGGGTCGGACCCTGCGCGAGGTGTCCGCCGCTGCACGGGTCTCCCTCGGCTACCTCTCCGAGGTCGAGCGCGGGCAGAAGGAGGCGTCCTCCGAGCTGCTGGGTTCCATCTGCGAGGCGCTCGAGGTGCCGCTCTCGACCGTCCTGCGTGACGTCAGTGACCACCTGGCTCTGGTGGAGCAGGTCGACATGCCGCTGGTCGCCCCGACCGGCCCGATGCACGTCGCCAACGTCGCGGCCTGATCGGGTTCAACCACCGACTGACCGGGCAAGATCCTCGTGAACGCCCGTCCACCCCATCGTCAACGGGGGTGTGGACGGGCGTTCTGCTGTCCCACTGATGCGCCCGAGGTGTGGGAGGTGTCGGTCACGTCTGGCAGCGCGGGCACCAGTAGGTGACCCGTTGCCGCGGTGGGTCGCCCTGGTCGGCCCGGCGCACCCGGGTCCCGCACCGTAGGCAGGGCGCACCGGCGCGTTCGAACACCCAGGAAGTCTTCCCGCGCCTGGTGTCGCCCGTAGTCACCTGTCGGGCGGTCGCCTTGTTCGCCTCCAGGAGCCGAGCCGACCTGTCCACAACGGCGGCCAGGTCGCGCACGTCGCCGACGCGCGTCCAGGGCGAGAGGCCCGAGAGGAAGCACACCTCGCACTTGTAGAGGTTGCCGATCCCCGCCAGGTTGCGCTGGTCGATCAGTGCCGGCCCGAGCTCACGGTCCGGGTCGGCCGCTACTCGGCGTACCGCCTCCACCGGGTCCCAGTCGGCACCGAGGATGTCCGGGCCCAGGTGACCCACTGCGTCGCTCTCGTGGTCCCGCGCCAACAGCTCGACGACCGGCAGCCGGTAGCCCACCGCCTGCCACTCGGCGTTCTCCAGCAGCACCCGGACCTGCCACTGCGGGCCGCCGCGCCAGGCATCCCCGTGCCGGTAGAGGTGCCACGAGCCGTCCATCCGGAAGTGGGTGTGCAGCGTCAGCGGGTCATTGTCGCCGTCGATGCGCAGCAGCAGGTGCTTGCCGCGGCTCACGACCTCGGTCACAATTCGGCCGGTCAGGTCGGTCGTGGCGAGCTGCGGGACCCGGAAGTCGCTGCGCAGGAGCGGCCGGCCGGACAGCGCGTCGTGCAGCCGCCGGCCCGCGAGCCAGACCGTGTCTCCCTCGGGCATGGTGTGAGCATCGTCTCCACACCGTCGGGGATGATGCACACCAGGTGCGTTGCTGTGCGTGAGGTGAGCCTCTTGTCGCGACACGATGAGGGCCCGGTCACGGTGACCGTCGCCCGCCGGGTCACGCCGGGCCGGGAGCGGGAGTTCGAGGACTGGTATGACGGGATCATCGGCGCCGCCTCGCGCCACGCCGGCTTCCTCGGCGCGGGGATCCTGCGTCCCCACACCGCCGGCCACGACTGGCACGTCGTCTACCGCTTCGCCGACGCAGCGGCATTGCGGGCCTGGGAGGCGTCCGGCGAGCGCGCCCGCTGGCTGCGGGAGGCCGACGACCTCATCGAGGAGACGGGTGTCCAGCGGGTCTCCGGTCTGGAGACCTGGTTCGCGATGCCCGGCCGGACGGCCCCCGCCCCGCCGCGCTGGAAGATGTTCCTGGTGACCCTCGCCGCCATCATCCCGCTGGTTCTGTTGATGAACGTCGCCGTCCTCCCGGTGATAAGCGGGTGGCACCTGGTCGCGCGGACGCTCATCTTCTCGGGGACGCTCACCGGTCTCATGACGTGGGTCGTGATGCCACGGATGACCCAGCTCTTCAGGCGCTTTCTCTACGGACGGAGGTAGGTGTCCGGGCCGGTCGTGTTACCCGCGCCGACGGTCAGGTCGGGGCGGGCCGCTCGTCGCCGGCCTCGAGCCGGAGCCGCAGCAGCTCTTTGAGGGGCATCGACTCGCCGTCGCGTGCGCCCACGCCCACCGCGAGGGGCGGGTCCGACGGATCCAGTGTCGTGCCCGTCAGCCGCGAGCGCAGGCTCGACGCGGCGGACATGACGTAGAAGTCGCCCTGCTCGGTGACGGCCAGGCAGCCGTTGCGCTTGAGGTACCACCCCGTGAGCCCGGTCCGGTAGCGCGCGCGGCCGTTGTGCGCCCGGGCCAGCAGGCTGCAGGTGCGCAGCCCCCGGGACCGCGCCGTCGTCACGAAGTCCTCGATCAGCACCTGCGCCTCGCGGGTCTCGGCCGCCCGCCTCCGCTCCAGGGTGGCGGCGTGCTCGAGCGCCGCCTCGCGCCGGCGCTCCTGCCAGTCCTCAGGCACGCAGCCGCAGGCCCTTCGGGGTGGCGAAGAATCCCGCCTCCTCCAGGGCGCGACCCAGTGGCGAGTCGAGGACACCGGCCCCGTCGGCCCGCTCCACCGTCAGCCGGCCGAGGTGGCCCTCTCGCACCGACAGCGTCAGCGCGTCGACCGCAGGCTGGAGCAGGTCTGCCTCTGCGCCCCAGGTGAGAAGGGTGCGTCCGCCCCGCTCGACGTAGAGGACGAGGCGGCCGTCGACGAGCACCACGAGCGCGCCGGCCTTGCGCCCCGGCCGGTGGCCGCCGTCCTTGCCGTCGCCCGACGCCCGGGGCGGCCAGGGCACCGCCGCACCGAACGGGTTGGCCGGGTCGGTGGCGGCGAGCACCAGGGCGCGCGGACCATCGTTGTCGAGACGGGCGTGGTCGGCCCGCTCGGCGGCACGTTCTACGGAGCCGCCGATCGCGCGCAGCCGGTCGACCGCCCCGGGCAGCGCGAACTGCGCGGCGCCCAGTCCTTCCACGAAGTAGCCGCGGCGGCAACGACCGGTCTCCTCGAACGTCGAGAGGACCCGGTAGACGGCGGCGAACCCGCCCGGTGCCCGCTCGGCCATGACCGCGCCCCGGATGACGACCCCGTGGCGGTCGAGCAGTACCTCGGCGAGGGTGTGCGCCCGCCGGGTGGGGTCGGTCTCCACGTCGGGGAGCAGCGACCAGCGCCCGGCCACGGTCGGCGGCCCGGTGCGGGTGGGGACGTTCGGACGTCCCCGTTGGTAGCGACCTCGAGGGGTGGGGCGCCGAGAGCGGTGCGAACCGCGGCCACCACCGACCAGCGTGCGCAGCGGCGCCAACGTGTCGTTGCTCAGATGACCCGACCACACCAGGTCCCACAGCACCGAGACGAGCGCCTGGTCGTCGGTCGAGCCGAGGGCATCGGACAGGCGCCGGAAGAAGAACGCACCGCCGCCCGCGAGCGCGTCGAGAACGGCCTGGTGCCCCGGCGACGCGACCGCCCCGGCGTCAGGGGCAGGCATCGTCAGGGGAGCCGCGTCGGCGAGGTGCAGGGAGACCCATCCGTCGGACCCGGGCAGCGTGCCGTGGCCACGCCAGAGCACCTCGCCCGCCGCGCAGAGCTCGTCGAGCATGGAGGGGGAGTAGCCGACGACACGGCCGGGCAGCACGAGGGACTCGAGGGCCGAGGCGGGGACCTGGGCGCCCTGCAGCTGCTCGACGGCACGCAGGACACCGTCGGTGCCGCGCAGGCGCCCCCCGACCTGTTGCCACGCCGGCAGGAATGCGGCGAGAGCCTCGACCGGGACCGGCTCGACCTCCTTGCGCAGTGCTGCGAGGGAGCGACGGCGCAGCGTGCGCAGGACCTCGGCGTCGCACCACTCGGTGCCGGCTCCGCCGGGAAGGAACTCGCCCTCGACGACCCGGCCCGACCCGGCCAGGCGGGCCAGTGCGGAGGCGATGACGGCCGGGCCCAGGGCAAGGCGGGCGGCCACCGCAGCAACCGTGAACGGCACGTGGGTGCGCGCGAAGCGGGCGACGACGTCCCCGATCGGGTCGCGCACCGGCTCGAGGAAGGCCTCGGGGATGCCGACCGGCAACGGGACGCCGAGGGCGTCGCGCAACCGCGAGGCGTCCTCGACCGCTGCCCAGCGCTCCTCCCCGCCGATGCGCACCCTGATCGCCCGCCGAGCGTCCTCGAGGTCACTGAGCCAGGCAGGCGTCGCGCCGCGCTCCACGGCTTCTGCGGTGGAGAGCGGGCCGAGCACGCGCAGCAGGTCGGCCACACCCTCCATGTCGCGGGCCCGGCGGTCGTCGGAGAGCCGCTGGAGGTCGCGGGCGAGGGAGAGGACCGAGTCCTGGTCGAGCAGGTCACGCAACGCGCCGTAGCCCTGTTGCCCGAGCAGCTCGGCGAGCAACGTCGCGTCGAGCGACAGTGCCGTCGCGCGTCGCTCGGCCAGCGGGGAGTCGCCCTCGTAGAGAAATTGCGCGACGTAGCCGAAGAGGAGGGACCGCGCGAAGGGGGACGGCTGCTGTGTCTCGACCTCGACGAACCGCACGGTGCGCGCCTCGACGTCACGCATCAGCCCGACCAGGCCCGGGACGTCGAACACGTCCTGCAGGCACTCGCGCATCGTCTCAAGCACGATCGGGAACGAGCCGTAGTCGCTGGCGACCGACAGCAGCTGCGCCGAGCGTTGGCGTTGCTGCCAGAGCGGGGACCGGCGACCTGGGTTGCGCCGGGGTAGCAGCAGGGCACGGGCGGCGCACTCGCGGAAGCGGGAGGCAAACAGCGCCGAGCCGCCCACCTCGGCGGTGACCAGCGGCTCGACCTCGTCCGCGTCGAGGACCGCGATCTCGGCACCGTGCCGGACGTCCATACCGTCTCCGGTGGAGGTGTCGAACTCGACGTCGGGCAGTCGTAGCACGATGCCATCGTCGGAGTGCATCGCCTGGACGTCCACGCCGTGACGCTCCCGCAGGCGCGCCGACACGACCAGTGCCCAGGGCGCGTGCACCTGCGCGCCGAAGGGGGAGTGGATCGCGATCCGCCAGTCACCGAGCTCGTCACGGAACCGCTCGACGACGATGGTGCGGTCGTCGGGCAGGTGGCCGGTCGCCTCCTTCTGCTCCGCGAGGTAGGACAGGAGGTTGCCGGCCGCCCAGTCGTCGAGGCCAGCGGCGAGGACCCGCTCCCGCGCCGCTTCGGGCGCCAGGGCGCCGAGCTCGCGGGTGAAGGCGCCCAGCGCCCGGCCCAGCTCCACCGGGCGGCCGATCGCGTCGCCCTTCCAGAACGGCAGCCGGCCGGGCTGACCCGGTGCCGGCGTGACGAGCACCCGGTCGTGGGTGATCTCCTCGATGCGCCACGACGTCGACCCGAGGGTGAACACGTCGCCCACCCGCGACTCGTAGACCATCTCCTCGTCCAGCTCACCGACGCGGCTCTGCTTTTCTCCTACCAGGAACACCCCGAAGAGGCCTCTGTCCGGGATGGTGCCGCCGCTGGTGACTGCCAGCCGCTGCGCGCCGGGACGACCGGTGAGGGTGCCCCCGACGCGGTCCCACACCAGCCGGGGGCGCAGCTCGGCGAACTCGTCGGACGGATAGCGACCCGCCAGCATGTCGAGGACGGAGTCGAACGCCGACCGGGGGAGGGAGGAGTAGGGCGCGGCACGGCGTACGACGTCGTACATCGCCTCGACGTCCCACTCCTCGAGCGCGACCATCGCCACGACCTGCTGGGCGAGGACGTCGAGCGGGTTGCGCGGGTAGCGCAGGGCCTCGATGGCGCCGGCGCGCATGCGCTCCGCGACAACGGCGGTCTGCACGAGGTCACCGCGGTACTTGGGGAAGATGACCCCCCGCGACACGGCGCCCACCTGGTGGCCGGCCCGGCCGACGCGCTGCAGCCCGCTGGCGACGGACGGCGGCGACTCGACCTGGATCACGAGGTCGACGGCTCCCATGTCGATACCGAGCTCGAGGGAGGAGGTGGCGACGACGGCGGGGAGCCGGCCGGCCTTGAGCGCCTCCTCGATCTGGGCGCGCTGCTCCTTGGAGACCGAGCCGTGGTGGGCCCGGGCGAGGTCGGGGACGATCGTTGCCTCGGGCACCCCGCGCGATGCACCAGCCTGGGCCATCAGCTGGGCGGGGGCGAGCGACCCCGGCTGCGGCAGTACCTCTCCGGTGACGCGCTCGTAGTTGATCTCGTTGAGGCGCGCGCAGAGGCGTTCGGCCAGCCGCCGGGAGTTGGCGAACACGATCGTGGACCGGTGGGCCTGCACCAGGTCGACGATGCGCTCCTCGACGTGGGGCCAGATGGAGGTGCGGCGCTCCTCGCCGGCGGCCGACCCGCTCACCTCGCCGGTCGTCTGCCCGAGCTCGCCGAGGTCCTCGACGGGCACGACGACCTGCAGCTCGACGGTCTTGCTCGACGGCGGCTGCACCACCTCGACGTCGGACGTGCCGCCGAGGAAGCGGGCGACCTCGTCCACCGGGCGGACTGTGGCCGAGAGACCGATCCGCGCAGCGGGCCGGTCGAGGAGCTGGTCCAGTCGCTCGAGGGAGATCGCGAGGTGGGCGCCGCGCTTGGTGCCCGCGACGGCGTGGACCTCGTCGACGATGACGGTCTCGACGCCGCGCAGCGACTCGCGGGCCTGCGAGGTCAGCAGCAGGAACAGCGACTCGGGGGTGGTGATGAGGATGTCCGGTGGGGTCCGCAGGAAGCGGCGCCGCTCGTCGGCAGGGGTGTCGCCGGATCGGATGGCAACAGTCAGGTCCGGCTCGGGCAGACCCAGCCGGGTGGCCGCGTGCCGGATGCCGGTCAGCGGGGCCCGCAGGTTGCGCTCGACGTCCACGGCCAGGGCCTTCATCGGCGACACGTAGAGCACGCGGCAGCGGTGGAGGGCGTCGACCGG
>JAJAYQ010000039.1 GCA_026786145.1 Spirochaetaceae bacterium | reverse complement strand
TACCTCCGGGTCGCCGAGCTTCTCGACCAGCAGCACCTCGAGTCCGACCCACCGGCGCACGACGAGCTGCTGTTCATCACCATCCATCAGGTCTACGAGCTGTGGTTCAAGCAGCTGCTTCACGAGCTCGGTGCGGTGCGCGAGGAGATGTTCTCCGGCGACCTCTGGCGCGCCCGCCACCTGCTTGCCCGCGTCGTCTCCATCGAGGACGTCCTGATCCGCCAGGTCGCGGTGCTCGAGACCATGACGCCGCAGGACTTCCTCGTCTTCCGGGACCGCCTCGCCCCGGCCAGCGGCTTCCAGAGCGTGCAGTTCCGCGAGCTCGAGTTCCTCTCGGGCGCCAAGGACGCCGGCTACCTCGACCGCTTCCGCGGCCTGACAGACGAGGAGCGCGCCCGCCTCGAGCGGCGCCTTGACGAGCCGTCGTTGTGGGACGGGTTCCTCCACGTCGTACGCCGGACCGGGCTGCCCGCCGACAGCGACGCGGAGCTGACTGCCTCTCTCCTCCGCGTCGCCGGGGACCGCTCGGCCTACGGAGAGGTCTGGGAACTGGCCGAGCGGTTGCTCGACCACGACGCCAACGCGGCGATGTGGCGGTCCCGGCACGTGCTCATGGTCGAGCGGCAGATCGGGACGAAGTCGGGGACGGGGGGCTCCAGCGGGTCGCCCTACCTGCGCAGCCGTCTGGGCCTGCACTACTTCCCGCTGCTCTGGGAGCTGCGCTCCCATCTGTGAGTAGGGTCGGAGGCACCGGAGGAGGTTGTCGGAGAGCGATGCGGGACGACACGGTGGAACGCGAGAAGGCCGACCTTCTCGACCGCGCGACCGAGGTGGCGGCCACGTCAGCCGGCGACCACGACCGGCCGGAGCACCTGCGGGCCTTCCTGCGGCGCTATTACCGCCACGTCGCGCTCGACGACCTGGCCGGACGCGACCCGGTCGACATCTGTGGTGCGGCGCTGTCCCACCGGGAGTTGGCCCGGCGCCGGCCGCAGGGGACGGCACGGGTGCGGGTGTTCACCCCCACTACCGAGACGGACGGCTGGGCGGCGAGCGGTCACACGGTCGTCGAGGTCGTCGAGGTCGACATGCCGTTCCTGGTCGACTCGGTCACGGCCGAGGTGAGTCGCCACGGCCATGCCATCCACCTGGTCGTGCACCCCCAGCTCGTCGTACGCCGTGACGTCGTCGGCGACCTCCGCGAGGTCTGTGACGCCACGTCTCCGCAGGAGATCTCCGGCGAGGCCGAGACCGAGTCGTGGATGCACGTCGAGATCGACCGCCAGCCCGACGGCGCGGCCAACGAGGCGCTGGCCGCCGACCTCCAGCGGGTGCTGCGAGACGTGCGCGAGGCCGTCGAAGACTGGCCGAAGATGCGGGACACGGCAGTCCGCATCGCCGATGAGTTCGCCGAGCAACCACCGGCCGGGCTGCCGGAGCAGGAGGTCGCCGAGGCGACCGAGCTGCTGCGCTGGCTGGCTGCCGACCACTTCACGTTCATGGGCTATCGGGAATACGTCCTTGACGTCTTTGACCCCGCGAGCGGAGAGGAGGACGGTCTCCTGCGCGGCAAGCCCGGCACCGGTCTCGGCATCCTGCGAGCCGACCAGGCCACCTCGGCCAGCTTCAGCCGACTGCCGCGCCAGCAGCGCGAACGGGCCCGTGACCCGCACGTTCTCGTGCTGACGAAGGGCAACAGCCGGTCCACCGTGCACCGCCCGGCCTACCTCGACTACGTCGGCGTCAAGGTCTTCGATGCCGATGGCGCGGTCGTCGGGGAGCGCAGGTTCCTCGGCCTCTTCACCTTCGCTGCGTACAACGAGAGCATCCAGCGCATCCCGGTGCTGCGTCGCAAGGCGGCCGAGGTGCTCTCGCGCAGCGGCTTCACCAAGACCAGCCACTCGGGCAAGGACCTCCTGCAGATCCTGGAGACCTACCCCCGCGACGAGCTGTTCCAGATCTCGGTCGGCGACCTGCAGGAGACCGTCCTCAGCGTGCTGCACATGCAGGAACGTCGCCAGCTGCGCCTGTTCCTGCGCAGGGACGACTACGGGCGGTTCATGTCCTGCCTGGTCTACCTGCCGCGCGACCGCTACACCACGTCCGTACGCCAGGAGATGGAGCGGATCCTGGTGGCGGCCTTCCAGGGGAAGAGCATCGACTACACGGCACTGGTGTCGGACTCGGTGCTGGCTCGGCTGCACTTCGTCGTGCGCGTCGACCGGGACCGTGGCCTGCCCGACGTCAACCCGGCCGAGCTCGAGCAGGAGCTGGTGGCGGCGACCCGCTCGTGGGAGGACGACTTCTCCGACGCACTCGTCGAGAGCTACGGCGAGGAGCGCGCTGCCGAGCTCGCCGCGATGTACGCCGACGCGTTCCCCGAGGGCTACAAGGAGGACCTCGCGGCGCTTGACGCCGTGCTCGACCTGCAACGTCTGGAGTCGCTCGAACCCGGTGGGGCCATCGACCTGAGCCTGTACACGCCGCGCGACGCTGCCGAAGGCGAGCCCCGGCTGAAGCTGTACCACGTGGGTGAGCCCGTCTCGCTGTCCCTCGTGCTGCCCCGGCTGCAGGAGATGGGCGTCGAGGTCGTGGATGAGCGGCCGTACCGGATCGACCGGTTGGGCCGCCCAACGGCGTGGGTCTATGACTTCGGGCTGCGCTACGAGCCGACCGGCGAGCTGCCGGGCGACGATGCGCGCACGCTGTTCCAGGACGCGGTGGCCGCGGTCTGGGCGGGCGACGCCGAGAGCGACGGGTTCAACGCCCTCGTCCTGCGGGCCGGCCTGAGCTGGCGGCAGGCCATGGTGATCCGGGCCTACGCGAAGTACCTGCGTCAGGTCAGCTCGACGTTCAGCCAGACCTACATCCAGGAGTGCCTCGCCTCCAACGTGCACTTGGTCCGACTGCTGGTGCGACTGTTCGAGGCTCGTTTCGACCCGGCGCACCAGAGGATGTCCGAGGAGGTCGTCGACGGCCTGCTGGAGGAGATCGGCGCGGCACTCGACTCCGTACAGAGCCTCGACCAGGACCGGATTCTGCGCTCGTTCCTCGGGGTGATTCGCGCCACGCTGCGGACGAGCTACTACCAGCGCGACGCCGGGGGCAACCGCAAGCCCTACGTGGCCTTCAAGCTCGACCCGCACCGGGTCCCGGACCTGCCCCAGCCTCGTCCCCGTTACGAGATCTGGGTCTACAGCCCACGGGTGGAGGGCGTACACCTGCGGTTCGGCCCGGTGGCCCGCGGCGGCTTGCGCTGGTCCGACCGCCGTGAGGACTTCCGGACCGAGGTGCTGGGTCTGGTCAAGGCCCAGATGGTGAAGAACGCCGTCATCGTGCCGGTCGGTGCCAAGGGTGGTTTCGTCGTCAAGGGATCACCGGCGGACCCCACCGACCGCGAGGCTGTCCTCGCCGAGGGCATCGCCTGCTACCGGCTGTTCATCAGCGGACTGCTCGACGTCACCGACAACCTGGTCGTCGTCGGCGGCCGTAGCGAGGTCGTGCCGCCTCCCCAAGTCGTGCGCCACGATGGCGACGACACCTATCTCGTGGTGGCCGCCGACAAGGGCACCGCGACCTTCTCCGACATCGCGAACCAGGTAGCCCTCGACTACGACTTCTGGCTCGGCGACGCCTTCGCCTCTGGTGGCTCGGTGGGCTATGACCACAAGGCGATGGGCATCACGGCCCGTGGTGCCTGGGAGTCGGTGAAGCGGCACTTCCGTGAGCTCGGTGTCGACACCCAGGCCGAGGACTTCACCGTCGTCGGTGTCGGCGACATGTCGGGCGACGTGTTCGGCAACGGGATGCTCCTGTCTGAGCACATCCGCCTGGTGGCCGCGTTCGACCACCGTCACATCTTCCTCGACCCGGACCCGGACCCGGCGGCGTCGTTCGCCGAGCGCCGGCGTCTGTTCGACCTGCCCCGGTCATCGTGGGCCGACTACGACGGCAGCCTCGTCTCTGCCGGCGGTGGCGTCCACCCGCGGACGGCGAAGTCGATCCCCATCACGGCACAGGTGCGGGCTCGCCTCGGGCTCGCCGACAGCGTCACCACGCTCTCGCCGCCCGAGCTGATGCGTGCGGTCCTCATCGCTCCCGTCGACCTGCTCTGGAACGGCGGGATCGGGACGTACGTCAAGTCGTCCACCGAGTCCCACGCCGATGTGGGTGACAAGTCCAACGATGCGATCCGGGTGGACGGGTCGCAGCTGCGGGTGCGCGTGGTAGGTGAGGGCGGCAACCTCGGGCTCACCCAGCTCGGGCGCATCGAGTACAGCCTCAAGGGCGCGGACGGCTCGGGCGGGCGCATCAACACCGACGCCATCGACAACAGCGCCGGGGTCGACACCTCCGACCACGAGGTGAACATCAAGGTCCTGCTGGACCAGGCGGTGCGCGACGGAGCCCTCGACAACGAAGGACGCAACACGCTGCTGGCTGAGATGACCGACGAGGTGGCCGGCCTCGTGCTCACCGACAACTACAAGCAGAACGTGCTGCTGGGCAACGCGCGCGCCCAGGCTCCGGTGATGCTCTCGGTGCACGAGCGTTTCATCAAGGCGTTGGAGCAGCGCGGGGAGCTCGACCGGGAGCTGGAGTTCCTGCCGTCCCGCGAGACCATCGTCGACCGCGAGACCGCGCACCTGGGTCTCACGTCCAGCGAGCTGGCGGTGCTCGTGGCGTACTCCAAGATCACCCTGACGGCCACGATCCTCGCCACCCAGCTGCCCGACGACCCGTACTTCGCCCGGACGCTGCGCACCTACTTCCCCCGACGCATCGTCGCGGAGCACGGCGACCGGCTCACCAGCCACCCGCTGCAGCGCGAGATCGTCACCACGTTCGTGAGCAACGACCTGGTCAACCGTGCCGGGCTGACGTTCGTGTTCCGCGCGCAGGAGGAGACCGGGGCCAGCCCGATTGAGATCGTGCGGGCCTACTCGGTGGTGCGCGAGGTCTTCGGGCTCGAGGACTACTGGGCCGCGATCGAGGCACAGGACAACAAGCTTCCGACCGACGTGCAGACGATGCTCTACCTGGAGGGCCGGCGGCTCTTGGACCGCTGCACCCGATGGCTGGTGCAGGCCCGCCGCGCGAGCATCGACGTGGCCAGCGAGGTCGAGCACTTCGGTGCCGACGTCGAGCGACTCGTCCCGCAGATCCCCGACCTGCTGGTGGGCGCTGAGCACGAGCGGCTGCGCTCGCGTGCCGAGGAGTTCATCGGGCTCGGTGTCCCGGAGGACCTCGCGGCGCGCTCGGCCGGGCTGCTCGACACGTTCTCACTGCTCGACGTCGTGGAGATCGCCAACGCCGAGAAGCTGCCGGCCGAGGAGGTCGCCAGTGTCTACTTCGCCATGTCCGAGCGCATCGAGGTCGACCGGATGCTCACCCGCATCACCATGCTGCCTCGCGACGACCGGTGGTCGGCGCTTGCGCGCTCGGCCCTGCGCTACGACCTCTACGCCGCCCAGGCCGGGCTGACGGCGAACGTCCTCACGTCGACGTCCTCGACCGACTCGCCGACCCGGCGCATCGAGGCCTGGGAAGCGGCCAACCAGGAAGGCGTCGCGCGCACCCGGTCGACGCTCGAGGAGATCGCCGCCTCGGACACCTTCGACCTCGCGACGCTCTCGGTCGCACTGCGCACCATTCGCACGCTGCTGCGCTAGTGCCCCGGCCGGCCGGCAAACCTGTCGCGCATGTGCGACTTTGTCCCCTGGCCCGGAGAAGGTGGCTGCCCTAGGGTCACGAACGTCGCGTGGAAACGACTGGGCCCTGTGGCCCAGGTCTTGGGGAAACGGGTCGGGCGGATTACCCCGGCAGGGGTGGTGACCGAGTTCACCCCCGCGGATGGCTTACCGACCAGCATCGCGTCCGGCCCGGACGGAAACCTGTGGCGGCGAGCAGTGGGCCACCTGGGCGGGCGAGCAGCCTTCGACCACCAGCCGAGCGTGGCTGCGGGACGGCGCAGCGATCGCGAGGGCGACCGGTTCGTCCTACACCCCGACGGTGGCCGACGTCGGGCGCCAGCTCTCCTGCACCGTGACTGTCGCGTACGCGCTGGTGCGGGTGCCCGGGATCTCGGCCGCCAGCGCGGCCATCACAGTGACGGCGCCGGTTGTTCCGACCCCGACCCCGCCCCCGACCCCGACCCGCTGGCCTTCTACGACATGTCCGGCTACGGCCCGCGGGCGCTGCGCTGGATGGCCTGCGCCGTCGGCACGAGCCAGCTCGTGCACGGAACCGACGCGCCCGTCGTCGCCGTGACCGACGACGAGTCGCTCGGCGCCGCCGCGCACCTCGCGTCCCGCACCGGCAACGTCGCCCGGCTGCTCGGGACGGCGTGGGTGGCGGCATGACGGCGCCGGCGCCGGCACTCGAGTTGCGGGCCATCGTCGATGCGGTTGCCGCCGACCCGGCCCTGTGGCGCCCGCTCGTGCTCCACGACGCCGAGCAGCGCAGATTCGAGTTGCTGAGCCGCGACGAGGAGGTCGAGGTCTGGGTCGTCTCCTGGATGCCCGGCCACGACACGGGCTTCCACGACCACGAGGCGTCCGCCGCGGCGATCGTCGTCGCCGAGGGCGCGATCCGCGAGCAGCGCCTGGCCGTCGGGCGCGCGCACGTCGAGCGGCACGTCGCCGCGGGCCAGGCGCTCACGGTGCGTCCGGCCGACATCCACCGCGTCCTGCACTCGGGCCCGACGCCGAGCGTGACGATCCACGCCTACTCGCCGCCGCTGCGGCGCATGGGCCAGTACGAGAGCGACGACGACGGGACCCTGCGACGCCACGCCCAGGACGCGGAAGAGGAGCTGCGCCCGATCGCCGCCTGACGTGGGGACGTGTCGCGAATCGACCCGCCCCCGAGCGGGGGGGTCCGTGTGACGCCACGCCGCGAGGATGACGTGGCAGCATCACGCGGGTGCCCGTCACCCATCGCACGCCCGGCCTCGTGGTCACCGAGCACGAGCTGCGCGTCCCGCTCGACCACGCGCGTCCCGACGGCGAGCAGCTGACCGTCTTCGCCCGCGAGGTCGCCGACCCCGACGGTCTCGACCGCCCGTTCCTCCGCTACCTCCAGGGCGGCCCGGGCTTCGAGGCGCCCCGCCC
>JAJAYQ010000038.1 GCA_026786145.1 Spirochaetaceae bacterium | reverse complement strand
TGACCTTGCCCCTGGAATCCGTACCCCATAACCGAGTCACGAATTGACTTACCTTGGTTGATTGGCAAGCCAGTCTTGCTCGAACTTCATCGGGCTGACGTAGGCCAGCGTCGAGTGCAGCCGAGTCCTGTTGTACCAGAGCAGCCAGTCGATGACTTCGTCCTTGGCCTGGCGTCTGGTCTCGAACTTCTGCCCGTACAGCCGTTCTACTTTCAACGACCCGAACAGCGTCTCGCTGCAGGCGTTGTCCCAGCAGTCGCCACGCCGGCTCATCGAGCCCGTGATGCCGTACGCCTTGAGCACATCCCGGAAGTCCTGGCTCGCATATTGGCTGCCACGATCGCTGTGGAACATCAGCCCACCGGTCTTGCTCGGGTGGCGCTTGAACCAGGCCATACGCAGGGCGTCGATGACGATGTCGCGCGTCATGTCCTCACGCAGACTCCAGCCCACCACCTGGCGGCTGAACAGATCGATCACGACGGCCAGGAACAGCCAACCTTCGCCGGTGTGGATGTACGTGATGTCGCCCGCCCACACCTTGTCCGGCTCGGCCACCGTGAACTGTCTGTCCAGCAAGTTCGGTGCAATCGGCAGGTCATGGTTGCTGTCGGTCGTGACCTTGAAGCGACGCTTGCCCTTGGCGCGAATACCGTGCTGCTGCATGAGCTTTTGCACCCGCTCCTTGCCCACCCGTAAGCCCCTGGCCAGCAGCTCCTTCCAGGTGCGCGGCCAGCCGTAGCCGCCGCGCGCTTCGGCGTGGATGACCTTGATGTGCACCAGCAGCGCGTCGTCGCTCAGGTGGCGCCGCTGAGCCGCGCTGGCACGGCGTACGAAGTGCTCGTGATACCCAGCCACGCTGGCTTCCAGCACGCGGCATTGCACCGAGATCGGCCACACCCGCCGGTGGCGGTTGATGAAGGCGTACTTCAACTCTGCGCTTTCGCGAAGTACGCCGTCGCTTTTCCCAAGATATCGCGCTCCATTTTCACGCGCGCCAGCTCTGCACGCAGCCGGCTGATTTCCATCTGCTCGGCGCTCACGGGCTTGCTGTCAGCGCCCTTGAGCTTGCCAAGCTTGTTGGCCTTGACCCAGTTGAACAGGGTCTGTTCCACCACGCCCAGTGTGCGCGCCCCCGCCGCGATGCTCTGCCCACCCTCGACCAATCGCACAGCCTCCTGCTTGAACTCCAGCGTGTACCGCGCCCTTGTCGTCTTCGTCATTTCCGTTCTCCTTGCTTGCATTGAAACACTCAGCAAGGGATACGTTTTTCGGGGGCAAGGTCAAATCGCCTCTTGGAACACCATCTACACGAGCCTGCCCGTTGGCATCTGTGCTTCCTTCGACAACTTGGCCGTCAGGGGCCGTCAGCTTGAAAGGCTCGTTTGCTATCGACTCCTGCCGTTGGTTTTGCAGTCGCAGTTCCACGAAGTCAGGCGGATCGAGTAGTTCTTGCATGTCTTCCATAATCGGAATTACGGCATCAACCACTCCCGCTGCAATAGGAGTTGTTGCCGCACCGACTGACGAGCCTCTCGCGTCCCCTGTCGTGCGTTGCGAAGGTACGAACTTGCATCCCCCGTTTGACGTAGATAGCAAAAACGAAGCGATTGGGTGTCCATCGAGTATCTCAGTGGGATCACCGCCAACAATGATGCAGTTTTTGCGACAAGCGATCCTTGCGGTTGCGAAACTAACCGGAATCCCGTGCACATCACATGTTGGGTTTCCTTGCGCCACAACGCCACCGCAGGTTGTCTTGTCGCCGAAGCAGATGAATGGGCTGTCGATCATGGCTCAGAGCCTGTGAACATTTAGCGGCACGGTTTCTGCATGCCTTCTGGCATGAGCATCAGCAGCACCGAAGCGGGATCGAACGGGGTCACAGGGGCCCTGTTCGATGAACTTGAAGTACCTGCGGACAGCGCCGCTGCGCTCAAGCGCGCCATGCCCCGAGGCGCGCCGCGC
>JAJAYQ010000037.1 GCA_026786145.1 Spirochaetaceae bacterium | reverse complement strand
GATGGCGTTGGTCAGCACGCTGACCGCGATGCCCGTCTCCGCGTCGAACATCGTGCGGGTGATGTGACCGGGCCAGCCGCCGCCGTGGCCGAGCAGCCGCCTGCTCCCGACGTGGCTCACCATCAGGCCCAGCGTGTACTCCGCCAGCGGCTCCGCGACGCCGCCTTGCCCGTCCACGCGCCACTCGGTCCGCTGCATCAGCCGCTTTGCGTCGTCGCCGAGCAGGCGGTCGTCCCCGGGCAGGTGCGCCGCGGCGTACCGCACGAGCTCCTCGGCGGTGCTCACGAAGCCCGTCGCTGCAGCCATCGCCCCGGTGGCGACATGCTCCACCGCAACGCGCTCGTCGGCGTAGGCCAGCGCGCTGTGCCCGGTGGCGTATTCCCCAAGACCCGCATCGTGGTCCGGCGCCGTCTTCGTCAGCCTGAGGCGGTCGATGACCTGCTCGCGGACGACCTCGGCGTACGCCCGGCCGGTGACGGCCTCGATGACCTGGCCCAGCAGCGAGTAGCCGATGTTGGAGTACTTGAACCGCTCGTTGGCCGGGAGCACCGCGCCCTCGTCCCGGGCGACAGCCATCAACGCGGCCGCGTCGGGGAAGGCGCGGTGCAGCGCCCAGAAGTCGCCGTCGCGTCCGTCGCGGACCACCCCGCCGCCGTGGCAGAGCAGCGCCCGCAGCGTGACCGTGGCGACCGGCGCGTCGGCAAGGTCGGGCAGCCACTGCCCCACCGGGTCGTCCAGCCGCAGCCGGCCGGCTTCCGCGAGCTGGTGGACCACCGTTGCGGTGAAGGTCTTGGAGTGCGACGCGACGTGGAACAGGTGGTCGGTCGTCAGCGGGGTCCGGGTGGCCAGGTCCGCGACGCCGTACGCCCTCGACATCGCGACCTCGCCGTCGCGGAGCACCGCGGCCTGCAGGCCGGGCACCCGTAGGTAGCGCTGCCGGAACGCCAGCCAGCTGTCGTAGTAGCCGAGGACCCCGTGCACGGTCCCTGAGTCAGACGAGTCAATGGTCACGGGACGCGACGATACGGCGCCTCCTCCGACGATTTCCCGTGTCCGATCGCCAAGCAGGACAGGCCTGCTGTCAGCGACCACTCACGCACCGACCACCGTGAGGCCGAGGGTACGAGCGATCGCAGCCATCCGGACGTCGAAGGTCACGATCCTCATGGAGCGTGACGAGATGCGGCCGGCCGAGGCCAGGTGCACTGCATCCAGGCTGCGCGCGCCGGTGGCCTCCGCAAGGCTCGCCGCAAGCCCCATGGTGGTCGCGTCGGCAGCCACGATCGCCATCCGTTCCCAGTCGCGGAGAAAGGCTGCCCTGGCAGTGCCCAGGTGCTCCGGCGGGGTGCGTCGCGCCAGGACCCGCCTCACCTCGACCTCGGTGATCGCGGAGGTCACCCAGTCAGGGTCGGCGTCGAGCAATGTCGTTGCCTGCACAGTGTCGGGTTCGCGGACGTAGCGCTTGGCCAGGGCGCTGGAATCGACGTACTGCATCAGTCGCCGCGGTCTTCGGCCAGGATCTCCTCGGACCGCGGGCTGCCCGGCAACGGATCGATCGGTTCTGCGGCGCCCGGAGGCTGTGCCGACCGTCGAGTCACCCACCCTTCGGCCAGCCCCCTGACCAGCCCGTCGGGTCCACCGACCGGGACCAGCAGCGCGCGAGGTTCACCGCGATCAGTCACGGTGAACACCTCGCCCGCAGCGACCCGGGCCACGTAGTCCGACAGATGGGCCTTGAGTTCACGGATGCCGACCTCCATGTGACCACAATAGGTCGGCCAAGTGACCACATCAAGGCCTCGACGTCCCGACGCTCCAGCCGTGCTCGCAGTCGCGGCAGCGGGAGCTGGGTCGGCCCGGCGCGAACGCCTGGCCGGCAAGCTCGAGGACGCGTTGGGACTCACGCCGCTTCATCGCCGGAGTTGCCCGTCCGTAGAAGATCGGGATGAACGCGTCCGAGCCACAGCTCGGGCACAGCTGACAGATCGCCATGCGTCGAGGGTGCCGCCCGGCGACACGGATTCCGGCACCGTCCACAGCCCCCGTCTCGGATCGAGCACTGGCGCGGTTGTGGATGACCAAGGCTCAGTTCAAGTCGGCCGTTCGCAGAACCGACATACCAGGATCGGCATCGAACGGGGGAAATCGTTCTGCAGCCGGGTGAGTCTGCGCACCAACAGGCGCAACACCGTCGCGTTCGTGCGCAGAGTCTCCGGCAGCAGTCGCAGGCATTGATCGAGCAGGCCGATCGCGTCGACGCAGCCGCCGAGAACTGGTCGCGTGGGGCCACGGGCGAGCAGACGGTGGGCGCCCAGCTCGAACTGCTGCGGCCCTACGGGTTCGAGGTGCTGCACGACGTTCGGTGGCCAGGGCGGCGCCGGGCCAACATCGACCACGTCGCGATCGGCCCACCGGGAATTCTCGTCGTCGACGCCAAGAACTGGTCCGGTTCCGTCCGGATTTGCGATGGGATCCTGCAGCAGAACGGCCACCGGCGGACTCGCGAGGTCGAGGCGGCGCGCCAGGCAGGTCACGACGTGGGGAGCCAGCTCCCTCTCCCGTGGGGCCTGCACACCATCCCCGTGATCGCCCTGGCGGGCGCGGGTATCTCGGGCGTCGAACGGTGCCATGACGTGACGGTCCTGGATCATCGCGACCTCGTGCCCTGGGCACGAGCACTGCCCCGAGAGAGCTCACCGCAAAGCAGCGGGGTCGACGGTCACGGCGGAAAGTGGCCACGCGAGAGGCGTTGACGAAGGTCGCGCTCCTGGTCTTCCTCGTGGTGGCGGGACCCAGCCTCTTCGCCTGGTGGAGCACGAACGGGACCGAGGTGGTGAAGGCGGTCGTCCCGATCCCGTCCTTCTCCGCAGTGCCTGGCACCACGAGCCCGACGGCTCAGACCTTCGACGGCTGCAAGACGTTGCGCACAACGTACCCGCGTGGGGTGAAACGACGAGGAAGCACGAACACGGGTGCGGCCATCCGACCCGGCGTCGAGGTGAACGGACCGGCCTACCGGGCGAATGCCCGCCTCGACGTCGACGGCGACGGACTCGCGTGCGAGCGCGGGACTAGGGCGGCTGGTCGGTCGCCTTGGAAACAGACCTAGTCGGCTTCGATTGGGGTGAGGACGAAGACGGGGATCTGCCGGTCCGTCTTCTTCTGGTAGTCCGCGTAGTCCGGGAACGCCGCAACCGACCGCTCCCACCACACGGTCTTCTCTTCGCCGGTGACCTCGCGCGCCGTGTAGTCGCCCTTGGCGGGCCCGTCCTGCAGCTCGACGTGCGGATTCGCAACGACGTTGTAGTACCAGACCGGGTGCTTGGGTGCACCCCCGATCGATGCGACCACGGCGTACTCCCCGTCGTGCTCGACGCGCATCAGCGGCGTCTTGCGCAACTTGGCGCTCTTCGCGCCGACCGACGTCAGCAGGACCACCGGCATGCCACGCATCGTGGTGCCCTTCGTGCCGCCCGAACCCTCGATGAGCTCGGCCTGCTTCCGGGCCCAGTCCGACGTGCTCGGCTCGTACTCACCGGGAAGTGGCATAGGTCCATCCTCACCGATCGAAGGACGCCCGGCCGTCGACGCGGGCGCGGACTCCTGGCACGCTGCGCCTATGGGCCGGCTCGACATCGACATGACCACCCGCCTCTCGCGGCAGGAGGAGGCCACCCAACTCGCCGAGGCGCAGGAACACCTGCTCCACCTCCGCCTCACCCTCGGCGGCCAGCTCGGCGGACAGATCGGCCCGCCGCTGTGCGTGGTCTTCGAGGGCTGGGACGCCTCGGGCAAGGGCGGCGCCATCAAGCGCCTCGTCGACCACCTCGACCCCCGCCACGTCCGCGTCAGCCAGTTCGCCGCGCCTACCTACGACGAGAAGCGCCACCACTTCCTCTGGCGCTTCTGGCCGCGCCTGCCCGGTTGGGGCGGCATGGCCGTGTTCGACCGCAGCTGGTACGGCCGGGTCCTCGTCGAGCGCGTCGAGAAATACGCCACCAAGGAGCAGTGGCAACGGGCGTACGACGAGATCGTCGGTTTCGAGACGACCCTTGCGGCCGAGGGGATGATCCTCGTCAAGTTCTGGATGCACGTCACCCCCGACGAGCAGGCCCGCCGCTTCGAGCGACGCCGACACGACCCCCTCAAGGAGTGGAAGCTCACCGACGAGGACTGGCGCAACCGGGAGAAGCGCCCACAGTACGAGCGGGCGGTCGAGGACATGATCGAGCGCACCGACCACGCCGCGGCCCCCTGGCACGTCGTCGCCGCCGAGGACAAGCGATGGGCCCGGGTCGAGGTCGTCCGTCGGGTGTGCGACGCCATCGAAGCCGCCGGCATCAAGACGCCGTAAGCCGGGTCAGCGGGCCGTCCAGCCGCCGTCCACCAGCAGGGTGTGCCCGGTGACGAGGGACGCCGCCGGCGAGCAGAGGTAGAGAACGGCGCCCGCGACGTCCATCGGCTCGCCGATGCGGTGCAGGGCCGCGATGCGCTCGACGACGTCGGCCTCGAAGTCGGGGTCCGACAGCGCCTCCTCCGTTCCGGGCGTACGGATGAAAGTCGGCGCGACGCAGTTGACGGTGATCCCGTGCGGGCCCCACTCGACGGCGAGGCACTTGGTGAGGTGGGCGATGGCGGCCTTGGTCATGCAGTAGACCGACTCACCGGGCAGCGCGACCGCCCCGGCCTGCGAGCCCATGTTGACGATCCGCCCGCTGCCCTGGCCGATCATCACCTTCGCCGCCGCCTGGCTGGTGAAGAACGTGCCCTTGAGGTTCACGGCGACTGTGCGGTCGAAGTCGTCTTCTGTGACGTCCTCGGCCGGGTTGTCCGGCGCGACGCCCGCGTTGTTCACCAGGATGTCGAGGCGCCCCAGCCGCGCGACCACCACATCGACGGCAGCACGGGCCTGCGCGACGTCGCTGACCTCGAGCGGGAGAGCCAGCGCGCGGCGGCCCATGGCCTCGATCTCTGCCGCAAGGCCGCCGTCGTTGGAGACGTCGCGCAGGCCGAGGGCGACGTCAGCGCCGGCGTCAGCGAGCGCGAGGGCGACGGCGCGGCCGAGCCCCCGGGCGGCACCGGTCACCAGAGCCACCTGGCCCTGGACGTCGAACCTCGGGAAGCCGGTCATGACACCCTCCTTGCTCGTCGCAGCCCCCGACAGATCACAGGACCGCCAGCATGCCGCCGTCGACGTAGACCGTCTGGCCGTTCACGAAGTCCGATGCCGGTGAGCACAGGAACAGCAGCGCCCCGACGAGGTCCTCGACCGTGCCCCACCGCCCCGCCGGCGTCCGACCGACGACCCAGGCCGTGAAGTCCGGGTCGGCGACCAGGGCGGCGGTGAGCTCCGTCTCGACGTACCCGGGGCCCAGCGCGTTGACCTGGATCCCCGCCGGCGCGAGGTCGGCGCACATGCCCTTCGTCAGCATCGTCAGCGCACCCTTGGTCGCCGCGTACGGCGCGATCCCGGGGCGGGCCACCTCACTCTGCAGCGAGGTGACGTTGACGATCTTGCCGGACCCGCGCGGCACCATCCGCCGGGCAACCTCGCGGCCCACCAGGAAGGCACTGCTGAGGTTGGTGTCCAGCAACCGGTACCAGTCCTCGTCGGGGAACTCCAAGAACGTCGCGCGGTGCTGCGCGCCGGTGTTGTTGACGAGGATGTCGAGCCCGCCGACCGCCTCCTCGACGGCCGCGACACCGCGTACGACCGATGCAGGGTCGGTGACGTCGAACGCCACGGCGTGCACGGTGCCGCCGGTCGCCGCCGCGAGCTCGCTGCGAGCCGCCTCCAGCACCTCCTCGTCCCGCCCGTTGAGCACGACCGTGCAACCCGCCTCCAGCAGTCCCGTCGCCAGCGCCCGCCCGATGCCTCTGCTCGACCCCGTGACCAACGCGGTACGCCCGCTGATGTCGAACAGCGGATGGCTCATCGTCAGGCGGTCTTCCACGGGGCAAGTAGCTCGGCGGCCGCGACGCCCACCGCCTTCATCCAGTGCGGCCCGAAGGTGATCCGCGCTACCCCGAGGCCGGCGAGGCGGGCCAGGTCGTCCTGTCCGGGGCGCGCGATGGCGTTGACCGGCAGCGGCAGCTCTGCGGTGAGGCGACGGGAAGTCTCGTCGTCGTGCACACCGACCGGGTAGAGGACGTCCGCCCCGGCGTCCGCAGCGGCGCGCAGCTTCTCGATCGTCGCGTCGACGCGGCCTTCCGGCTCCCCGACGCCGTTGAGCAGGATGTCCGTCCGCGCGTTGACGACGACGTGGACGCCGGCGCGGTCGGCCGCCTTGCGCAGCTGCCCGATCAGCTCGGCGTGCTCGGCGGTGCTCCGCAGCCGCCCGCCCTCGCTGTGCACCGTGTCCTCGATGTTGAGCCCCACCGCGCCGGCGGCGAGCAGCCGGTCGATGATGCCGTCCGCCGAAGCGCCGTAGCCCGCCTCCAGGTCAGCCGACACCGGGACGTCGACCGACGCCGTGATCAGCGCGACCTGGGCGAGCATCTCCTCCAGCGTCATACCCTCGTTGTCCGCGCGGCCGAGCGCCGTCGCCACCGGGTGGCTGCCGACCGTGAGGGCAGCGAAGCCGTTGTCCACCGCCAACTGCGCCGACCACGGGTCCCACACGGTCGGGAACACTCCCGGGGTCCCCCGCTGGTGCAGGGCGAGGAAGGTGGACGCGTCGGACGAGAGGCTCATCGGGCTGTCTCCAGGTGGACGTAACGGTCGGAGACGCCAGGGTACGACCGCTCGGCGGGGGCAGGCGCGCGCGCCGAGGCTAGCCTTCGAGGGTGCAACGACCCCGGGCGTACGTCCTGCTCATCGTCGCCGGCCCGCCGCTGCTGCTCGCAGCCCTCGGCCTGGCGCACCCGGCGCACCTGACCGAGTCGACGGCGGACGCCTGGAAGAACCTGCACATCGTCCTGCTGCCGATCTTCCCGTTGCTGGCACTGGCGCCGTGGCTGCTGACCCGCGGCGAGCACCCTGCCGTGCGTTGGACTGCGATCGCACTGGGCTACACCTTCGCCGCGTTCTACACCGCCCTCGACGTCCTCGCCGGGATCGGGGCGGGCGCGCTGCAGCAGGCAGGCGCCGTCGACCAGAAGCGGTTCCTCTTCGCCGAGGGCAACGGCCTTGCCGACTACGGCGTGTGGGCGTACCTCATCGCGGCCGTGCTCACTGCCGCCGTCGTCCTGCGCCGCGCCCGCCTCGCCGCGCTGCCCGGGGCGATCCTCGTGGTCGCCGGTGCCGTCGCCTTCCTCGACAGCCACATCTACTGGCCCAGAGGCGGTCTCACCATGGTGGTCCTGGGCATCGGCTGGGCCGCACTCGCCCTGAGCCTCCCTGCCGCCGCGGACCGGTCGGGCCCGCCGGTCTCGGCAAACGATGAGGGGTACACCCTGGCGCCGTGACGTTTCGGGCGCTTTGATGGCATTGCACGCCAACCACAGGAGGACTTGATGACATCGGCACGGATGACAGTTGTTGCAGCGTTGGGCGCGGCCGCGCTCACCCTGACAGCGTGTGGTGGCGGGAGCGGGGCCGACAGCAGCGGCGGCGGGGACAGCGGCGGGGGTGACGGCGGCAAGGTCACATCCATCAAGCTCGTCGCTGCCGAGTACTCCAAGACGAACACTGCGAAGTTCTGGGACGACTTCGCCAAGGCCTACGAGACCAAGACCGGGATCAAGCTCGAGGTACAGGTGATCAGCTGGACCGACATCGACCAGCAGAGCAGCACGATGATCCAGAACGGCAGCCCGCCGGACATCCTGAACCTCAACGTCTACGCGAGCTACGCGGCGGACGGACTGCTCTACGACGCCGACGCGGTCCTCTCCCCGGACGTCAAGACCGACCTGATCGACGCGTTCGTCGACAGCGGGACCTTCGAAGGCAAGATGTACGGCATGCCGGACCTTTCGTCCGCACGGGCCCTCTTCTACAACAAGGACCTCTTCGCCAAGGCCGGCATCGCCAGGCCGCCCACGACCTGGGCCGAGTTCACCGACGCGGCCAAGAAGATCACCGCGCTCGGCAACGGTGTCGTCGGCTACGCCATGCCGATGGGCCCCGAAGAGGCACAGGCCGAGTTCTCGATCTGGCTGTTCAACAACGGGGGCGACTGGAAGTCCGGCGACGACGCGTGGAGCATCAACTCCCCGGAGAACGTCCAGACGCTCGAGTTCCTCAAGAAGCTCGCCGTCGAGGACAAGGTCACCCAGAACAACCCCGGTCGCACCAACCGCACCGACGGTGCGTTCTCGCTCTTCGGGTCCGGCAAGGCCGGCATGGTCGTGGGTTTCTCGCCGCTGTCCGCAACGCTGGACGAGGACAAGTCCATCGACTACGGGGTCGCCCCGATGCCGACCAATGACGGCGGCGAGCCGCAGACGTACGGCGTCACCGACTACCTGATGGCCTTCAAGAAGCCGGGCAACGCGGCGGCGGTCAAGGCCTTCTACGACCTCTACTACCAGCCGGAGCAGGTCAACACCTTCATCAAGGCCGAGGGCTTCCTGCCGGTGACCGAGTCGGGGCTGGCGGAGTTCGCCTCGGACGAGTCGCTCAAGGTCTACCTCGACACGCTGCCCAACGTGCACCTGACGCCCACCGACGACCCGGAGTGGGACACGGTCAAGCTGGCCGTCCAGCAGAACATCGGCGCGGCGGTCGGACCGGACGGTGACCCGCAGGCGGTCCTCGACAAGCTGCAGGAGCAGGCAGAGAGCGGCAGCTGACCGTGTCCGCCACCTCCGCGAGGAGCCCGGCAGGGTCCGTGGGGCCGGTCACGGCCCGCCCCACGGCGCCGGGATCCCTGGGGGTGGCGGACGGGTCAGGCCCCGACGACCCTTGGCGACGCAAGCGCCGGCCCGCCCACGGCCACGCGTCGTGGCGGGTCGCCGCCCTCTGGCTCGGCCCGGCACTGCTGCTCATCGTCGGGGTGGTCATCTACCCCGCGATCGCGCTGGTCCGGGCCTCCTTCAACGAGTACTCCATCACCGGGCTGCGCCGCGGTTCGGCCGGGTGGGCCAACTACGCCAACGTCCTGCAGCACGACGACCTGGTGACCGTGCTGCGCAACACCATCGTCTGGCTGGTGGCCGTCGTCACGATCACCGTGCTGATCAGCCTGGCGCTGGCGCAGTTCCTGGCCAAGGAGTTCTACGGGCGCCGGCTGGTCCGCTGGGCGATCATCGTCCCCTGGGCCGCGTCGCTGGTCATCACCGCTCGCCTCTTCACGCTGATGTACGACTACTACCACGGCATCCTGAACACGCTTCTGCTCAACCTCAACATCGTCAACGAGCCCGTCGACTTCCTCGGTGACGACCGGTGGACCATGGCGTCGATGGTCGCCGTCGGGGTCTTCGTGTCGATCCCTTTCACGGCGTACGTGTTCCTCGCCGGCCTGCACGCCATCCCCACCGACGTCTACGAGGCGGCGCGGGTCGACGGGGCCAGACCCTGGCAGACGTACTGGCGGATCACCCTCCCCTTGCTGCGGCCGGCGATCCTGGTGGCGACCGTGCTGAACATGATCTACGTGTTCAACTCCTTCCCGATCATCTACACGCTCAACGAGCGCAACCCGGGCTTCATCCACGACACCAGCATCACCTTCGCCTACAAGCTGGCGTTCAAGAGTGCCGAGAAGGACGTCGGGATGTCGGCGGCGGCCGGGGTCTTCAACGTGCTGTTCATCCTGCTCATCGTCGTGGTGTACCTCCGCGTGGTCCGGCCGCAGGAGGAGCTCCGATGACGGCCGTCCCCACGTCGACGCGAGCGCCCGCGCGGGCGACGGCGACGCGGCGACCCGTGGCCGGCCGGTCTAGCCCCCGCCGCTTCCTGCTCCCCCTCGGCGGCCTCGCAGTCGTCGCGGTCTTCCTCGGCCCCTATGTCGTGATGCTCCTGGACGCGCTGCGCGCCAGCAAGGACGTCCTGCGGACACCGGCGACGTTCTGGCCCAGCGACTGGCAGTTCACCACCTTCAACACGGTGCTGTCCGACACCCGTTTCCTGAACTGGCTCAAGACCTCTGTTCTGGTCGCCACCACGTCGACGCTCATCGTGATCCTCGTCGCGGTGCCGGCCGCCTACTTCACCGCCCGCTACAAGTTCCCGGGCCGCATCCCGTTCCTGTTCCTCGTGCTCGTGACCCAGATGTTCTCCCCGACCTCGCTCGTCGTCGGTCTCTATCGCCAGTTCTTCGAGCTCAACCTGGTGAACACCTACCTGTCCATCATCCTGACCAACTCCGCGTTCAACCTGGCCTTCGCCGTCTGGATCCTGCACGGGTTCTTCTCCGCGATCCCCGACGAGGTCGAGGAGGCCGCGCACCTCGACGGGTGCGGCCGGCTCGGCACGCTGTGGCGCATCATGCTGCCGCTGACACGACCGGGGCTCGTAACGGCGGTGATCTTCACCTTCATCGCCGCGTGGAACGAGTACGTCGTCGCGCTGACGCTCATGCAGGACGACGCGAAGAAGCCGCTGACGGTGGGCATCAACTCCTACGTCACCGGATACGAGCAGAACTGGGACCAGCTCTTCGCGGCGGCGATCATCGCCATCGTCCCGGTGGTCATCCTCTTCGCCGTGATCGAGAAGCACCTGGTCGGCGGCCTCACGGCGGGGTCGATCAAATAGCCGAGGACATGGCGATGGACATGTCCGAGGACTCGGCGACGACCGGTCCCGGACGACTCATGGCGGCCGAGATCGCGGAGCAGCCGGCGGTGTGGGAGCGGCTGCTCGGCATCGAGGGCCGCGCCCGGATCCACGACGCCGCCGACCTCCTTGCCAAGCGCCCACCCCGGTTCGTGCTCCTCGTGGCCAGAGGGACCAGCGACCATGCGGCCCTGTACGCGAAGTACGTGGTGGAGATCCTGCACGGCCTGCCTGCTGGGCTGGTGTCCCCGTCGACGATGACGGCCTACCGAGCCCGACCCGACCTGCGGGAGGTCCTCGTGATCGCCGTCAGCCAGTCGGGGGGCTCGCCGGACCTGGTCACGACGATGGAGGTGGCGCGGGCCCGCGGTGCGCTCACGCTCGCGGTGACCAACAACGCCTCATCCCCGCTCGCGCAGTCGGCGGACGTGCACCTCGACGTGCTGGCCGGCCCCGAGCTCGCCGTGGCAGCCACCAAGTCCTACACGGCCCAGCTGCTGGCGCTCTCCCTCCTGCTCGAGCGGCTGCGCGGCGGTGACGGCGGCGCCGCCGCGGCACTTCCCGAGCTGGCCGTGCAGGTGTTGGCCAAGGACGACCAGGTGGCCGCCGCCGCGCAGCGCTACCGGTTCGCCCAGCGCCTGGTCACCACCGGGCGCGGCTACTCCTATCCCACGGCACGCGAGGCCGCACTGAAGCTGATGGAGACCTCTTACCTCTCCGCCCAGGCGTTCTCGGGTGCCGACCTGCTGCACGGACCGCTGGCCATGATCGACCCGCAGGTGCCCGTGCTGGCCGTCATGGCGGCCGGTGCCGGAGGTGATGCCATGCGGGCGGTGGTCCCCCGGCTGCGAGAGGTCCGGGCCGACGTGTTCTGCGTCGGCTCGGCCGAGCACGTCACGCAGTTCCAGCACGGCGTCACCCTGCCCGACGGGGTGCGCGAGGACCTCTCGCCGCTGCTGGAGATCCTGCCGTTCCAGCAGCTGGCCCTGCACCTCGCAGTGGCGCGCGGGGAGGACCCGGACGCACCGCGCGGTCTGCGCAAGGTGACCGAGACGCTGTGAATCCGTTCCGACGCAAGGACGACGCGGTCGACGCTGATGACACCGAGCTGCTGCTGGCTGCGACGACGGTCCTGCACCCGGGGGGTCACTACTCGCCCGGCTGGCTCCGGACGCGGGGCGACCGGATCGTCGCGGGAGGTGCGGGCCTGCCCGACGGCACCCCCGACCACGACTTCGCAGGCTGCGTCCTCGCGCCGGGCTTCGTCGACATGCACGTGCACGGCGGCGGCGGCGGCGCGTACACCTCTGGCGACGTCGGCGAGGTGCACGCCGTGGCCGACTTCCACCGCCGGCACGGCACGACCACCACGCTGGCCAGCCTGGTCAGCGCCGCCCCGGAGGAGCTGGAGCGCTCGGTCAGCCTCCTCGCCGACCTGGTCGACGACGGCGTGCTGGCCGGCATCCACCTCGAGGGCCCGTGGCTGAGTGCCTCCCGCGGCGGCGCGCACGACCGCGCACAGCTGCGCCCCCCCGACCCGGGCGAGGTGGACCAGCTGCTCCGGCTCGGTCGAGGTGCGGTGCGCATGGTGACGCTGGCTCCCGAGCTGGACGGCGCGATGGCGGCGATCGGGCGCATCGTCGGAGCAGGCGCCGTTGCCGCGATCGGTCACACCGACGCGAGCTACGACACCACCCGGGAGGCGATCGCGGCCGGGGCGCGGGTGGGGACCCATCTGTTCAACGGGATGCGGCCGCTGCACCACCGGGAGCCGGGACCGGTCATGGCGCTGCTGGAGGACCCGGCCGTCACCGTCGAGGTCGTTGCGGACGGTGTCCATCTCCATCCGCGGCTGGTCAGCTGGGTCCGACACGTCGCCGGCGCCGACCGGGTGGCGCTGGTCACCGACGCGATGGCTGCGGCCGGCATGCCCGACGGGGACTACCAGCTCGGATCCCTGCGCGTGCACGTCCGGGACCGCGTCGCGCGACTGCCCGGCCATCACACCCCGACGGACACCCCGACGGGCACCCCGACGGACACCATCGCGGGCACCATCGCGGATACCCCGACGGGCACCATCGCGGGCAGTACCGCGACGATGGACGAGATGTTCCGCAACGCCGTCGTCCACAGCGACCTGCCGCGGCCCGACGCCCTCGTCGCAGCATCGGTCATGACCGCCGCCACCCCTGCGGCCGCGCTCGGCCTAGGAGACGTCGGGTCCCTGGAGGCCGGTCGCCGGGCCGACCTCGTCGTCCTCGACAGCGACCTGCGCACCGTCGGCGTCATGAGGGCCGGCCGCTGGGTCGCGGGCGTCGGCGGCAGCTGAGAGCGGCACCCCGACCCGCTGCCACGCCAGGAGGGCAGCCCCGAGACAGCCCGCGGTGTCGCCGAGCTCCCCGGTGCGGAAGCCCGGCAGCGCCTGGAAGGTGAGCCGGGCCGCGACAGCGTCGCGCAGCGGGTGCAGCAGCAGGCTCTCGTCGGCGCGGGCGAGACCCCCGCCGAGGACGACGACCTCCGGATCGAGCAACGTCACGTACGCCGTGACCGCGTCGGCGAGCGCGTCGACCACCCCGGTCACGAGGCGCGTCGCCAGCGGCTCTCCAGCCGCCGCACGGCCGATGACCTCCGCCGCACTGCCCGGGTCCTCGGGCGTGCCCGCGCGCGCGTACGCCGACGCCAGGGCCGACGCGGAGGCCACCGACTCCAGGCACCCGCGGGCACCGCAGCCGCAGGTCGGTCCGTCCGGGCGGACGCGTAGGTGCCCGATCTCCCCGGCGAGACCGTGCGCCCCGGCGTACGGCCGACCGTCGACGACCACCGCCGCCGCTATCCCGGTCCCCACCGCCAGGAAGAGGCAGTCCGCCACGCCCCGGGCGGCCCCGAGGACCAGCTCCGCAAGACCCCCGGCACGGACGTCGTGGCCGAACCCGACCGGGAGCCCGAGGCGCTGCTCGGCGAGCTCCACCAGCGGGACGTCGGTCCAGCCGATGTTGGCGGAGAACTGCGCGACTCCGCGGCGGTCGTCGACGCGCCCCGGCACGACCAGACCGGCGCCGAACGGTGGCGCCCCGGTGGTGGACCGGGTGAGGGCCACCAGCTCGTCGAGGACGTCAAGGACCGTGTCGACAACGGCGGCGGGACCACGGTCCCGGTCGGTCGGCCGGCGCAGCTCGCGCACGACACGGCCGCCGGGCGCCACCACGGCTCCCTTGAGCACCGTGCCGCCCACGTCGAGCGCGACGACGTGCCCAGTGCTCGTCCTGGTCATCGGGAGGACTCTAGGGCGCACCCGCCAACCTACTACGAATTCAGTAGTAGATTGGCGCAATGGCACACCGACGGACACTGAGCTCCACGGCAGTGGTGCCCTGGCTCCTGCTGGTCGTCGCGTTCCTCGCCCGCCTCGTGCCGGTGCTGCGCGGCGGCGGGCTCCACGGGATCCTCGCCTACGACGACGGCGTGTACTTCGGAGCCGCCGACTCCCTGCTGTCCGGGCGGCTGCCCTACCGGGACTTCCTGTTCCTGCACCCGCCGGGTGTCCTGCTCGTGCTGGCGCCGTTCACCGGACTGGCCCGCGTGACCAGCGACCCGACCGGCTTCGCCGTGGCCCGGCTCGCGTTCATGGCGGTCGGCGCCCTCAACGCCGTCCTCGCGTACGCCGTGGCGCGCCGTGCCGGACGCGTCGCCGGCATCGCGGCCGGCGTGCTGTACGCCCTGTGGGGACCCGCGGTCTACGCGGAGCGCACCACGCTGCTCGAGCCGCTGGTGAACCTCGGGGTCCTCGGCGCCCTCGCACTCCTCGGCGACGGGCGGTCGCTGCCACGCCGGCGGCTGGTCCTCGCCGGAGTGGTCCTCGGCGCCGCCGTGGCCGTCAAGCTGTGGGCGGTGATGCCGCTCGTCGTCATCGTGGTGTGGGTCCTGCGACGCAGCGGGCGGTCCGCGGGTCTGGTGCTCACCGCGGCTGCCGCCGTCACCAGTGCCACGGTGGTCCTCCCGTTCCTCGCAGCGGCTCCGAGAGCCATGGTGCGGATGGTGGTGCTCGACCAGCTCGGGCGCCCGGACAACGGTGTGTCGACCTTGGTTCGGCTCTCCGGGGTCACCGGGAACTACCACGCCGCCGGCAGCACGCTCCACACGGCAACGCTGCTGACGGTCGCCGTCGTCGTGGCGTTGGTCGCCGTGTCCGCGGTCGCCGCCGCCGTCGCGGCCCCCACCGCGCGGGTCTGGGTCGCGATGCTCGTCGCGCAGTCGGGGCTGCTGCTCGCCGGGCCGGCCTACTACGACCACTACGCGACCTTCATCGCCCCAGCGCTCGTCCTCGTGGTCGGGACCGGAGTCGAACTCCTCGTCACGCGGGTGCGTGAGCGGGTGCCGCGCCTGGTCCCGGTTGCTGCGGTCGCCTGCCTTGCCGGGCTCGCCCTGGTCGCTGTGACGGGCCCGGTCCACCGCGAAGGTCGCCGGGTGCCGACAGAGCTGGTGGCCGCCGCCGTCGGCAGCGCGCGCTGCGTCCGCGCCGACTCCACGTCCGCACTGATCGCGACGGACCTCCTGACCCGTGACCTGCGCCGGGACTGTCCCCTGACGGTCGACGTCACCGGGCTGACCTACGACCTCGCGTCGTCACAGCTGGACGAAGGTCGACCCGGCGCGAGCCGACGGACCGACGCGGCGTGGCAGCATTTCCTGCGCCACTGGGTCTCCCGGGACGGTCCCTTGATCGTGGTGCAGCCCGGCGCGGACGGTTACGGCCCGGCCGCACGTGCCCTGCTCAGGTCGAACCGGGTGCTGCTGCGGACCGATCAGCTGACGGTCTACGCAGAGTGAGAACGAGCAGGATCATCGCCGCGAGCTGGGTGGCACCGACCACCGCGACGAGCAGCGGGATCGACTGGGAGTACAGGTAGCCGGCGGCCCCGCCCCCGAGCAGCGCCGCCGAACCCTGCACAGCCGCGAACACGCCGTACGCCGTGGCGCGCCGCCCACTCGGCACGAGGTCCGCGACGAGCGCCTTGACGGTGGAGTCCTGCACCCCGACCGCTGCTCCCCACAGCAGCACGCCCGTCACCGCGAGCGCGACGGTGCGGGAGAACGCGAGGGCAGGCACCACGGCTACGAGCAACGGCAGGGCGTACAGGACACGACCGCCCCAACGGTCGTAGGCGAAGCCGCTGACGAGGGCCGCCACGGCGGCAACCGCCATGCCGCCCGCGTAGACGACGGGGACGGCGGCCACGGGCAGCAGCCCGGCCGTCGTGAGGTGAAAGGAGATGACGCCGAACGTCACGAGGCCCGCGGTCGCAGCCCCTGCGGAGGCGGCGAACCAGAAGAAGTCGCGCGGCAGCTCGGCACCGACCGCCGCGTGGACCGCGCGACGGGCCCGACCGGCGCTGTCCGGCAGCGTCTCTCCCGGGCGGACCGATGCCGGCTCGGCAGCGGGATCGACAGCAACCTCGGTGCCCTCGATACTTTCCATGCCCGACGTACGCCGGCGCAGCCAGACCAGCAGCACGATCGCCGCCGCACCCGGGACGGCGAGCACCGCCATCGCCGGCCAGATGGCGCCGGTCGTCGCCACCAGGGCCGCCACGACCAGCGGTCCGGAGAACGCACCGACCTGGTCGAGGGCCTTGTGCACCGCGAACCCGCGGCCGCTCCCGACCGCACCGGCTGCGTGGGCGAGCAGAGCCGACTTGGACGGGCTGCGGACAGCCTTGCCGGTGCGCTCAGCCAGCAGCAGCACGCACGCCACGGTCAGACCGGCGGCGCCGATGAACGGTGTCACCGCCAGCAGGGGCACGCACACCGCAGTGAGGCCGTACCCCGCCAGCGTCAACGTCCAGTAGCGACCGCTGCGGTCGGCGAGCGGGCCGAACACCAGGCGCAGCACCAGCGCCGCCGCCTCCCCGGCGCCGGTGACCAGCCCGACCACGACAGCGGTCGCACCGAGGGACGCGAGCAGCGGACCGGTGATCGATCGCGCGCCCTCGTAGACCATGTCGGCGGCAAGGCTGACGACGCCGAACCCGACGACGGCCCGCCAGGGCGACCAGGTGGTGGTGCTCCGCAGGGTCAACGCAGCGGGTGACCGGCGCTGCTGGTCGCGTTCTCGAAGAGCCGCTCGGTGTCCCGCTGTGCCTCCACCGAGGCGCCGACCGTGAGGACCAGCATGGCCACGACGACGGCGACCAGCAGTGGGCGGTGCCGGGGCGCGGGCTCGAGCAGTGCCTCGACCCGGCGTACGAGCGGGGAGCCGACGTCCCCGGCGCGCAACGCGGCTGCGGCCCACAGCTCCGGACGGCCCGGTGCGGCTGACCGGAGCCCCGTCCGGGCCAGCGCGCGAGCGACGACCGCGCGGTCCCCGACGGCCCGTGCGGCGACCTCGTCGGCCCATCGCTCGGTCGCGTACTCGACGGCCGGGACGAGCCGACGCAGCAGCGGGTTGGTCGCGGCGGCCAGCTCGGCAAGAATCCGGTAGCGGTGGTGATGCTGGCGCAGGTGGGCGGTCTCGTGAGCGAGCACCGCGCGACGCTCGTCGGCCGGCAGCGACGAGAGCAACAGCCGCGACGCGACGATGCGCCCGCGCAGCGACGGGACCGCAAAGACGTCCACCGCCGGGTCGTCGACGACCATGAGCTCGCCGGGGCCCCCGCCGAGCCTGGTGCACAGCGCCCGGGCAGCCAGCGCTGCCCGCACCCGCTGGAACGCGACACGCGCCGTGACCATCGCGAGCACGCACACGGCTGCACCGGCGACGACCGACGCGACATCCGGCACCGGGTTCGACGCATCCAGCCCGGACCTGGACCACGAGCCGAGCCGCGCGACGGGCGCCAGCTCGGCGACGAGGGTGAAGGCCAGCACCGCGAGGACGAAACTCGTCGCGGCGGCGGTCACCGCACCGGCCACCGTGAGCAGCCGGGCCGCGGTCGCCGGCGGCAACAGGCGCGCCAGCGACGGGGCGAGCCAACCGAGCACGGCAGCCACCAGCAGCGGCAGGTAGATGGCGACGTGCATCTCTAGCGCCGCTCGGCTTCGCGCAGCAGCCGCGTCAGCAACGGCACCTCGTCGGGACCGAGCTGGTCGAGGAACCGGGCCAGCACGACCTCGCGGTCCTCACCGGCGTCGAGCACGTCGCGCATCTGCCGAGCGGCGAGGGTGGCCGTGTCCGCGAGGGAGTAGGCGTAGGCGCGACCCGTCCGCTCCCGGGTTACCGCGCCCTTGTCGTGCAGGCGGGCGAGCGTCGTCATGACCGTCGTGTACGCCAGGTCGTCGCCGAGGTCGGCGAGAACTTCCGACGGGGTCATCGCCACGTCGGACGCGGCCAGGGCGGCCAGCACCTCGTTGGCGAGCGCGCCGCGCTCACGCCGGACCGCTACGCGATCCCGGGCCGGTCGCCGGGTGGAACCCACTGGCACGTGCACCCCTCCGCCCTACGTCAGCGACTACTACATAAGTCGTAGTAGTCTACTACTTTCATCGTAGTAGCACTCGGAGGTCTGATGCTCGCCACCGGCACCCTGCAGGGCACGCCGGCCGGCGGCCTGTTCGGCCGGGTGAACGAGCTCGCCCGCGACACCGCCTGGCTGCACGCTCCCCTGCAGGCGTACGCGGCGTACGGCGTGGTGCTCTTCGCCGCGCTGCTCGTCCTCGGGTGGTGGACGACCCGGGACCGCGGCCCGCGCACGACAGCAGCCGCGCTGTGGGCCGCTGCCGGAACGCTGCTGGCGGTCGCGGTCAACCAGCCCCTGGTCAACGGCGTGCACGAGGCGCGGCCCTACACCGCGCACCCGGGCATCCTCGTCCTCGCGCACCGTTCGGTGGACTTCTCCTTTCCCTCCGACCACGCCGTGATGGCCGGTGCAGTAGCCGCCGGACTGTGGCTCGTCTCACGGCGACTCGGCGCGGTCGCGACGATCGCAGCCCTGCTGATGGCGTTCGCGCGGGTGTACGTCGCGGCGCACTACCCTCACGACGTGATCGCCGGCCTCGCTCTCGGCGCCGGCGTCGTCCTGCTTGGGTGGGTCCTGGTCGCGGTCCCGCTGACGCGGCTGACCGAAGCGCTGGCCCGGACTCCCCTGCGGCCGCTGGTCTCGGTATGAGCGGGTTCATCGACCAGCTGCTGAACGTGCCGCCGCTGCTGGCATACGTGGTCATCGCGGTCCTGGTCTTCGGCGAGGCTGCCGTCTTCGTCGGCTTCGTCCTGCCCGGCGAGACCGTGTGCGTTCTCGGCGGGGTGCTCGCCGCGACCGGCCACCTGAGCCTCGTCGTGCTGCTTCCGCTCGTCGTCCTCGCGGCGGTCGTCGGCGACACCGTCGGGTACGAGGTCGGCCAGCGTTTCGGTCCCCGCCTGCTCGGAACCCGGCTGCTGCGACGGCATGCCTCGCGCCTCGAGGGTGCCCGGCGCACCCTCCGGGAGCGGGGTGGGTGGGCGGTCTTCGTCGGCCGGTTCACCGCGTTCCTGCGAGCGGTCATGCCCGGCCTCGCCGGGATGAGCCGGATGCCGTACCGACGGTTCCTCGCCTACAACGCGGCCGGCGGTGTGGTGTGGGGCGTCGGCGTCGTGCTGCTGGGCTTCTTCGCCGGCTCCTCCTACCGGCAGCTCGAGCAGAGCCTCGGTCGCGTGAGCGCCCTGCTCACCGCCGGGCTCCTGGCCGCCGCCGCGGTGGCCTGGTGGCGTCACCGGCGCCACCAGCGTCACCAGCGTCACCAGGAGCAGGAGCCGGCCGGCACCACGTCCTAGGGTGCCCTGGTGACGAGGACCCGGGTGTTGCTCCTCACCACGGGAGGGACGATCGCCTCGCTCCGGGCCGGCGACGCGGGCGTCGTGGCCGGCGTCGGTGCCGACGCCCTGGTCGCGGGATCCGTCACCGACGACGACGTACAGGTCGAAGAGCTCTTCCGGGTGGGGAGCTACGAGCTGACCCTGTCCCGGATGGCAGAGCTGGCCGAGCGCGTCCGGCAGGTGGGCGAGGACCCCACGGTGGACGCCGTGGTGGTCACGCACGGCACCGACACGATGGAGGAGTCGGCCTACCTGGCGGATCTCGGCTACCCGGGCGACAAGCCGGTGGTGTTCACCGGGGCACAGCTCCCGGCCG
>JAJAYQ010000036.1 GCA_026786145.1 Spirochaetaceae bacterium | reverse complement strand
TCCCTGACCGAGGGCCTGCGGGCCCACGTCGTGGACCTGCGGCACCGGATCCCCGGCGCCGAGCCCGTCGTCCAGCTCGACGAGCCGTCGTTGCCCGCCGTGCTGCACGGTGCGATCCGCTCGACGTCAGGAGCGCGCTCTTACGCACCGGTCGCGGAGACGGAGGCGCAGACGGTGCTGGCCTCGCTCGTCGATGCCCTCGGTGCTCTCGACGTCCCGGTCGTCGTGCACTGCTGCGCGCGACGACCGCCGGCCGCGCTGCTGCAGCGGGCGGGTGCGGCGGGGCTCTCCCTCGACCTCACCGTGGTGTCGCAAGACGTCGACGACGAGATCGGGACCGCCGTCGAGGCCGGGGTGGCGCTCCTCGCCGGGCTGGTGCCTGCCGTCCCCGGGACGGCCGGTCTGTCCGACCCGACCACTACGGTCGAGCCGGTACGTCGGCTGTGGCAGCGACTCGGTCTCGATGCCGAGACGCTGCGGTCGGTCGTCGTCACCCCGACCTGCGGCATGGCAGGGGCCGACCCGGGCCATGCCCTTGCCGCGCTGCGGCTCGCCCGGACCGGTGCCCGCCAGCTCGCCGACGACCCGGAGGGATGAGTGCCACCGAAGAAGACGAAGGCGCCGGAGAAGGTAAAGGACGAGGCCCTCGAAGCAACCCAGCCCGCGCACCGGCACGCCGAGCTCACGGACCTGGTCGACCGGGCCCGCTTCGACTACTTCCTGCGCGACTCGCCGACGCTCGCCGACACGGCGTACGACGCGATGATGCGCGAGCTGCAGCAGATCGAGGAGGACCAGCCCGAGCTGCGCACGCCCGACTCGCCGACTCAGACGGTCGGCGGCACCTTCTCGACGGAGTTCACCGCCGTCGACCACCTCGAACGGATGATGAGCCTGGACAACGCGTTCTCCCCCGAGGAGCTCGCCGCCTGGGCCGACCGGGTCGAGCGCGACGCAGGCGGTGCCGAGGTTCACTACCTCTGCGAGATCAAGGTCGACGGGGTAGCGATCAACCTGCTCTACGAGCGCGGCCGGCTGGTGCGGGCGCTCACCCGGGGCAACGGGGTGACTGGAGAGGACGTGACGCTCAATGTCCGCACCCTCGACTCGGTCCCCGCGGCTCTCACCGGCGCCGACGTCCCCGAGCAGCTCGAGGTGCGCGGCGAGGTGTTCTTCCCCGTCGCGGAGTTCGCTGCTCTCAACGCCGGTCTGGTCGAGGTCGGCAAGGCCCCGTTCGCCAACCCCCGCAACTCCGCCGCCGGCTCGCTGCGGCAGAAGGACCCGCGGGTGACAGCGAGCCGCGCCCTGAGCATGGTCGTCCACGGGGTGGGGGCACGCAGCGGCTTTGCGCCGGCCCGCCAGTCCGAGGCGTACGAGCTGCTCGGGGGTTGGGGGCTGCCGGTGAGCAGCCGGTTCCAGGTGGTCGACGACCTCGCCGGTGTCTCGGCCTACATCGAGCACTACCGCGAGCACCGCCACGACGTCGAACACGAGATCGACGGCGTGGTGGTCAAGATCGACGAGGTGTCGGTTCAGCGCCGGCTGGGGTCGACGTCGCGGGCCCCGCGGTGGGCGATCGCCTTCAAGTACCCGCCCGAGGAGGTCGACACCAGGCTGCTGGACATTCGCGTCAACGTCGGCCGGACCGGGCGCGTGACGCCGTACGGAGTCATGGAGCCCGTCCTCGTCTCCGGGTCGACCGTCAGCATGGCCACCCTGCACAACGCGGCCGAGGTGAAGCGCAAGGGTGTCTTGATCGGCGACATCGTCGTGCTGCGCAAGGCCGGCGATGTGATCCCCGAGATCGTCGGGCCCGTCGTCGACCTGCGTGACGGCTCCGAGCGCGAGTTCGAGATGCCGACGGCGTGCCCTGCCTGTGCCACCACGCTGCGGCCGGCCAAGGAGGGCGACGTCGACATCCGTTGCCCGAACACGCGGTCCTGCCCGGCGCAGCTGCGCGAGCGGTTGTACTTCGTGGCCGGTCGGGGCGCGTTCGACATCGAGGTGCTCGGCTACGAGGGTGCCCAGGCGGTGCTGGAGGCGGGGGTGCTCGAGGACGAGGGCGATCTGTTCACGCTGACCGCGGACGACCTGCTGCGCACGGAGCTCTTCCGCCGCAAGGACGGCGGTCTCAGTGCCAACGGTGCCAAGCTGCTGGACAACCTCTCCTCCGCCCGCGAGCGCCCCCTGTGGCGGGTCGTCGTCGCCCTCTCCATTCGTCACGTCGGGCCCACGGCCGCCCAGGCCCTGGCCCGGGAGCTGCGTTCGGTCGAGGCGATCGCCGGAGCGACGGAGGAGGAGCTGGCGGCGGTGGAGGGTGTTGGCCCGACCATCGCGGCGGCGGTGCGCGAGTGGTTCGCCGTCGAGTGGCACCGCGACGTCGTCCGCAAGTGGGCGCAGGCCGGCGTACGCATGGAGGAGGACGCCACAGACACCGGTCCCCGGCCGCTCGAGGGGCTGAGCATCGTGGTGACCGGCTCGATGCAGGGGTTCTCCCGCGACCAGGCCACCGAGGCCATCCAGTCGCTCGGCGGCCGTGCGGCGGGGTCGGTGTCGAAGAAGACCGACTTCCTCGTGGCCGGCGATAGCCCCGGGTCCAAGCTGGACAAGGCGATGTCGCTGAAGGTGCCGGTGCTCGACGAGGCCGGCTTCCAGGTCCTGCTCGAGAGGGGGCAGGAGGCGGCCTGGGCGGTCGCTCGGACGGTCGCCGACCGCCCCTAGGATGAGCGGATGTCCGACAGCGCCTCGATCACCCGCGACGAGGTCGCGCACCTGGCGCGTCTGGCCCGTCTCGCCCTCGACGACGACGAGATCAACCGCTTCGGGCCGCAGCTCGACGTGATCCTCGGCGCCGTCTCGCGCATCAGTGAGCTCGACACCGCCGACGTCCCCCCCACGTCGCATGCCCTGCCGATGACCAACGTCACCCGGCCCGACGAGGTGCGACCCGGTCTCACGCAGAGCCAAGCCCTCGCCATGGCTCCGGCGGCCGAGGACGGTCGGTTCCGGGTCCCGCGCATCCTCGGGGAGGAGGCGTGAGTTTCCCCACGACATCGCTCGCAGGCTCACGACGCCGCGGGGGCCCCGAATGAGCGACACGGACCTGACCAGGCTCACCGCTGCCCGGACCGCCGCGGTCATCGCCGCTGGTGAGGCGAGCGCGCTGGACGTGACCGAGGCTCACCTCGAGCGCATCCGGGCCGTCGACGGCGACGTGCACGCGTTCCTGCAT
>JAJAYQ010000035.1 GCA_026786145.1 Spirochaetaceae bacterium | reverse complement strand
GTCAGCGGGGTCGTCGAGAACCAGCGGGTGGTCGTGGTCGGCGCCGACGGCATGGCCTCCGAGGTGGCCCCGGGTGTGAAGTCGGGCGACGAGCAGCGATCGGTGACCGAGCTGGTCGACCAGCCGGCCAAGGTGATGCGGATCGGCAGCATGATCAAGCAGCTGCTGGAGGAGGTGCGCAGCTCGGACCTGGACGAGAAGAGCCGGGTGCGGCTGCGCGACATCCACACTCGCTCGATCAAGGAGCTCGAGGAGGCACTCGCGCCCGAGCTCGTGGAGGAGCTCGGCCGCATCTCGCTTCCGTTCACCGACTCCGAGGTGCCCAGCGAGTCCGAGCTGAGGGTGGCCCAGGCCCAGCTCGTCGGATGGCTCGAGGGGCTCTTCCACGGGATCCAGACGGCGCTGTTCGCCCAGCAGATGGCCACCCGCGCGCAGCTGGAGGAGATGGCCCGCCGGGCCCTTCCCCCGGGTAGCGCGCCGAGCGCCGAGTCGGCGTCCGGTTCGCCCACCTCCCACAACACCGGCCAGTACCTCTAGCCCTGCCCCCCTTTCCGTGATCGTGAGGGGGAAACGGCCCTCCAGGGGCCGTCTGCTCCTCACGATCACGGGCTGGGGACAGTCCAACCGGTCGGATCCGCAGAACGGGCAGGCTTGGGTCCGTGTCCACGGACGACCGGGCCCCATGGTGCGACGACGTCGCCACCCTGCAGCAGCTGTACGCCCGTGGGCTGGTCCGGCAGACGGCGCGCCGCCGCATCAAGCGCGGTGCGTGGCGGGAGCTGGTCCCGGGGGTCGTTGTCCGGACGACCGGGCCGGTGAGCCGGCGGCAGTGGCTCGTCGCTGCCCTCTCGTACGGCGGGGACGGCGCGGCGATCAGTCACGACTCCGCGGGGGAGTTCTGGGGGTTCGGAACAGGCCGGCCAACCGTCCACGTCACCGTTCCGCACGGGCGTCACCTGCGGTCGACGGACACCGTCCGCGTGCACCAGTCACGGCGGCCGTTCCGACCGTCGCACGTGGAAGAGATCCATGTCACGCCACCGGCGCGGACCGCGGTGGACATGGGGCTCCAGCTGTCCAGCCGTGACGCGGTGACGGCGCTGTTCGGACGCGCCCTACAGAAGAACCGGGTGACCGTGGAGACCCTGAGCCAGGAGCTCGACATCGCACCGAGCCGCGGCTCGCTCATACCGCGGCTGGTGATGGCTGACCTGGCGGCCGGCTCGCGGGCCGCCTCGGAGTCACGCCTGGTCCAGCTGATCAGAACGGCCGGCCTGCCGATGCCCGAGTTCAACGGTGCCGTGTCGACCGCTCTCGGGACGCGGTACGTGGACGCGTTGTGGCGGGCACTCGGCAAGGGCGTGGAGATCGACGGTCAGGCCTTCCACCTCGACCCCGCATCCTGGCGCGCGGACCTGATCCGCCAGAACGCGATCCAGACCACGGGCATCGTCCTGCTCCGGATCGCCGCGCACCGCCTGTGGACCGAGCCCGCGTCGGTCGTCGAGGAGATCACTGCCTTCCTCGGCCTCGGCCTCTCGACGTCCCGATTTCCGTGATCGTGAGGGAGATCCGGCCCTCCAGGGGCCGTCTGCTCCTCACGATCACCGAGCCGGGGGGACGCGGGGTCAGGGGCGCGCAGAGGCGTGCGGGGGCGGGCGCGGGGGCGGCGGACCGAGACGCGGGGTCAGAGGGCGAAGAGGCGCTCCAGCTCGATGGCGACGCCGTCGGACTCGGGGCCGGGGACGATCCGGTCGGCGGCGGCCAGCACCTCCGGGTGCCCCCCGGCCACGCCGTAGGACAGTCCGGCCCAGGCCAGCATCGGCAGGTCGTTGGGCATGTCCCCGAACGCCACCACGTCGGCCGCCTCGATCCCTCTCCCCGCGCACACCCGTGCCAGCGTCGTCGCCTTGGACACTCCCGCCGCCGATATCTCGAGCAGCCCCGACATCGACGAGTGGGTCATCTGCACCAGGTCCCCGGCGACCTCGCGGGCCGCTGCCAGCAGGGCGTCGGAACCCATCGCCTCGTGCCGGGCCAGCAGCTTGACCGCCGGCTGGCCGTAGATGCGTTCGATGTCCGCGACCTCCCGCGCCTGTCCGACGTCCCAGCGGGCCAGGTAGGACTCCTCGTGCGCGAACCCGTCGAGGGTCTCCACCGCGAACGCGATGTCCGGCAGCGCCTTCCGCAGCCGACGGGCCACGTCCAGCCCGACCTCGACCGAGATCGGGAAGTGTTCCAGCACCTGCTCGCGGTGCAGGTCGTAGAGCAACGCTCCGTTGGCACAGACCGCGACACCGGTGTGGCCGGTACGCCGGGCGACGTCGGCCATCCACCGCGCCGGCCGGCCGGTCACGAAGACGACCGGCACGCCGAGCGCCTCCAGCGACTTCAGCGCCGCCACCGTCCGGTCGGTGATCACCTCGTCAGCGCCGACGATGGTGCCGTCCAGGTCGGTGGCGACCAGCCGGGGCGTCACGACGCTGGCACCGCGGCAGCCGGCCCGGAGCGCGCCTCGGCCAACAGCCCGGCAACGAGGTCACGCACCTCCCCCGCAGACCAGGCCATCGTCGCGTCGCCGACGCTGAGCTCGACCACCTGCCACGACGGCAGGTCGCTGGGGAACGCGCGCGGCCAGGTCCAGATGCCCCCCTCCACGGCGAGCCGGCGCATGGCCGCGGTCAGCGGCTCGGCGTGAGCCCGAAGATAGACGTGCATCATCGGCGTGACCGGCGGCTCGGGCACGATCTCGACCCCGTCCAGCCCCGCGAGCTCGACGGCGATCCCCCGCGCATGCCCGGCGTAGGACGCCATCAGCGGCAGCCGGCGGCGCAGCCCGGCGAGCCCTGCCGCGGCGTACGGCCACATCGCGAACAGCGTGCCCCCGTGCCGCGCCCGCCACTCGCGGGCCTCGGCCACCAGTGCCGCGTCGCCGGCCAGCACGCAGCCGGCCACCCCGCCGAGCCCCTTGTAGAGCGAGACGTAGACGCTGTCGAACAGCTCGGCCACCTCGGCCGGCGTACGGCCGTAGTGCGGTGCGCTCTCCCACAGTCGCGCGCCGTCGAGGTGCACCGCCGCCCCGACGGAGCGCGCCCACGACGCCTGCGCGACGAGGTCCTCCCACGACGGGAGCTGCCCGCCGATCTCGCGCTGCGGCAGCTCGAGCAGCAGCGCCGCGACGGGCTCGGCGACCTCGCTCAGGTCGTCGAGGGTGATCAGGCGGCGCGGGTCGCCCACCGGTCGGGCCTGCGAGCCGTGCAGCCGGGCGGGCGCCTCGAACTCATGAAGCTGCAGGTGACAGGTGGGGTGCCACAGGACCGTACGCCGGGAGGACCGCGCGCCATGGACCCGCAGGGCGATCTGCTGCGCCATGGTGCCGCTCGGCATGAACACCGCCGCGGGCTTGCCGAGCAGGCCGCGGACCTCCTCCTCGAGCTCCGCGACCACACCGCCCTCGCCGTAGCGGTCGGGTGCGATGTCGCCGAGGACCTCGTGGACCTCGGCGAGGACCTCGGCCGGCAACCGGGGGCCGTGCCCGCCCAGGTGACGGCTGCACCCGGCCCGCAGCTCGTCGGTCGTGGGCTGCTCGACGGTGGCGTCCGTCATGTCGGAACTGGTTCGAGGACCTCGCGGCCGCCCAGGAACGGGCGCAGGGCAGCCGGCACACGCACCGAGCCGTCGGCCTGCTGGTGGTTCTCCAGGATGGCCACGATCCATCGGGTCGTCGCCAGGGTGCCGTTCAGCGTGGCCAGCGGGCGGGTTCCCTCGGCGTCGCGCACCCGGATCCGCAGCCGGCGCGACTGGAACGTCGTGCAGTTCGACGTCGAGCTCAGCTCGCGGTAGCGCCCCTGCGTCGGCACCCAGGCCTCGCAGTCGTACTTGCGGGCCGCCGAGGAGCCGAGGTCACCGGCCGCGACGTCGATGACGCGGTAGGGCACCTCGACCTTGGCGAGCATCTCCTTCTCCCACGCGAGCAGCCGCTGGTGCTCGGCGGCCGCGTCCTCGGGCAGGCAGTAGGAGAACATCTCCACCTTGTCGAACTGGTGCACGCGCAGGATCCCGCGGGTGTCCTTGCCGTAGGACCCGGCCTCCTTACGGAAGCACGTCGACCACCCGGCGTACCGCAGCGGCAGCCGGTCGGCATCGATCACCTCGTCCATGTGGAACGCCGCAAGCGGCACCTCCGAGGTGCCGACGAGGTAGAGGTCCTCCTCGGCCAGGTGATAGACGTCGGCGGCCGCCTGCGCGAGGAAGCCGGTGCCCTCCATCGCCTCCGGGCGCACCAGCACCGGCGGGACGACCATCACGAAACCGGCCTCGATCGCCTGCGCCATCGCCAGGTTGAGCATCGCGAGCTGCAGCTGCGCCCCGACGCCGGTGAGGAAGTAGAAGCGCGCGCCAGAGACCTTGGCACCGCGCTCGGTGTCGATGGCACCGAGCCGCTGGCCGAGCTCGAGGTGGTCGCGCGGCTCGAAGTCGAGCTGCGGCGGCTCGCCGACGTGCTCGAGCACGACGTAGTCCTCCTCCCCGCCTTCGGGGACCCCCGGCTCGGCGATGTTGGACAGTCGCCGCAACAGCCCGTCGTACGCCGTGGCCGCCTCGTTCTGCGCGACGTCGGCCGCCTTCACCTCGCCGCTGAGGTGCTTGGTCCGCGCGAGCAGGGCCGCCTTCTCGTCCCCGGCGGCCTGGGCGACCTCGCGGCCGAGTCCCTTCTGCTCCGCGCGCAGCCGGTCGAACCCGGCGATGGTGCTCCGCCGGAGGTCATCGGCGGCGAGGACCGCGTCGACCAGGTCGGGGTCCTCCCGCCGGGCGCGCTGGGAGGCCCGGACAGCCTCCGGGTCGTCGCGCACCAGCTTCGGGTCGATCACCCGGCGAGGGTATCCACCCCCCACGAGCACTGCTCACGCAATACGGTGCGCTCGATGCCGCTCGATGCCGCTCGGCGTCGCCCCACCGGCCGATCGGAAGGACATCCCCATGCGCAGCGACCTGTTCAGCCCGGAGTACCTCGAAGCCACCGCGACCGGGAACTTCGCCCTGCAGAACTCCAAGATGCTCCGGGTCAACCTCAACGGCGGCGCGGTGATGGCCCGGCAGGGGTCGATGGTCGCCTACCAGGGTCAGGTGACCTTCGACTACCAGTCCGCCGGCGGCATCGGGAAGATGCTGAAGAAGGCGGTGACCGGCGAGGGCGTCGACCTGATGCGCTGCACCGGGCAGGGGGACATCTTCTTCGCCGACCTCGCCTCCGACGTGCACGTCATCGAGCTCGACGGCTCCGACGGCTTCTCGGTCAACGGGGCGAGCGTCCTCGCCTTCGAGCCCACGCTCCAGTGGGACATCAAGATGATCGGCGGCGTCGGCATGGTGTCCGGCGGCCTGTTCAACACCTACTTCACCGGCACCGGGAAGCTCGCGATCACGACCAAGGGCACCCCGGTGGTCCTGACCGTCGACGCGCCGACGTACGTCGACACCGACGCGGTCGTCGCGTGGTCGGCCTCGCTGCAGACCTCGATCCACTCCGGCGGGTTCAAGCCGATGGCGCTGCTCGGCCGCGGCTCGGGCGAGGCCTACCAGATGGCGTTCTCGGGGCAGGGGTTCGTGGTCGTGCAGCCCTCGGAGAACCCGCCGCGGGTCGCCGGCCAGGGCGGCGGGTCCAGCGGTGGCGGCATGGGCGGGATGCTCGGGCGCCTCGGCGGCTGACCCCGCGGGAGTGGCCGGGAGGTGAAGGGGGTACGACGGGGGGATGCTGCGCTCCATGATCCGTCCCGCCGAGGACCGCCCGGCCGGGCAGGAGCCCCGGCGCGGGCTGATGTCCCGACTGCTCCTGGGTGCCGGCGCGGCCTTCCTCGTCGCGGTGCCGTTCACCCTGCTGATGCTCCTGGTGCTCTCCGAGTGGGAGCCGCTGGAGCGCCTCGACCGCAGGGTCGCCGACGACCTCAACAACGTGGCGCGCGGTGACACGACCTTGGTGGACGTGCTCCGGTTCGGTTCCGTGGCGCTGGACCCGTGGGTGTTCCGGGTGGCGGTCCTCGCGGTCGCGGTCTGGCTGTGGCGGCGCGGCGCTCGGCGGCTCGCGCTGTGGGCGGTCGTCACCGCGGCGATCGGCGGCGTCCTCGGCGTGGTGCTCAAGGTCGTCGTTGACCGCGCCCGCCCGACGTTCCCCGAGCCGGTGGCCACCGCGAGCGGCTACAGCTTCCCCAGCGGGCACGCCCTCAACTCGATGCTCTGCGTGGGCATCCTCATCCTGGTCTTCCTGCCCGTGCTGAGCCGGGCGGGCAAGACCATGGCGTACGCCCTGGGTGCCGTGCTGGTCCTGCTCACCGGCTACGACCGTGTCGCCCTCGGCGTGCACTACGTCAGCGACGTCCTCGCCGGGTGGGTCGTGGCGCTGGCCTGCCTGGCCGGGACCAGTGCCGGGTTCGAGATATGGCGGCGCGAGCAGGGACAGCGGCCGTCCGGCGTGGACGAGGGCGTCGACCCGGAGGCGACCGACGCGATGAGCGACTCCCCCACCCCCGGACGGTAGGTTCCCGCCATGCTGGACCGGGTCGCCCGCATCGCGGGCCGTGTCATCGTCCTGCTCGCCGTGCTCTACGGCGTGCTCGTCGGCATCGGCCTGCTGCTCACGAAGGTGTTCGAGCGGTCTGCTCTCATCCGCGAGGAGGAAGAGCTCAACCAGGCCCTGGCCGACGGCCGCACCCCGACGATGAACGACGTCACCTACGTCCTGTCAGGGCTCGGCAACACCGGCGCCATCATCGGCGCGATGCTCGTCGTCGCGATCGCGCTGCGTCTCGCGTCGAAGAAGTGGACGCTGTCGGTCTTCCTGGTCCTCGCCGTGTCCGCCCAGGCGCTGGTGTTCCTGCTCGTGACCCTGACCATCAGCCGGCAGCGCCCGGACGTGAAGAAGCTCGACGACTCACCGCCGACGTCGAGCTTCCCCAGCGGCCACACCGGGGCAGCGACGGCGCTGTTCCTCGCCAGCGCCCTGCTCGTGGCGTGGTACGTGAAGCGGCGCTGGGTGAAGATCCTGGCGGTCACGCTGCTCGTTGCCGTCCCTCTCCTCGTGGCGTACGGCCGCCTTTACCGCGGCATGCACCACCCGACCGACATCGTCGGCGCGTACCTCAACGGCATCGCGTCCATCACCATCGCGGCGACGAGCGTGCTGGGACGTGGGCGGCGGCGGGGTGACGGTGGTCCGGACCCTTCGCCG
>JAJAYQ010000034.1 GCA_026786145.1 Spirochaetaceae bacterium | reverse complement strand
GGAGCTCATGGTCGACGAGGGCTACCGGGCGGAGGCCGGGCTCGCAGACGCCCTGCGCATGCAGCAGCTGAAGATGGCGCTCCGCATGACCATCAACGCGATCCTCGACGCCCGGGTGCACGCCCATGGCATGACCGAGGAGGAGGCGATGCGGCTGATGACGGGGCGCGGTCACCAGGAGGACGGGGAGGCGGCCGGCAAGTGGCGGCGTGCGCTGCTTACCAGCGCCCAGTTGTCCACCTACTACGTGGGCTACGTCGAGGTGCGCGACATCGCGCGCGACTATGCGGAAGGCGAGTTCTACCTCGGTGCGCGAGCGCGCCACGACGCGATGCTGGCCCACGGGTCCCCGCCGCCGCGCCACCTGCGCTACCTGCTCGGCCTGTCGAGTCGGAGCCGGTCCTCCGGGCGCCCCGCCGGTAGCCTCTGAGCGACCGTGGCCTCCGCCTGCCAGTAGGAGCCCAGCCCCCACGACAAGGAGCACCCCCGTGGCGAGCATCGACGCCGTCGGCGCCCGCGAGATCCTCGACTCGCGCGGCAACCCCACCATCGAGGTCGAGGTCGCCCTCGACGACGGCACCATCGCCCGGGCTGCGGTCCCCAGTGGTGCGAGCACCGGCGCCTTCGAGGCCGTCGAGCGCCGCGACGGCGACAGCAAGCGCTACGGCGGCAAGGGCGTCGAGAAGGCCGTCATCGGTGTCCTCGACGAGATCGGTCCCGCGCTGGTCGGCTTCGAGGCCAGCGAACAGCGGCTGGTCGACCAGACCCTCGTCGACCTCGACGGCACGCCCAACAAGGCACGCCTCGGCGCCAACGCGATCCTCGGCGTCTCGCTTGCGGTCGCCCGCGCCGCCGCGGAGTCCGCCGAGCTGCCGCTGTTCCGCTACGTGGGCGGCCCGAACGCGCACACCCTGCCGGTGCCGATGCTCAACATCCTCAACGGTGGGGCGCACGCCGACACCGCCGTCGACATCCAGGAGTTCATGATCGCGCCCATCGGCGCGAGCACCTTCCGCGAGTCGCTGCAGTGGGGCACCGAGGTCTACCACGCGCTCAAGGGCGTGCTGAAGGACCGCGGGCTGGCGACCGGCCTCGGTGACGAGGGTGGCTTCGCTCCCGACCTGCCGAGCAACCGCGACGCCCTCGACCTGATCGCGGTCGCCGTCGAGAAGGCTGGGTTCACCCTCGGCGAGGACATCGCTATGGCCCTGGACGTCGCCGCGTCGGAGTTCTTCTCCGACGGCACGTACGCCTTCGAGGGCGCCAAGAAGACCGCCGACGAGCTCAACGCCTACTACGCGGACCTCGTCGGGTCCTACCCGCTGGTCTCGATCGAGGACCCGCTCGACGAGGAGGACTGGGAGGGCTGGAAGGCCCTGACCGACCAGCTCGGCGACAAGGTCCAGATCGTCGGCGACGACCTCTTCGTGACGAACCCTGAGCGGCTCGATCGGGGCATCCGCAGCGGCACGGCCAATGCGCTGCTGGTGAAGGTCAACCAGATCGGCACCCTGACCGAAACCCTCGACGCCGTCACGATGGCCCACCGCGGCGGCTACCGCTGCATGATGAGCCACCGGTCGGGAGAGACCGAGGACACGACCATCGCCGACCTCGCGGTCGCCACCGACTGCGGCCAGATCAAGACCGGGGCCCCGGCCCGGTCCGAGCGGGTCGCGAAGTACAACCAGCTGCTGCGCATCGAGGAGGAGCTCGACGACGCTGCGCGCTTCGCGGGCCGCGCCGCCTTCCCCCGGCACGGCAGCTGAGGGGCTGATGAGCAAGGACGAGACGACCGCGGAGACGCGCAGCCGGTCTAACCTGACCGGTCGCGCGGCGATGCTGGCCGTCGTCGTCTGCATGCTGGCGATCTCGCTTGCCTATCCGTTGCGCGAGTACCTCGCACAGCGCGGCGACATCGGTGAGTACCGCGCGCGGGTCGCCGAGCAGCAGCAACGCGTCGCCGACCTCGAGGCGGCGCGGTCCCGGTGGAAGGACCGGGCGTACGTCGAGGCCCAGGCCCGCGAACGGCTGCGCTACGTGATGCCGGGCGAGACGGCGTACGTCGTTCTGGAGGCGGACCGGGTCCGCGCGCCCGACGGCGTACCCGACCGGACGCCGGCCGACGCGGCGCGCCGTCCGTGGTTCCGCGACCTCTGGCACAGCGTCGAGGCCGCGGGAAAGGGCTGAGCCGGTGCCGGAGGACTCGTCGGTCGATGGTCCGACCGAGGCCGACCTGCTTGCGGTCGGCGAGCAGCTCGGTCGCGAGCCGCGTGGCGTCCGCCGAGTGGCCCACCGGTGCCCGTGCGGAGCGCCCGACGTCGTCGAGACGGTGCCGCGCCTGCCCGACGGCACACCCTTTCCCACCGTCTTCTACTTGACCTGCCCTCGGGCGGCCGGAGCGATCGGGACGCTCGAGGCGGGCGGCATGATGCGCTCCATGACAGAACGGCTCCGGGACGACGACGCTCTGCGGGCTGCGTACGGGGCGGCTCACCAGCACTACCTCGCCGCGCGAGACGCCATCGACGACGTGCCGCAGATCTCCGGCATCTCGGCCGGGGGTATGCCGGACCGGGTCAAGTGCCTGCACGTGCTCGTGGCCCAGTCGCTGGCGCAGGGTCCGGGCGTCAACCCGCTGGGGGACGAGGCACTGGCTGCCCTTCCCGAGTGGTGGGGCCGCGGCTCCTGCGTGGGTCAGGGATCCAACCCGTGACGCGCGTCGCGGCGGTCGACTGCGGCACCAACTCGATCCGCCTGCTCGTCGCCGACATCGACGCCAACGACACCGCGGCCGGCTCCTTGACAGAGGTGGACCGGCGGATGGAGGTGGTCCGCCTGGGAGAGGGTGTCGACCGCACCGGCAGGCTCGCGCCGGCCGCACTGGCCCGCACCTTCGCCGCCTGCGACACGTACGCCGCGGTCGTCCGCGACACGGGAGCCGAGCGGGTCCGCTTCGTCGCCACCTCCGCGTCGCGCGACGTCGAGAACCGGGACGAGTTCGTCGCGGGGATCAAGGACCGGTTCGGCGTGGGACCGGAGGTCGTCTCCGGTGACGAGGAGGCGGCGCTCTCGTTTGCCGGCGCCACCCGCGAGCTGGGGTCCTCGGACCGGTCGAGGCCGTTCCTGGTCCTCGACATCGGGGGTGGCTCGACCGAGTTCGTCCTGGGCGGTATGGCGGTCGAGGCGGCGCGCTCGGTCGACGTCGGGTGCGTCCGCATGACCGAACGGCACCTCCACGACGACCCCCCGACCGCTGCCCAGGTGGCGGCCGCTCGCGACGACATCGACGCCGCCATCACCCTCGCCGGGCTCACGGTGCCGCTGGACCGGGCGGCGACGCTGGTCGGCCTGGCCGGCTCGGTGACGACCGTCGCGGCCATGGTGCTCGACCTCCCGGCGTACGACTCGAGCCGCATCCACCACGCCCGCCTCCATGCCTCCGACGTGCACCGGGTCACGGCGTCCCTCCTCGCCATGACGCACGCGCAGCGCGCGGCGTTGCCGTTCATGCACCCGGGACGGGTCGACGTGATCGGCGCCGGTGCGATGGTGCTCTCCGCGGTGATGGAGCGGGTCGGCGCCGACTCGGTGGTGGTCAGCGAGCACGACATCCTCGACGGCATCGCCTGGTCGATGGCCCCGACGGCGGCGCGATGACGCATCGGCACTGGCCGCTGCTCGACCTGCGCCTCACCACGGGGGACCTGGTGCTGGCGCCCCTGGTGGAGGCCGACCTCGTGGAGGTCGCCGACCTGCTACCGACCGACGTGGAGCTCAACCCCGGGGCGACAGCGTTCGGTGTGGACGCGGCGACCCAACGCGGGGTCGTCGTGCACCAGGAGTACTGGCGCTACTACGGCACCTGGTC
>JAJAYQ010000033.1 GCA_026786145.1 Spirochaetaceae bacterium | reverse complement strand
GTCCGGGTCCTCGACGTGACCGGCCTGGAGGCGATGCTCTCCCGCCTGCGCCGCATCTCGGGCATCGCCCACACCCGCACCACCGTCGTTCTCTCGACGAAGTGGGAAGGTCGGAATGCCCAAGCCTCCTGACCGGCTTTCTCCAGAGTGACCTCGACCTCTCCTCCTGCTGACGCCCGGAACACCGTGCGCCGCCGGGCCGTCCCGGTATGGGCCAGGCTGCTCGCCCTCGCGCTGGGCGGCTTCGGCATCGGCACGACGGAGCTCGCCGGCATGGGCGTCCTGCCCGACATCGCCGGTGACCTCGGCGTCTTGAACCACTTGGCGCTCAACGTCTCCAACGCCCTGGGCGCCTGGCTGGGCGGCGTCGTCATCGCGGCCGGGCTCGGCTATCCCGCTCCCGCGGTGGTGGGCGCCGTGCTGGCAGTGCTCGGGCTGGTCGTGCTGGGCGCCTCGGTCGTGGTCGAACGCCGTGGCAGCACCCGCGCCGACATCCCGCCGGCATCCCCGCTGGCGCGCCAGGCCGCCTGAACTGATGTCCATGGACAGCTTCCGTCGCGACGACCTCGTGTTCGACGTCCGAGACGTGGGCACCGGCGCGACCGGGACCGTCGTGCTCCTGCACGGCTTTCCGCAGGACTCCACGGCGTACGACGGGGTGGTCCCCGCCCTGGTCGACGCCGGTCTGCGCGTCCTCGTCCCGGATCAGCGCGGCTACTCCCCGCGGGCGCGGCCTCCCGGTCGAGGTGCCTACGCGATGGGAGAGCTGGTGGCCGACGTGCTTGCCCTGCTGGACGCGGCGCACGTCGAGAAGGCTCACGTCGTCGGGCACGACTGGGGCGGTGCCGTCGCCTGGGGGGTTGCCGGTCGTCACGCGCACCGCGTCGCCTCGGTCACGGTCCTTTCTACCCCGCACCCCGCGGCCATGCAGGAGGTCATGCTGCGCAGCACCCAGGGTCTGCGCTCGTCCTACATCGGGGGTTTCCAGCTCCCCTGGGTGCCGGAGGCGTTGGCGCTGGCCGCAGGAGGCGCTCTGCTCCGTGCGGTCTTGACGCGCTCCGGGCTGCCGGGTCCGGCGGCCGAGCACTACGTGGCGCGGATGCGCGAGCCAGGTGCCCTCCGCGCCGCTCTCGCCTGGTACCGGGCGGTTCCCCTTTCGGCCGGGCACGGGCCCGGGCGCATCCGGGTCCCCGCCACCTTCGTGCACGGCACGCGTGACCCGTTCTTCGCCGGCGCCGCGGTCCGGGAGACCGCTCGTTTCGTCGTCGGCGACCTGCGGACGGTGGCGCTCGACGCCGGGCACTGGCTGCCGGAGACCCGCGCTGCCGACGTCTCGGCGGCGGTCCTGGAGCAGGTCAGCCGAGGGCGAGCGTGACGCCGAGGCTCACGCCGTAGACCAGCAGCACGAGGCCGGTGTCCTTGAGGACAGGGACCAGGGCGAGCCCGGCGGCACCGCGCAGGGTGCGCAGAGACGGCCGGGCCGCCAGTGGGGTGGTCAGCAGGACGAGCAGCACCCACGGATCGTCGAGCCCGAGTGCGAGGACCACGGCGTACGCCGAGGCGAGCAGCGCGACATAGAGCACCCGCGTGCGGTGGTCGCCCAGCCGGACCGCCAGGGTGCCCTTGCCCGCCACCTCGTCGAGGGCGCGGTCGCGCAGGTTGTTGGCGACCAGGATCGCGCAGGCCAGGGAGCCGCAACCGGCCCCGGACAGCACGGCGGCGACCGTGACCTCGCCGGCCTGCACGTACGTCGTGCCGGCCGTCGCCACCAGGCCGAAGAACACGAAGACCGACACCTCGCCGAGGCCGAGGTAGCCGTAGGGGGAGCGACCGCCGGTGTAGAACCAGGCGGCCGCGAGACAGGCTGCCCCGACGAGCGTCAGCCACCACGAGGTCGCCGCGCTGAGCACGAGGCCGGCGGCACCGGCCACGGCGAAGGAGAGCAGCGCAGCGCGCTTCACCGCGGCGGGTGATGCGGCCCCGGAGCCGACGAGGCGCAGCGGACCCACCCGGTCCGCGTCGGTCCCGCGCACCCCGTCGCTGTAGTCGTTGGCGTAGTTGACGCCGATCTGCAGAGCGACAGCGACCAGCAGGGCGAGCAGTGCCCGCCCGGGGGACGCCGCGTCGACCGCCGCCGCCGCACCGGTTCCCGCGGCCACGGGGGCCAGCGCTGCCGGCAGGGTGCGCGGCCGGGCACCCTCGACCCACTGCGCGGGCGTGGCCAAGCGGTCCTCCTGTGCTGCTGCTGGCTAGGTGCGTGCGGCGACGAGGCTACGCACCGCGGCCTTGTCGGGCTTGCCCGAGGCCAGGACGGGGAGCAGGCCGAGCACGACCACCTCGCGCGGCAGCGCGGCAGCGTCCAGCCGGTCGGCCGCGAAGTCCCGCAGGTCCGCAAGGGTCGGGGCCCGGTCGGCGACCGTCGGCTGCACCACCGCGACCACCCGCTCGCCCCACTCCGGGTCGGCGAGGGCGACGACGGCGCACACCGCCACATCGGGATGGCCGGTGAGCACCCGCTCGACCATCGCCGCCGGCACGCTGACCCCACCGGAGAGGATGACGTCGTCGGCGCGCCCCAGCACCTCGAGCCGGCCGTCGGCCGACCACGAGCCGAGGTCCTGGGTGACGTGTCGGCCGTCGACGATCGCTTCGGCGCTCAGGTCGGGCCGCAGCCGGTAGCCCGCGAACACCACGGGGCCGCCGATCACGACTCGTCCGTCGGCGCCGATCGAGAGGTCGACCCCGTCGAGAGAAGTGCCGTCGTACACACACCCACCGCACGTCTCGGTCATGCCGTACGTCGTGACGGCGGGCACGCCCTTGTCGCGGGCCAGGTCGTGCAGGTCGGGTGACAGGGCTGCGCCCCCGACAAGCACTGCGTCGTACGTCGAGAGGTCCGCACCCGCTCCGAGCAGCCGCCGCAGCTGGGTCGGCACCAGCGAGGTGTAGTGGCGCACCCCTGGCTGCAGCCGTGCCGTCGCCGCGACGAAGGCCGCCACGTCGAAGCCGCCGTAGAGGTCGAGCACCTCGGGGCGGGTGCGCGCCTCGAGCGACCGCACGAGCACCGTGAGGCCGGCGACATGGGTCACCGGCAGGGCGAGCAGCCACTGGCCCGGGCCACCGAGGCGGGCATGGGTGGCCTGTGCCGAGAAGCGCAGAGCAGCCGCGGTGAGCATGACCCCCTTCGGATCACCGGCCGAGCCGGAGGTGGGCACGACGAGCGCGACGTCGTCCCGCTCCAGCGGCTGCGTCAGGTCGAAGGCGTTGAGAACCGCGTCGCGGGTGCCGCCGGTCGGGAGCGGCAGCAGGGCCGGGCCGGCGCCGTCGAGGGCGGCCGCCAGGGCGGGGACGAGCGAGGTGAGGACGGCGTTCCCGGTCGGTGCGGTCAGCCCGTACAGCCCACGCACTCAGTAGTACCAGGGGTAGGGCGACCAGTCGGGGTCGCGCTTCTCGAGGAATGCGTCGCGCCCCTCGACGGCCTCGTCGGTCATGTAGGCGAGCCGGGTCGCCTCGCCGGCGAACACCTGCTGGCCCATCAGCCCGTCGTCCACCAGGTTGAACGCGAACTTCAGCATCCGCTGCGCAGTCGGGCTCTTGCCGTTGACCTCGGCGGCGACCTCGAGAGCAGTGCGTTCGAGGTCCGCGTGGTCGGCGACGATGTTGACCGCGCCCATCCGCTGCATCGCCTCCGCGTCGTAGGTGCGGCCGAGGAAGAAGATCTCCCGCGCGTTCTTCTGCCCGACCATGCGCGCGAGGTACGCCGAGCCGTAGCCGGCGTCGAAGGACCCCACGTCCGCGTCGGTCTGCTTGAAGCGCGCGTGCTCGCGGCTGGCGACGGTCAGGTCGCACACGACGTGCAACGAGTGGCCGCCCCCGGCCGCCCAGCCGTTCACCACCGCAATGACGATCTTGGGCATGGTGCGGATCAACCGCTGCACCTCGAGGATGTGCAGGCGCCCACCGGCCGCCGCCACCCGGGCCCGCTCGGCCTCGGTCATGCCGGCCGCCGTCTCGCCCTCGGCGTACTGGTAGCCGCTGCGCCCCCGGATGCGCTGGTCCCCGCCGGAGCAGAAGGCCCACCCGCCGTCCTTGGGTGACGGGCCGTTCCCGGTGAGCAGCACCGCGCCCACGTCGGGCGTCATCCGGGCGTGATCGAGTACCCGGTAGAGCTCGTCGACCGTGTGCGGGCGGAAGGCGTTGCGGACCTCGGGCCGGTCGAACGCGATGCGCACCGTGCCTGAGGAAGGGCCGGTGCCGACGGCACGGTGGTAGGTGACGTCGGTCAGGTCGAAGCCCTCGACCGCTGTCCAGGCGGCGGGGTCGAACAGGTCGGAGACGACGGGCGGTGCCACGTCGGTGAGGATAGGCGCATGGTCCCGCCCAGGCGTCTGCTCGACGACCTCGCGGTCTACTCGCTGCCGATGCGCACCCGCTTCCGGGGGATCGACGTGCGGGAGGGCGTGCTGCTCCGCGGTGCCGCCGGCTGGGGCGAGTTCTCGCCGTTCTGGGACTACGACGTCGCCGAGTGCGTGCCCTGGTTGTTGGCGGCGAGGGAGGCTGCTGACGTCGGGTGGCCGGCTCCCCGGCGTACGACGGTGCCGGTGAACGTCACGGTGCCCGCGGTCGACCCGGAGCCGGCGGTGGTGATCGTGCGCGACTCGGCGGGCTGCCGCACCGCCAAGGTGAAGGTCGGCGAGCCCGGCCAGTCCGAGGCTGAGGACATCGCCCGCGTCGAGGCCGTCCGCGACGCGCTGGGTCCGGGGGGAAGGGTGCGGGTCGACGCGAACGGTGCGTGGGAGGTCGACGTCGCCGTCCGGATGACGCGGCTCCTGGACAGGGCGGCCGGGGGTCTGGAGTACGTCGAGCAGCCCTGCCGCACGGTCGAGGAGCTGGCCGCCGTCCGTCGCCGGGTGGACGTGCCGGTGGCCGCCGACGAGTCCATCCGCCGCGCCGCGGACCCCCTGCGCGTCGTCCGCCTGGAGGCCGCCGACATCGCCGTGCTGAAGGTGCAACCGCTGGGCGGGGTCACCGCCTGCCTGCGCATCGCGGAACAGGTCGGCCTGCCGGTGGTCGTGTCGTCGGCGCTGGAGACCTCGGTCGGCATCGCGGCCGGGCTGGCGCTGGCGGCGGCATTGCCCGAGCTGCCGTACGCGTGCGGGCTGGCCACCCTGGCCCTCCTCGACGGCGACGTCACCTCGAAGCCGCTGCGCGTGGTGGACGGCGAGCTGCCCGTCGCCCGCCCCGACGCGGACCTGGCCGGGGCCATGGTCGTCGACGACATGACGATGCGCCGATGGCGCGCCAGGATGGACGCTGTCAGGCACGCCCGCCCATGACCGAGGAGCCACGCAGTGAGGTCGAGCATCCACAGCTTCACCGTCGACACCCCGGACCCCTTTGCGCTGGCGACCTGGTGGAGTGAGGTCACCGGTGCGCCACTGGGCGAGGACGACGTCCCCGGTGACCCGGAGGCGATGGTGGCGCTGCCGACTGGTCCGCCGCTGCTGTTCGTGCAGGTCGATGACGCCAAGGTCGTCAAGAACAGGCTGCACATCGACCTGGAGCCCGACGGTCCGCGCGAGGAGGAAGTGGCGCGCCTGCTCGGCATCGGAGCCACCCTGGTCGCCGACCAGCGCCGGCCCGACGGCACCGGCTGGGCCGTCCTGGCCGACCCCGAGGGCAACGAGTTCTGCGTGCTGCGCAGCGCCGCCGAGCGCGCGTTGACGTCGGCCCCCTCCTAGGGTTCGCGGTGTGAACCCCTCGACCGCGCTGGCCACGGTGCTGGTCGACGAGCTCGTGCGGCAGGGCGTACGCGAGGCGGTGCTCTGTCCTGGTTCCCGCAACGCGCCCCTGTCCTTCGCCCTGCACGACGCGGACCGGGCCGGTCGGCTGCGGCTGCACGTGCGCATCGACGAGCGGACCGCGGGATTTCTCGCGCTGGGGCTGGCCAAGGCTTCGGGGCTGCCGGTGCCTGTGGTCACGACGTCAGGGACCGCCGCGGTGAACGTGCATCCTGCTGTGGTCGAGGCCGACTACTCGGGCGTACGCCTGGTCGTGCTCACCGCCGACCGGCCGGCCGAGATGCGTGGCACCGGCGCCAACCAGAGCATCGACCAGGTCCGCTTGTACGGCGGCTCGGTGCGGTTCTTCGCCGAGCTGTCCGTCGAGGAGCCCGTGGGAGTCGCCGGATGGCGCGATCTCGTCGGCAGGGCGCTGGTTTTCGGTCGAGACGGACCGGTCCACCTCAACGTGGCGTTCCGCGAGCCCCTCCTCCCCGCCCCCGCCCCCCACCCGCCGAGCGCTGCCAACACGCCGGCTCGCGCCCGCGTGTCGCGGGCAGTTCCGGAGCGCTCGGGGGTGGTGGCGGCCGGGTCGGGGGGACGGCCACCGGGGGATCCGATCGCTGGGGGACCACGGACCGTGGTGGTCGCAGGAGACCGCGCCGCACCCGGCGTACGTACGCTGGCGCAGGCAGCAGGCTGGCCGCTGCTGGCCGAGCCGAGCTCGGGGGCCCGCGCCGGTCCCAACGCGCTCGGGACCTACCGGCTCTGGCTCGACAGTCTTGCGCCGGAGGTCGAGCGGGTGGTCGTCGCCGGCCGGCCGACGCTGTCCCGTCCGGTCACCCGGCTGCTGGCGCGCGAAGACGTCGAGATCGTGCGGCTCGGCCACCACCTCCCTACGCCAGCGGTCACCGGCACGGCCGACGCGGCATGGCTGCGCCGGTGGACCGACGCGGACCGGGCGGCGCGGGACGCGGTCGAGAAGGTGCTGGCCGAGGAGTCGATGAACCTGCCGGGAGTAGCACGGGTGGTCGCAGCTGCGGTGCCGCCTGACGGGCTGCTGGTGGCCGGGTCGTCCAGCGCCGTCCGCGACCTCGACCTCGCCGACCCGTGGGACGAGTCGCCGCTGGTCCTGGCCAACCGGGGTGCGTCGGGGATCGACGGCACGGTGTCGACCGCAATCGGAGCCGCACTCGCACACGGTGGCCCGGCGTACGCGCTGATGGGTGACCTGACGTTCCTGCACGACAGCACCGGGCTGGTCATCGGCCCGGACGAGCCGCGACCGGACCTCACGATCGTGGTGGTCAACGACGACGGCGGCGGGCTCTTCACCCAGCTCGAGCAGGGTGCGCCGGAGCACGCGGCGGTGTTCGAGCGCGTGTTCGGCACCCCGCACGGCGCGAACCTGAGGTCGCTGTGCGCGGCCACCGGCACGGCGTACG
>JAJAYQ010000032.1 GCA_026786145.1 Spirochaetaceae bacterium | reverse complement strand
CTGGTCGACGACGGGCGCATCGTGTCCGGCTGCAACGTCGAGAACGCGGCGTACGGCGTGGCGCTCTGTGCCGAGTGCGGCATGGTCTCGGCGCTCGTGGCCGGCGGGGGCGGCCGGCTCGTCGCGGTCACCTGCGTCGACGGGCACGGCAACGTCCTGATGGCCTGCGGCCGCTGCCGCCAGCTGCTCTGGGAGCACGGCGGTCCTGACCTGCTGGTCGAGACCGTCAGCGGCGTACGCCCGATGCGCGAGGTGCTGCCCGACGCGTTCGGGCCCGACGACCTCGAGTCACGAGCGTGAGCGATTTCTCGGGGACCACGTTCGACGCGGTCGAGGTGATCCGCACCAAGCGCGACCGCGAGGAGCTCTCCGACGGCGCGATCGACTGGGTGATCGACGCCTACACCCGCGGAGCCGTGGCTGACGAGCAGATGGCCGCCCTGGCGATGGCGATCCTGCTCAACGGCATGAGCCGGCGGGAGATCTCGACCTGGACCGACGCGATGATCGCGTCCGGCACCCGGATGTCGCTGCCGGCCGAGGCGCTGCGGGGCCGGCCCACGACCGACAAGCACTCCACCGGCGGGGTCGGCGACAAGATCACCCTGCCGCTCGCGCCCCTGGTCGCTGCCTGCGGTGCCGCCGTGCCGCAGCTCTCCGGGCGCGGCCTGGGCCACACCGGCGGCACGCTGGACAAGCTCGAGTCGATCCCCGGCTGGCGCGCCACGCTGACCCACGACGAGTTCCTCGCCCAGCTCGGCGAGGTCGGGGCCGTCGTCTGCGCGGCCAGCGACGACCTTGCCCCGGCGGACAAGAAGCTCTACCGCCTGCGCGACGTCACCGGCACGGTCGAGTCGATCCCGCTGATCGCGAGCTCGATCATGAGCAAGAAGATCGCCGAGGGCACCGCGGCTCTTGTCCTCGACGTCAAGGTGGGCTCCGGTGCGTTCATGAAGGACGCCGACTCGGCCCGGGAGCTCGCGCGCACGATGGTCGCGTTGGGCTCCGACCACGGCGTACGCACCGTCGCCCTGCTGACGAACATGGACACCCCGCTCGGGCTCACGGCAGGCAACGCGCTCGAGGTCCGTGAGTCGGTCGAGGTGCTCTCCGGCGGCGGCCCGCCCGACGTCGTCGAGCTCACCCTCACCCTTGCCCGCGAGATGCTCGCGGCCGCGGGTCTGGACGGCGTCGACCCCGCCGACCGGTTGCAGGACGGGTCGGCCATGGACGTGTGGCGCCGGATGGTCCGGGCCCAGGGCGGCGACCCGGACGCCGCGCTGCCGGCCGCGCGCGAGACCTCCGTCGTGCCGGCGCCCGCCGATGGCGTGCTGGTGAGTCTGGATGCGTACGCCGTCGGCGTCGCGGCCTGGCGGCTGGGAGCAGGCCGGGCGCGCAAGGAGGACCCTGTGCAGGCGGGCGCGGGTGTCCAGATGCACGCCAAGCCGGGGGCGGTGCTCCGCGGCGGCGAGCCGCTGTTCACGCTGCACTCCGACGACCCGGAGCGCTTCGCCCGGGCCGAGGAGGCCCTGGTGGGAGCGGTCACGATCGCCCCCGAGGGCTCGCGGCCGGACCTGGCCCCCCTGGTGATCGACCGCGTCGACGGATAGGAGCCCGACCCCATGCCCCAGCTCATCCAGAGCCCGACCCGCATCCCGGTGCCGGGAGGCAAGGTCATCGACGAGTACGTCGGCCGGGTGACCTCCGCGACCGCCTCGGTGTCCGTCGCGAGGATGACCGCGCCACCCGGGTGGGAGGAGCCGGCCCAGACCCCGGAGTTCGACGAGGTCACGCTGGTGCTCTCCGGATCGGTGGTCGTCGAGCACGACGGCGGGACGCTGGAGGTGCCGGCCGGGCAGGCTGTGCTCACTCGCGCCGGGGAGCGGGTGCGCTACCGGGTGGGCGACCAGGGTGCGGAGTACGTGGCTGTGTGCCTGCCGGCCTTCGACCCCGACCTGGCCCACCGCGAGGACTAGCTCGAGCGCGAGTCGCCCGACGACACCGCATCTCGGGGGAGACGCTCAGTAGCGGCGGAACGGGTCGGCCACCGGGGGCTCGCCGAGCTCGGCGCGCGGGCAGGTGGCGATGGTCAGGCCGCCCCAGATGAGCGCGTCGTCGCAGAGGCTGTCCACCGTCCAGCCCTGGTTGAGCCCGTTCTCGCTGACGGTGACCTTGTAGATGGTGATCTCGTGCCGGTGCGGGCTGTCGTACATCACGGCGATGGACCCCAGTAGGGCGGCCTCGCCCCGCGTACCGCCGACGCCGTCCCACGGCGAGTCGTAGCGCTGCCACAGCGAGGAGGAGGCGTTCCAGACGCCGCCGGCGGACACGTCCAGCCGTCGCAGCTGCTGGAGCACCTGCGAGCCGGCACGCTCGTCCAGGATGGCCGCCGGCCGGATGATCCGGACGTCCTCGCGTTCGCCCACTCTCATGCCTCTTTCATCGTGCTCGCAGACCCCGAAGTTGAGAGTCTTGCAGACGGTAACGTGCGGCCGTGACCAACTCTTTGACCGACACCCTGCTGGCCCGGGCCCCCAAGGTCCTTCTCCACGACCACCTCGACGGGGGGCTGCGCCCGAAGACTGTCGTCGAGCTGGCCGCGACCACCGGGTACGACGCTCTCCCGAGCACCGACGTGGGGGAGCTGGGCCGCTGGTTCGTCGAGGCGGCCAGCTCCGGGTCGCTCGAGGACTACCTGGAGACCTTCGCCCACACGGTGGGGGTCATGCAGACCCGGGACGCGCTCGTCCGCGTCGCGGCGGAGTGCGCCGAGGACCTGGCGGCGGACGGGGTCGTCTACGCCGAGGTGCGCTACGCCCCCGAGCTGCACGTCG
>JAJAYQ010000031.1 GCA_026786145.1 Spirochaetaceae bacterium | reverse complement strand
GGCCCCTCGACGAGTCGCAGCGTGTTCAGCGACGCCTCGCCGAACGCGTTCTTGGTCGCACTGGACAGGGCCAGGCAACCGACCACACGGCCGGCGGCCCGCAACGGCATGGACAGGAAGGTCGCCATCCGACCCTCGTCGTCCTGGCCGAGCAGTCCCTTCTCGTCGGCCACGCGGGGCACCAGGTCGTGGACCATGACGGGGATGTTGGTGATCTGGGTAGCGGCGTCGGCGATGGCGCCGAAGAACTCGGTGTACTGCACCTGGGAGCTCTCGCGCGCGACGGTGACGTAGGTAAGCCGGTCGTCGAGCATGCAGACGGCGGCCATGTCGTAGTCCACGATGCGGCCGAGCACCCCGAGGACGGCCGCGACCGTCTCCTCGAAGCCGTGCACGTCCGCGGCGATGTGCGTCACGTCGGAGGAGACGGAGGCCTCGAACAGCTTGCGGTCGAGCAGCTCCGATACCCGGGCCAGGACCTCGTCGTCGGTGAGCTCGATCGGGTCCGGCCGCAGCGGCGGACGGCCGCCCCGCGCCTCGTCGGCGGCGGCGATGACCTGCTGGACGGCAGTGACCAGCTGGGGCGCCTCGAAGTCCTTGGTGAGAAAGCGGTCGGCACCGTTCTGCGCCCCCCAGTAGCGGTCGGAGGCAGCGTCGAGCGAGGTGAGCAGGACCACCGGGATCTCAGCGGTCTGCCAGTCGTCCTTGAGCAGGCGGGCGGCGACGTAGCCCGAGAGCCGCGGCATCTGGACATCGAGGATCACCGCGTCGGGCTGGCAGCGGAACGCGCCCTGCACCGCTTCGACGCCGTCCTCGGCCATCACCACGTCGAACCCCGCCCTCTCGAGCACGGTGGACACGATGCGACGCAGCGTGGGGCTGTCGTCGGCGATCAGCACGGTGGGCATCTGGTGGCCTCAATCCTTTGTCTCGTCGGTCTCAGCGTCCGAGGAGACGTCGGACCGTATCGATGAGTTCGGCCTGGTCGAACTCGCTCTTGAGCAGGTAGGCGCTGGCACCTGCGTCCAGTCCGGCCCGCTGGTCGGCCGGATCGCCCCGCGAGGTCATGATCACGACCGGGACGTGCTCCCAGCCCCGGGTCCCGCGCAGCCTCCTGGTGAGCGTGAAACCGTCGATCCCCGGCATCTCGACGTCGGAGACGACCAGGTCGACCGGCTCCCGGGCCAGGTGGGCGGCGCCATCGAGGCCGTCGACAGCGGTGAGGACGTCGTACCCGGCGCCCTCGAGGATCACCCGCTGCAGCTCGCGCACCCCCACCGAGTCCTCGACGACCAGGACGCGCGCCTTGACCGGGGCCCGCTGCAGGGGCACCAGCGAGTCCGGGGAGCGGGTCGGTACGGCAGCAGCGACCGGCGCCCTCGACCCGCCCGTGGCGAGCTGGCGGACGGCGAGCTCACGGATGTCGAGGACCAGGACGACGCTGCCGTCCCCGTCGATGGTCGCCCCGGCCACGGCCGGCAGCCGGCCGATGAACGGGCCGAGCTCCTTCACGACCATCTCCAGCTCCCCCTCGAGCTCGTCGACGGCGAGCGCGAGCAGCTCGCCCGTCCCGCCGTGGTCGACGACGACTGCAGCCCGCGGGTTGCGCTTTCCGACGGCGTCCAGGACCAGGCCGAGGTCGACCAGTGGCATGGTGCGGCCGTCGCGGGCGATGACGGGCACCCCCGCGAGCTCGTGGCGCTCCACGGTCGCCAGCCCGATCGTCTCCAGGACGCCGGCGACGGGGAGCGCGTAGCGCTCCGTGCCGACACGGGCGAGAAGGCAGCGCAGGACACCCAGGGTGACCGGCAGCGTGATGACGAAGGTGGTCCCTGCACCTCGGACGGAGCGCACCTCGATGGCGCCGCTGAGGTCCTCCACGACGGTGCGCACGACGTCGAGGCCCACCCCGCGTCCCGAGGTGCGGGTGATCTCCTCGCGGGTCGAGAACCCGGGCGCGAAGAGGACCTTGAGCAGAGCCGGCCCGCTGACCGTGGACTCGGGCGGCAGCAGACCCGCCGCGACCGCTGCCTCCCGTACCGACCGCTCGTCGACGCCGTTGCCGTCGTCGGACACCTCGATGACGACGGTGGAGCCGGCGGCGCGGGCGGCGACAGTCACGGTGGCGCGGCCCGGCTTCCCGGCGGCCTGCCGGTCGGCCACGCTCTCGCAGCCGTGGTCGACGGCGTTGATGACGAGGTGGCGCAGCGAGTCGGCGACGGCGTCCAGGACGCGGGTGTCGAGCTCGACATCCTGACCCGTGAGCACCAGGCTCACGTCCTTGCCGACCACGTCCGAGGAGTCGCCGCCCGCGAGCTCGCGAACGAGCTGCGGGAAGGCCGCCACGACCCGGCGTACCGGCACCATCGCGAGCCTCATGGCCCCGTCGCGGACGCTGGCGAGCCGGCCCTGGCCGTCCTCTGAGCGAGTCTGCAGCTCGCGGGTGGCGGCGGAGAGCTGGTCGCCCAGCGCGAGCAGGGAGTGGGCCGACGCGAGGACGGCGGGAGAGGGCGGGATGTCCGCGTCGTTGAGTGCGTCACGGAGCGTTCGGGCGGCCCGCAGGTGGTCGGCCGCGAGGGCGGCCAGCTCTCGTCCGTGCCGGGAGATCCGGCGTACGTCGAGCTCGGCCTCGCCGACCACGTCGACCAGGTCGTGCACCCGCCGGGTCGACACCCGTATCGAATCGCCACCGCGGGTCCGATCGGTCTCGGGCGCACCGTCGGACTCCTCCGGCTCCGTCAGCCTCGGCACGACGACGGGGTCGTCGCCCGCGCAGGCCGAGTCCAGGGCTGCGATCACCGCAGCCAGCTCGGAGGCGCCCACGGGGCGCGCGGCGCCCGGCAGCGAGCGGCTGATGCTCTCGGCCGACACGAGCAACGTGTCGACCAGGTCCTTGCGGGCGGTGACGCGGCCGTCCTTGAGGGCACCGAGCAGGTCCTCCGCCCGGTGGGCGACGTCGACGACCCTCTCGAGGCCGAGCATGCGGGCCGACCCCTTGACCGTGTGCGCGTCCCGGAACAGTCCCGCCACCAGCGTCCGCGGTGAGGGATGGGCCTCGAGGAGCAGCAGCCCGGTGCACAGCGAGGCGAGGCGGTCCTCGACCTCGGCCCGGAAGGTCGCGACCAGCTCCGGGTCGTCGGCCCAGCTGGACATCATGCTGTCTGTTCGCTCGTGCGCCTCGCTGGCGCTCGTCGCTCGCTCACTAGGAGACTCTGAACTGCTCGATCGAGGACCGGAGCTCGGCAGCCAGGACGTTGAGCTCGGCCGCCGCGGCAGCGGCCTGCTTGGAGCCGACGGCGTACTGCCGCGACACGTCGGACACCTGGGTCATCGCCGAGACCACCTGGTCCGAGGCCGAACGCTGCTGCTGGGTGGCGATCGAGATCTCCTTGGCGGCCGTGGTCGTCTCGTCGACCATGCCGGAGATCCGCTCGAGCGCGTCGACGACCTCACGGGCGAGGGCAGCGCCGCTGCGCACCTCCTTGGCACCTTCCTCGCTGGCCAGGATCGTGGCGCTCGTCTCTGCCTGGATCTCGGTGACGATGGCCTGGATCTGGCCGGCCGACTCCTGCGAGCGCTCGGCCAGCTTGCGGACCTCGGAGGCGACCACGGCGAAGCCGCGGCCGTGCTCGCCGGCGCGGGCGGCCTCGATCGCTGCGTTGAGGGCGAGGAGGTTGGTCTGGTCGGCGAGGTCGTCGATGACCACGAGGATGCGACCGATCTCGTGCCCCTTCTCCCCCAGGGAGAGCGCACGGGTGGCGATGGAGTTCACCCGGTCGGCGATCACGTCCATCGCTGCGACCGAGGTGGCGACAGCGGTGCGGCCGTCCTCGGCGTGACGCAGCGTCTCGGCGGCATAGCGGGCGACGGACTCGGCGGTGTCGGCGATCTGGGCTGCGGTGGCGGCGAGCTCCTCGATGGTCGAGGTGGTCTCGGCGACTGCCGACGACTGCTGGGTCGCGCTGGCGGCGTGCTCCTCGGCGGTCGCGAGCAGCTCGCCCGCGCTGGAGGTGATCTGCTCCCCGCCGACGCGGATCTGCTCGACGAGCTGCCGCAGGTTCAGCAGTGTGTTGTTGAACGACTCGGTGAGGGCGATCACCGACTCGCTGACGGCCTCGCCCGGCTCGGTCGTCACGTGGACGGCCAGGTCACCCTCAGCGGCCTGCGACAGGATCATGGAGAGGTGGTCGACGCGCCGGGCCAGCTGGTCGCGCTCCTCGCTGGCCGTGCGGCGCTCGTCCCAGACCGCCGCGCAGAGCATGCCGACGAACCACGTGATGCCCGGGCCGAGCGGCAGGACCAGCACGAGGGCACCGAGGTCCCGCGTCGTCACCGGGCCCGACGCGAGCACGGCGACGCTCGTCACCAGCGTCGACGCCAGCCCGATCAGGAAGCTGCGCGGCCGCGACATCGACACAGCGGCGATGAGCAGCGGACCGATGGAGAGCAGCCAGTACGGGCGGTCGACCCCGTCGGTGGCGGACACCAGGCCGGCCACCCAGACGATGTTGGCGACCACCAGGGCCGCCCGGTAGCGCTCGATCCGGTCCCGCTCGGCCAGCCGCTCCCCGAACAGCGTCAACGCCGCCAGCCCACCCGCGCTGATCATCCCGACCGCCATCCAGAGCCCGGCCGCCATGAGCGAGAAGTCGGCTCCGTACGCCTGGTCCACGGCGACGGCGACCACCGCCGCAACCACGGTCACCGCGAGGGTGGCCGTCGACGCGTCGTTGAGCTTCTTCCAGTACTCCACCGAACCTCCAGCGACGACAGGACGACGCAGGCGGGATGCCGGCCCGAAGAACTCGATCTGTCAATCCTTCGGTGGACGGCACCGTGCGTCACTGGTGGCATCGGGACGCGGGGGGTCTGCCTGTAGGCCGAACGGGGGGTTGAACGGTTCAGCCACCGTGCCGGCGGCGGTCCACCCGGTCGCGCAGCGCGAGCACGGCCGCGACGTCCAGGACCGCGATGGGGCCGTGGGCGTCGGCCACCTGGCCCGTGACCAGTCGCGCCGCGTCCACAGGCAGGGTCGGTGGCGGCGGCACGACCTCGTCCAGCGGGTCGTCGTACACACCGGGCACGGCCTCCGCGACCAGCCCGACCACGAGGTCGTTGCGGGCCACGACGACGAGCCGCGCACTCCCGGCGAGGGGGACCATGGGCGCGTCGAGGAGCGGGCGCAGGTCGAGCACCGGCAGCATCCGTCCCCGCCAGTTCGCGATGCCGAGCAGCCACGGCCCCGAGCCCGGAAGCCGGGTCACCTCCGGCACCATGGCCACCTCGGCGACGTCGGTCATGTCGACGGCGTACCTCGATGAGCCGAGCCGCATCAGGACGGCGCCCGCCGCGGCGCCGGTCGAGATGGCTGCCATCTCGTCGGACTCGGCGGTCAGGCCGGGATCGAGGGACACGTCCTGGTCATCGGCCGACGTCGCCGCGCGCTGAAGGCCACCCGATCGCCAGCCCCGCGAGCAGCGTCCCGCCCAGGAGCCAGGTGTAGCCCACCCCGCTCCCGGCCACGACGAGGTCGCCCTCGGCGCGCGGCGCCGACAGGAGCAGGACCGGGAGCAGCCAGCCCGCCGCGGCCGCGGCGGCACCGCTGCGGGACGCGGCAACCAGACGCGCCGTCGCGAAGACGGCGACGCTCAGGACCAGCGCGCACAGCAGACCGCCGGGCAGCCCGGCCGTCGGCAAGGCGTGGACGAACGAGCCGAGTACGCCGGCAAGGGCGCCCGCACCCGCCGCCAGCCCGTGCAGCAGGAGGCGGGAGGCGGGCACCCGGCCGAGGCTAGGCCTGCTCGGTGTGCGCTACGCCGGTGGGTCGATGCGCCGATCTGGCGAGGCGGTCTCGTGCCCGGCGCGCAGGTCGATGGTCGGACGGACGGACCCGGTCCCGTCAGGCCCTGCCTCGGCCGCCGCGTCGAGGACGTCGGTGATCTCGATCCCGATGAGCTCGTGGCGGTCGATCAGGGCGTCGCGCAGCGCAGCGACCAGGTGCTGGTTGCTCTCCAGCAGACCGCGGACCGTGACCTTCTGCCGCTGCAGCAGCTCCTCGACGTGCGCTCGTCCGTCGGGATCACCGAGGACCCTACCGACGATGTTCGTGTCCGAGAACGCACTGTTCTGGATCGCCGCGTAGGACATCAGCGTCTCGCCCATGCCGCACGCACCGGTCATCTCGGCCGCGACGTTGGTGGCGTAGAGCAGGTCCCCGCCGGGGCCGGTTGACACGTCGCCGAAGAAGATCTCCTCGGCCACCTGACCGCCCATCGCGATCTGGATCAGGGCGGTCATCTCTGCGCGAGATCGGGTGTAGACCTCTTCCCGGTCGCCGTGGGCGAGCATCCCCAGGGCAGAGCGACGCTTGACGATGGTGAGCACCTCGAGCCGGCGCTGGGGTGCGACCAGCCAGGCGACGGTGGCGTGCCCCGCCTCATGGGTGGCGATCAGTCGCTTCTCGTGGACCGTGTAGGCGACCGGCTGTCCCATGCCGACCTCCTCGACGAGGCGCGCCTTCTCCACGTCTCCCCAGGTCATGGTCCGCTCGCCACGACGCACGGCGTTGACGAGGGCCTCGTCGAAGAGGTGCTCGATCATGACCGGTGTGTACCCCTGGGTGACCCCGGCAAGGGCGTCGCGACGCTCCTCGTCGTCGAGCTCGGGGGCGTGGGACTTGGTGGTGAGGAAGTGGTCGATCAGCACCCTGCGTCCTGCCTTCGCGGGCAGCTCGAAGGTGAGCCGGCGGTCGAAGCGGCCCGGGCGCAGCAAGGCCGGGTCCAGGTTGTCCGCCCGGTTGGTGGCCGCGATCAGCAGCAGGTTGGTCGACGGCGGCGCCGGCCGCTTGAGCTGGCGGTGCAGCGGCAGGTAGAGGTTGAGCCGGTCGATGAACTTGGTCTGCATCTTCTGCAAACCGGTCGGCTCGTCGAAGGACTGGAGCTGCACGAGCAGCTCGTTGACCACGCCGCCGACGCCTTCGCTCATCGACGAGGGGCTCATGACCATTCCGCCAGGCGCACCGCCCGCAGTGGCGTAGATGCTGGGGAGGCCGGTCAGCCCGCCGCAGTCGGGAGCTCCCGTCATCCGGGCGACGTCGGGCATGGCTGTCGCGCTCAGGCCGCCACGGGCCATCGCGATGGCGTCGATCTCCTCGATGAACCCGATCGCGCCACCCTCCTGGCGGGCGGCCTTGCGCAGGGCCTTGAAGTACGAGCGGATCTTCTTGGCCGTCGCGCCGTAGAACATCGACTGGAACGACGTGGCGCTGACGAAAAGGAACGGGACTCCGGCCTCGCGGGCCATCGCCTTCGCGAGGTAGGTCTTGCCGGTGCCCGGGGCGCCCTCGAAGAGCAGCCCCCGGCGCGCGGTGCCACCCATCTCGCTCTGGAACTGCTTGTGCGCCAGGAAGAGGTTCAGCGAGCGGACGACGTCCTCCTTGACGGCGTCGATGCCCTTGACGTCCTCGAGGCGCGTCTCGATCTGCTCCGGCCGGTACGTCACGTGCGGCGACCGGCCGGTGAAGACGAACTGCCCGAGTAGCACGACCGTGAGAAGGACGAAGAACAGGATCGGCACCAGCAGGAGCGGGTCGATGCTCGGGAGGTTGAAGATGTTGAACGGGTTGCCGGAGAGGATCCGGTACCAGAGGAACGCCGCGGGGAGCCCGACGAACAGGATGAGCTTCAGCAGCCGCCGCTTCCGCAGGAGCTCCCGGCTACGGCCGACGTCGGCGGCGCCTCGCCCCATGACCTGCAGGTCGCGTCCGTCGTCGTTGCGCGTCAGGTAGGTCTGGCCGACGACGCCGGCACCCTCGGTTGCGTCACTCGCCTGCTGGTCGCCCACTGAAACTCCTCGGTCCGCCGGTCGTCCTGGACCGGGAGTCTCACCCGTGCCGGCGTACCTCGACCCTGAGGGGTCGGGCATTCACTCGGATGCGAACGGTCCGTCACCTGTTCGGCCGAGCCCGTGATGACCATGCTGACCCTGCGTGATCACGGCTGCGTGCTCACCCAGCGGTCACTCCGCGTGCGGAAGGCCTCAGTCCAGTCCGGCGAAAAGGTCGGTCTCCCGCCCGTTCTCGTCACGCTCGGTGCCCGGCTCGCCCCGGACGAGCCGGTAGCACTCGACCCCCCAGGCCTCGTTGCCGAGGTTGTTCGACAGGGCGAAGAACGGTCCGTCGACGGTGATCTGGGTGGCGTGCGCGCGCATGGCCGCCAGCTTCGCGTCGACGTGCTCCAGCGCCTCGACCGCAGTGGTCACGAGCTCGTCGGGGATGACCATGGGGATCTCTCCGTCGGGGTCGACACCCTCGAAGAAGGTGGTGTCCCCGGCCTGCCGCATGCGGCGCAGGCCCTCACGCATGAAGGACTCCGGGATCGCGTTCCAATAGACCTTGGAGACCGCCCAGGCAGCGCCGGAGCCGAACGCCGGGTCGGCCGCCAGCTCGGTGGCCCGCATCGCGACCCGGTGGGCCTGAATGTGGTCGGGATGGCCGTAGCCGCCGTTCTCGTCGTAGGTCACCAGGACCTGCGGCCGCTTCTCGCGCAGGACCTCGACCAAAAGCCCGGCGGCCTCGTCGAGGTCGGCCTGCCAGAACGCGTCCGGCCGGTCGTTGGAGGGCAGTCCCATCATCCCCGAGTCGCGGTAACGCCCGGCGTCGCCGAGGAAGCGGTGGTCGGAGACGCCGAGGGCCTCCATCGCGGCCGCCAGCTCACCGACCCGGTGCCGGCCGAGGGCGTCGTCCTGGTCCGCGGCCAGGTGGGCCAGCTCGGGGACGAGGACCTCCCCCTCCTCGCCCAGTGTGCAGGTCACCAGGGTCACCTGGGCACCCTCGGCGACGTACCGGGCCATCGTCACGCCGTTGTTGATCGTCTCGTCGTCGGGGTGGGCGTGGACCAGCAGCAGCCGGCGACCGGCGTCGAGCACCTCCAGCTGGGCCTCTGCCCCGGGGAGTGCCTGCTCCAGGACGGCTTCTGCCTCCTGCAGCACGGCCTCCTCCGGCGAGGTCGGGCGGGCCTCCGGCTCGTCGGCGAGGGGACCGTCCGGCGTCGTCGTCATGCGCGCGACCCTACCGGCGGGCAGGTAGGTTGCTCCGGTGCCTGAGACCACCACGACCTCGATGCCCTCAACGACAGAGTCGTTTCCGAGGGCGAGCGCCCGCACCGCGAAGTTCAGCCGAGGTGCACCGCGCGCGCTGCACCTGGACCCCACGGGCAGGCGGCTCCTGTTCCTCCGCTCCTTCAGCGGCAGCGACCCGGTCGGTGCCCTGTGGAGCATGGACACGCGCACCGGCGAGGAGACGCTGGTCGCCGACCCCCGGGACCTGCTCGCCGACGGCGACGAGCAGCTCTCCCCGGCCGAGCGGGCCCGGCGGGAGCGCTCCCGCGAGAGCTCGGCCGGGATCGTGTCGTACGCGACGGACAGCGCCGCGACCGTGGCGGCCTTCGCGCTCTCCAGCCGGTTGTGGCTGGCCGACCTCAGCGACCCTGCGGGGCCCGCCGTCCGGGAGCTCCCGGCCGCCGGCGCCGTCATCGACCCCCGGCCGGACCCGACCGGCACCTGGGTGGCGTACGCCGCCGATGGTGCCCTCCACGCGGTCCGCAGCGACGGCACCGGTGCCCACGTCCTCGCCGAGCCGGAGGCCCCGTCCGTGGCGTGGGGGGTCGCCGAGTTCGTCGCCGCGGAGGAGATGGACCGCTTCCGGGGCTACTGGTGGTCACCGGACGGCACCGCGGTCCTCGCCGCCCGCGTCGACGAGGCGCCCGTCGCGCGCTGGTACATCGCCGACCCGGCGAACCCCTCGACACCGGCGACGGAGATCGCCTACCCGGTGGCGGGCAGCGACAACGCGGAGGTCACCCTGCACGTCCTCAGGCTCGAGGGCAGCGGCACAGAGGTCTCCTGGGACCACTCGGCCTTCCCCTACCTGGTGTCGGTGCACTGGTCCGAGGGCGGCGCGCTGCTGCACGTGATGACCCGTGACCAGCGCCGCACGCAGACCCTCGGGATCGACACCGCCACCGGCGACACCACGCTGGTCCGGGAAGACCGCGACGACGTCTGGCTCGACGTCGTCAGCGGGGTCCCGGCACTGCTGCCCGACGGGCGACTGGTCACGACGGCCGACCTCGACGGCGCCCGCCGCCTCCTCGTCGACGGCGAGCCGGTCACCCCCTCGGACGTCCAGGTGACCGGCGTGGTCTCGGTCGGCGAGGAAGGGATCGTCGTAGCCGGCACCGACGACCCCACCGAGGCGCACCTGTGGCACGTCGGCGTGGACGGCGCGTTGCGGCGCCTCACCGAGCCGGGCGCCCACCACGTCGGTCGCCGCGCCGGGGACGCGCTGGCACTGAGCACCCGGCGGCTGGAGACGGCCGGGACCGTGGTCACGGTCCAGCACGACGGCCCCCTAGATGACTTCCGGGATGACCCCCGGGATGACCTCCGGGATGACACCAGGACGGTGACCGTGCGGTCGTACGCCGAGAGGCCGCCGCTTTCCGCCGACGTGCGGCTGCTCCGGGTCGGCGAGCACGACCTGTGCGCCGGGCTGCTGCTGCCGCGGGACCACGCGCCGGGGACGAAGCTGCCCGTGCTGATGGACCCCTACGGCGGGCCGCACCACCAGGAGGTGGTCAAGGTCCACGACCTGTGGCTCGAGCCGCAGTGGTGGGCCGACCAGGGCTTCGCCGTCCTCGTCGCCGACGGCCGCGGCACCGGCTCACGGGGGCCGGAGTGGGACCGGGCCGTGCGCGACGACCTGGCCTCCGTCACCCTCGACGACCAGGTCGAGGCCCTGCACGCCGTGGCCGAGCAGGTGCCCGACCTCGACCTGACGCGGGTCGCCATCCGCGGCTGGTCCTATGGCGGCTACCTGGCCGCGCTGGCGGTTCTTCGACGCCCGGACGTCTTTCATGCGGCCATCGCCGGTGCCCCGTTCGTCGACCCCCGGCTCTACGACACCTTCTACACCGAGCGGTACCTGGGACACCCGGACGAGGCCCCCGACGTCTACGACCGCAACTCGCTGATCGGCGACGCCGCCTCGCTCACCCGGCCGCTGCTGCTCATCCACGGCCTCGCCGACGACAACGTCGTCGCGGCCCACACGTTGCGGCTCTCGGCGGCGCTGCTCTCGGCCGGCCGCCCTCACGACGTGCTCCCCCTGTCGGGGGTGACGCACATGACCCCGCAGGAGGTCGTGGCCGAGAACCTCCTGCTGCTCCAGCTCGACTGGCTGCGTCGTGCCCTGGGGCTCGATAACGGGCAGGCGCGCTAGACCGTCGCCACCGGGATGAGGTGCTTCTCCTCCGGGAAGTGGCAGGCGCCGAAGTGGTCCGGGGCCAGCTCGCGGAGCAGCGGGATCTCCTCCGCGCACAGGTCCTGGGCCTTGGGGCAGCGGGTGCGGAACACGCAGCCCGACGGCGGGTTGATCGGGCTGGGCAGGTCGCCCTCGAGCAGGATCCGCTCCCGCTTGCGCTCCGTTCGTGGGTCCGGCAGCGGCACCGCCGCCGTCAGCGCATGGGTGTAGGGGTGCCTGGGTGAGGTGTAGATCTTCTCGGCGTCGGCGATCTCCATGATCCGTCCGAGGTACATGACGGCGATGCGGTCGGAGATGTGCCGGACGACTGACAGGTCGTGAGCGATGAAGATGTACGCGAGCCGGAACTCGTCCTGGAGGTCCTCCAGCAGGTTGACCACCTGCGCCTGGATCGACACGTCGAGCGCCGACACCGGCTCATCACACACGATGAGCTTGGGCCGTAGGGCGATCGCGCGGGCGATGCCGATGCGCTGGCGCTGGCCGCCCGAGAACTCGTTGGGATAGCGGTTGTAGTGCTCCGGGTTCAGGCCCACCCGGGCCATCAGGTCCTGCACCTCTGCCTGCACGCCGCGGGCCGGCTTGACGCCCTGCACCTTGAAGGGCGCGGAGATGATCGAGCCGACGGTGTGGCGGGGGTTCAGCGAGGAGTAGGGGTCCTGGAAGATCATCTGCATCTCGCGGCGCAGCGGCACCATCTCCTTGCGGGAGAGGTGGGTGATGTCGCGCCCCTCGAACTCGATCTTCCCGCCGGTGGGGTCCAGCAGCTTCATGACCGTGCGCCCGGCGGTGGACTTGCCGCACCCGCTCTCGCCGACGATGCCCAGGGTCTCCCCCGGGATGATGTCGAACGAGATGCTCTCGACGGCCCTGACGTCGCCCACCTTGCGCTTGAGGACGCCGCCGCCGGTGATCGGGAAGTACTTCTGCACCTGGTCGACACGCAGCAGCGCGTCCTCGCGGCGCAGCGCCTTGCTGGTGCCGCTCTCGTCGACGACGGTCACTGCGCCTCCATGCCGCTTGAGCCAACGGCACCACCTGAGCCGGCGGAGCCGCTGGACGACGGGGCGGCCACCTGACCGGCCTGGGCGCCGAGGCGTTCGATCGCGATCTCCTTGCGCTGGGCCGGCTCCAGGTGGCATCGCACGGCGTGGTCCGGTGTCACGGGCAGCAGATCCGGTCGCTCGACGTCGCAACGGTTTCCCGGGACGAGCTCGTGATAGGGGCAACGGGGCCGGAAGACGCATCCCTTCGGCAGCCGGATCAATGACGGCGGCTGGCCTGGGATCGGCTCCAGACGCGCACCGCGGCCGACGTCCATCCGCGGCACCGACCCGAGCAGCCCCCAGGTGTAGGGCATCTCGGGCGCGTAGAAGATGTCGTCGATGCCGCCACGTTCGACGATGCGGCCGCCGTACATGACCACGACGTCGTCGGCCATGTCGGCCACGACGCCCAGGTCGTGGGTGATCAGCACGATCGCGGTGCCGAACTCCTTCTGCAGGTCCCGGAGCAGGTTGAGGATCTGCGCCTGGACGGTGACGTCCAGGGCGGTGGTGGGCTCGTCGGCGATGAGCAGCTCGGGGCTGTTGAGCAGGGCCATCGCGATCATCACCCGCTGGCGCATGCCGCCCGAGAGGTTGTGCGGGTAGTCCTTGATCCGGCGCTCCGGGTTGGGGATGCCGACCCGGTCGAGCATCTGGCGCGCCTGCTCCATCGCCGCCGACTTGGACACGTCCTGGTGCACCAGGACGGCCTCGGCCAGCTGCTTCCCGATCGAGTAGAAGGGGTGCAGCGACGACAGCGGGTCCTGGAAGATCATCGCCATCCGCTTGCCGCGCAGGGAGCGCACCTGCTCCGTGCTGGCGGTCAGCAGCTCCTCGCCGTCGAGGCGGACCTCCCCCGAGAGCTTCGCGGTCTTACGGTTGATCAGGCCCATGACGGCCTGGCTGGTGACCGACTTGCCGGATCCCGACTCGCCGACGATGGCGAGGGTCTTGCCCTTCTGGACCGAGAAGCTCACCCCGTCCACGGCGCTGACGATGCCGTCCTCGGTGGGGAACTCGACCTTGAGGTCGTGGACGTCCAGGAACGGTTCGCCGACGCTCAAGCCAGCCTCACCCTCGGGTCGATGACGGCGTACAGGATGTCCACCACCAGGTTGGCGACGATGATCAGCGTGGCAGCCACCAGCACCGTCCCGGTGATGACGGGCAGGTCCGAGTCGGTGACCGACGAGATGGCGAGGCGGCCGATGCCGTTGAGCCCGAAGATCTGCTCGGTGATGATGGCGCCGCCGAGCAGGCCGGCCAGGTCGAGGCCGGCCGCCGTGACGATCGGCGTGAGGCCGGCGCGCAGGCCGTGCTTGCCGATGACGGTCCGCTCGCGCAGGCCCTTCGCCCGAGCCGTGCGGATGTAGTCCTCGCCCATGGTCTCGAGCATCTGGTTGCGCGTGAGCCGGGCGTAGAAGGCGGCGTACAGCAGCGCCAGCGCGGTCCAGGGCAGGATGTAGCCCGAGAACCATTTTGCAGGGTTCTCGTATATCGGCACATAACCCTCGAACCCGATCAGACTCCATTTGATCTGAATGAAGAAGACCAGGATCAGCCCGATGAAGAAGGACGGGAACGAGTAGCCGATCAGGGCGAAACCCATGATCGTGCGGTCCTGCCACTTGCCCCTCTTGAGCGCGGCGACGATGCCGATGGACACGCCGGACACGATCCACAGGATGAAGGCCCCGAGTGCGAGCTGTGCCGTCACCGGGAAACGGTCCCAGAGGAGCTGGCTGACCTCCTCACCCTTGCGGAAGGAGTAGCCCAGGCAGGGGACGCTGCATTCGAAGGAGACGCTGGTGCCCTCGCCATACGTCCGGCCGACGAAGATGCCCTTGGCGAAGTCGGTGTACTGGTTGACCAGCGGTTTGTCCAACCCGAGGCGCGCCCTGTTCGCCTCCACGATCTGGGGACTGCAGGCCTTGCCGCACGTCAGTCGGGCGGGGTCGGCCGGCAAGGCGTTGAAGATCAGGAACACGAGCATGCTGAGGGCGATGAGCATGAGGATCATCGCGAACAGTCGACGAACGATGTACGCGCCCACGATCGGTCCTCCTGCTCCTCCGGCCGCCCGGTGTCCGGGCCGACAGGTGTCTATCTGGTGTTGAGTCGGGTGGTTCGGCGGAGGCCGGGGGGGGGGGGGTGGCCCCCCGGCCGGGGGAGGCCGGGGGGGGGGCGGTGGGGGGGGGGGGGGGGTAGT
>JAJAYQ010000030.1 GCA_026786145.1 Spirochaetaceae bacterium | reverse complement strand
GGTCAGCTCCAGCGTGGCCGCCAGCCCGCGGGTCTCGGTCCACGCCCTCTGGCGGTGCGCGCCCGCCGCGCCCTCCACCAGCACCTCGTCCCCGACCTCGGGCAGGCACACCGTGTTCAACAACGCCGCCAACACCGGGCCTGCCGCGGTGGCCCCCACCATCCCCGGCGGCGGCCACGACTCGTCCAGCTCCACCAGCAGCGCGTCGCGCGCCCGCCGCTCCAACTCGTCCAGCTCAGGCAACTCAGGCCAGGGCGGGGCGGGCTCCTCAAGGTCGGGGCGGACCGGGGGATCATCGAGGGTCGTACTCACCGGACCACCCCCGACACAGCCGCCGAGTTCTCCCCAGGAACGATTCGGTCCCCTGGAACGCTGGACCGAGGTAACCGAGGGACGGCTCACCAGCCCGGGAGGCACCGATGCGGCTGACCCGGCGCGGTCGGCTGGCTGCAACCGTGACGTCGCTGGGGCTGCTCGTAGCCCTGGTGGCGTACCTGCTCCTGCGTACGCCCGTCGGCACCGCCCTCGGCCTCACCACCGGCCCGCCCTGCACCCTGTCCCTCGGCGACGACACCCTCGAGTGGTCCAGGGAGCAGGCCATGACGGCCACCACCGTCGCCGGTGTCGGCACCCGGATCGGTGCCAGCGTCAACGGCGTCGCGGAGGCGGTCGCGCGCAGCCTCGAGCCCGAGCCGGAGGCCGCCCTGCCGGTCGAAGCCGCCCGGCAGGTCTACCGGTCGATGCCCGACACGGCGACGCCGGATCCGCAAGCCGTCCACGTGGCACAGTCGCTGCTCGGGCACCACGGTGGCGCACTCGCCTGCGTCCTGCCCTTCACCGACTCGGTCTCCGACGGCCCCGGCGAGACGCCGGGCGAACTCGGGCTCACGCCGCGCGCCGACGGGATGCGGCTGGCGATGCGCAGCGTCTTCGGCAAGCAGGCCCTCGGTGGCTTCGACCCCGAAGGCGTGGACAGCGGGCACATGGAAGGATCGGCGCACTACGAAGGACGCGCAATCGACGTCTTCTTCCGCCCCGTCACCCCCGAGAACCAGCGGCTCGGCTGGCAGCAGGCCAACTGGTCGGTGGCGCACGCCGACCGGCTCGACCTCGCCACCGTCATCTTCGACGCCCGGATCTGGTCGGCGCGCCGGTCGATCGAGGGCTGGCGGGACTACATCTACCCGGGGGGCACCGACAACCCTGTCCTCCTGCACGAGGACCACGTCCACGTCGACGTCGTGGCGACCGGCCCTCCTGCGGCTAGCTGACCGCCCGGGCCGAGCCGGCGAGCCGCGCGACGGCCTGCGCGACCCGCTCGTCGGTGGCCGTCAGGGCGACCCGCACGTGCGACCGCCCGGCCGCCCCGTAGAAGATGCCGGGGGCGACCAGGATCCCCAGGCCGGCGAGCCACCCGACCGTGTCCCAGCAGTCCTCACCTCGGGTCGCCCACAGGTAGAGCCCGGCCTGCGAGTGGTCCACGGTGAGTCCGGCGGCGACGAGGGCGCCGTGCAATGCCGTACGACGCGACGCGTACCGGGCCTTCTGCTCCACGACGTGCGCGTCGTCCCCGAGGGCGGCCACCATCGCGGCCTGCACCGGTGCGGGCACGATCATGCCGGCGTGCTTGCGCACCTCCAGCAGCTCGCGCACGAGCGCCGGGTCACCCGCCACGAACGCAGCGCGGTAGCCGGCCATGCTCGACTGCTTGGACAGCGAGTAGAGCACCAGCAGGCCCTCGTGCGAGCCGTCGCAGACGTCGGGGTGCAGCAGCGAGACCGGCGGCGCAGAGTCGTCCCAGCCGAGCTCGGCGTAGCACTCGTCGGAGGCGACCACCGCCCCCCGCTCACGGGCCCAGGCGACCACCTTGCGCAGGTGCGCCACGGGCAGGACGCGCCCGGTCGGGTTGGACGGGGAGTTGAGCCACACCAGCCGCACCGGCCGCGGCCCGAGGGACGTCAGACCGTCGGCGGGCACCGGCGTGGCGCCGGCCAGCCGCGCGCCCACGTCGTACGTCGGGTAGGCGACCTCGGGATGCACCACCACGTCTCCCACGCCCAGGCCGAGGAGGGTCGGCAGCCAGGCGACCAGCTCCTTGGACCCGATCGAGGGCAGGACCCCCGCCGGGTCGAGCCCGGGCACCCCGCGACGCCGGGCGAACCATGCGGCGACGGCCCCGCGCAGCGCCGGCGAGCCGGAGGTCATCGGGTAGCCCGAGGCGTCCGAGGCCCCGGCAAGGGCGTCGCGCACGACGGCCGGAGTCGGGTCGACGGGTGTGCCGACGGACAGGTCGACGATGCCGTCGCGGTGCGCCCGCGCCACCTCCGCGGAGGGGGCGAGGGCGTCCCAGGGGAAGTCGGGCAGCCGCGCGCCCCAAGGCCGGAGTGGAGGAGCGCCCGACACGCCGGTCCCTCCGCTCCGATCGCTCAGTGGTCGGGCTGGATCTGTGGCGGCAGCGCGGCGATCAGGGGGTGGTCCTTGTCGATCTTGCCCATCTTGGCGGCACCACCCGGCGAGCCGAGGTCGTCGAAGAACTCCACGTTCGCCTTGTAGTAGTCCTTCCACTGCTCGGGGGTGTCGTCCTCGTAGAAGATCGCCTCCACCGGGCAGACCGGCTCGCAGGCGCCGCAGTCGACGCACTCGTCGGGGTGGATGTAGAGCATCCGGTTGCCCTCGTAGATGCAGTCGACCGGGCACTCCTCGATGCAGGCCTTGTCGAGCAGGTCCACGCACGGCTGCGCGATGACGTAGGTCACGGGTACTTCCTCCAGGGCGATTGACCGTTGGCGAGGCGGCCGGACGAGATGGTCGCCCACCTAGTATCGCGCGTGCAGGTCTCGCGGGAGGGACGAGGGGCAGGATGGCGTGCTAGATGCTCACGACGTGGGACGGCGCGTGTCCGTGCGGCGTCGGGTGCAGGGGGGCCTCACCGATGTCGTCGGCCACCTGCTCGACGCCTCCGAGGTCTCGCTGAGCGTGCTCCGGCGGGACGGTGACGTAGTCGAGATCGACCCGGGAACCGTCACGGCCGCCAAGGTGGTGCCGGCCGCGCCCGTCCGCGCCGGCTGGGAGGTGCCGCATCTCACACCCGAGGAGATGCAGCGGATGTGCTGGGCCGGCTGGCCGGCTCGCGAGCACGAGATGCTCGGCGACTGGGCGCTGCGCGCTCATGGCGGCATCACCGGGCGCGCCAACTCCGCGATGGCGGTAGGGGAGCCCGGCCGCCCGCTCGCGGACGCTCTCGCGGCCGTCGCCGGCTGGTACACGGCGAGGGGTCTGCCGCCGCTGCTCCAGCTGCCGCTGACCGACCCGGCGAACGACAGCATGCACGACCTGGGGTGGGAGCGGCTGCACGTCACCCTCGTGCAGGTCGCGCCGATCGTCAAGCTGCTCGACGGTGCTCCCGAGCCCACGCTGCGGGCAGTCGTCGAGCCGGCCCCGTCGGCGGACTGGCGCTCCGTCATGCACGACCTCGACGTCGACGTCGAGCGCCACGTCGCGATCCTCACCGGCCCGCCGGTCGTGGGGTTCGCCACGCTCTACGCCGGGACGAACCCGCTGGTGATCGGGCGGGTCAGTGTGGAGGGACAGTGGTGCGGCATCACCTCGGTCGACGTGGTGCCCACGATGCGGCGACGCGGTCTCGGGTCCGAGGTGATGTCCGTGCTGCTCCGGTGGGCGCAGGATCACGGCGCCACCTCGTCGTACCTGCAGGTCCGCGCTGTCAACGCCCCGGCTCTGCGGCTGTACGCCGGGCTGGGCTACGCCACCCACCACCCCTACGGCTACTGGGGGCTCACAGACTCCGACGGCTGAGGTTCCGACGGCGTCGGCTTGGGCTCCGGCGGGCCCGACTTGCCGCAGATGACCTCGTTCTCCGGCTCGTAGCGGGTGCGGAACTCCTCTGAGCGAATCTGCTTGCCTCCCTCGTAGAAGAGCCGGTCCACGATGACGCGGAAGCCCGAGACACCGTCGGTCGCGACGCAGTCACCGGGGTCGACGCCGGGGGTCCGCAGGTCGTAGACGACCCGGAACGGCGTGCTGTCGTAGCGCGCCGACTTGGTCGCCTCGATGCGATAGCGCTTGGTCCCCCACACCGTCACCGTCACCGAGCTGTTGGTGTAGCCGGTGGTGATGAAGATCCCCTGCTCGGAGTCGTTGCGGACCCGCAGGTCCTTGTACCCCCACGCGATGGTGGACTCCCGCCCCTCGGGGTAACGGGAGATGTAGAAGCTGTGCGGGTTGTGCTCGAGGATCTCGAGGCCGGCGAAGAAGAACGTGTTGAACGTCGTCGTCACGAGCTGCGAGACGCCGCCCCCGTAGTCGACCTCGAGCCGACCGTTGTTGATGATGAAACCGGCGGCGAACCCCCGCGCGGCGGTCCGCTCCCCCACGGTGTCGTTGAAGCTGAACACCTTGCCGGGCAGGACCAGGGTGTCGTCCAGGAGGTCCGCGGCACGGTGGATGTTGGTCAGCCGGGGCGGGAAGTCCGACGGGTAGTACGTCGTGTACGTCGCGACCTGCTCGGTCACGTCGAGGGACCTGGCCATCTCGGTGCTGATCTCCGGCTCGCTGACCTCCAGCGGCACCGTGACCGAGCGTTCGGCACCCGTCGAGGGAAGGACGGGGAGCACGGCCGCCGCGAGCGTGTCGGGAAGCACCTCACGACCCTGCCGTGCCGGCACGACGCGCGGCCGCCCGTTGACGATGCGGAAGGTCGCATCCTGGGCCGGGTCCTCCACCGGCGCCAGCTCCTCGGCGACGGCCGCATGCAGACGCTCGGCAGAAAGGACCGCGGACAGGGTGCCCGCGTCGTCGGGCACGAAGGTGAGGGACCGCCCGATCGCGCGTGCCGGGATGTCGACGGTCGTGCCCTCGACGGTCAGCGCGACCGGCGCCGCCACCGCGGGCTCGGCCACCTCGCTCACCACCCGGTCCACCTCGGCCCGGTCCACGCTCGGACGATCGACCTCGGTAGGCAGCTCGACCCGGCCGTTCCCGCGTACGTAGTCATGGGTGAGGTACGCCTCGGTGAGCGCGTCCATGGCCTCCGGGCGGGCCACCGCCCGCCCCGGCTCGGGCTCGACCACGACCACCGTGACGCCGGAGATCGTGACACCGCCCTCGACCGCCTCCTGGTCCACCGAGTCGGCCAGCGCGTCCACCTGTGCGGTCAGGAGATCCCGGTCCACGGCGACGACCGGGGTGACCTCGCCGTCGCCGAAGAGCGTGCCGAACGACGAGCGGGCAACGGCCACCGGGTTCCACGAGCGAGCCGGTGCCGCCTCCACCGTGGCGGCGACGTCCAGCGTGAGCCCGGCCCGGGCTGGTGTGACCGTCGACTCGCTACCTCCGGCGCGCACCGGGATGACGGCCGTCTCCTCGTCCCGGAGCTCGCGCTCGAGAGTCCGGGCCGCCTCCTCGCGCGTCTGCCCGCCGATCGGCACGCCGAGCACGGTCGTGCCGCGGGCGATGCCCGCCCCGGCGACGACGAAAGCGACCACGTAGAGCACGACCAGAGCACCGAGCACTCCGACGAGGACGAGACCGACCCGCCGGGAAGTGCTCGGCCGATCGGCCGAGGGACGAGGTCGCACGGCTCAGGCGAGCCGGCCGTAGTGGCCGCGGTGGTAGACCAGCGGCTGACCGTCCCGGTCCCCCTCGCGGACCGAGGTGACCGCGCCCACGACGATGTCATGGTCGCCGCCGTCGTAGACCGCGGTCGTGCGGCACTCGATCCAGGCCAGCGCGGCGTCCAGCAGCGCGGCGCCGGTGATGCCCCGGTGAAACGGGAAGCGGTCGAGCTGGCCGATCAGTGGCCGGCCCTTCATGGCGAACCAGTCGGCAGTCCCGCGCTGCCCGGACGCCAGGACCGAGACCCCCCACCACCCCGACTCGAGGACCGCGTCGCGGAACCGCGCCTCCTTGTCGACGCAGACCAGGACGAGGAGTGGTTCGAGGGACACCGAGGTGAAGGCGCTGGCTGTCATCGCATGGTCGACACCGGCGGCTGCGGTCGTCACCACGGTGACGCTGGACGCGAAGTGGCCGACGGTGCGCCGGAAGTCGGCGACGTCGACGATTTCGTCGAGTGGCTCGGGGGGCTGTGCCGGCTCCGATATTGGCATGGACATCGCCACGACACTACCCGCGCCGGAAGGCCTCGACGCCTGTCCGGTCAGGCGGTCGGGACCCGCCCGGCGAGCCGGGCGTTGCTGATCACGACTGCCGCGGGCCCCTCGACGAGTCGCAGCGTGTTCAGCGACGCCTCGCCGAACGCGTTCTTGGTCGCACTGGACAGGGCCAGGCAACCGACCACACGGCCGGCGGCCCGCAACGGCATGGACAGGAAGGTCGCCATCCGACCCTCGTCG